>JBBQEF010000113.1:0-15605 GCA_038320445.1 Mycobacteriales bacterium
CGCGGCGACGCCCAGGTGCACGGCGAGCCCGGTGCTCCCGGCCAGCACATCGGCCCAGTTCATCGCGGCCGCGCGCAGGTCGTGGCGGTCCCCGGGCCGGCCGAGCTCGGCGAGGCCGGTGCCGAGCGTGTAGCGGGCGGAGTCCTGCTCCTGGTCGACGAACCCGACGTCGCGCAGCGTGCGGACGATGCCGTGCACCGTGGGTCGCGGGAGGTCCAGGGCGGCGGCGAGCTCGCGCAGCCCGAGCGGGCGGTCGGTGCCCCCGAGGAGGCGCAGCACCGCTGCCGCGCGCTCGATGGACTGAATGGACCCCGGCACCTCCCGACCGTACGTCCGCCGTGTGACCTGCGCCCGCGCTGACGTTCGACAATGCCGAACGGTCGCCGTTGCCGCTGCTCCCGGCGATTCCTAGCGTCGCCGGCACCCGCTATGGGAGCGGGTCGGGACAGGGGGCTTCGACGGTGAAGAACTCACTACTCGGGGAGCTGAGCGCCGAGTTCCTCGGCACCATGATCCTCATATTGTTCGGCAACGGGGTGGTCGCGCAGGTGGTGACCAGCTCCGACGGCAGCCTCGGCGGCCACGACGCGATCGCGTGGGCGTGGGGCATCGGCGTGACCCTCGGGGTGTACGTCGCGGCCCGGCTCTCGGGCGCCCACCTCAACCCGGCCGTGACGGTCGCGCTGGCCGCGTTCAAGGGCTTCTCCTGGCGCAAGGTGCTGCCCTACTCGCTGGCGCAGACCGCGGGCGCGTTCGTGGCGGCGCTCATCGTCCGCGTCGGGTACTCCGACCTGATCTTCGCGGCCGATCCCGGCCACACCTACAAGACCCAGGGGATCTTCTCCACGCTGCCCGGCAACGGCACCGGGCCCGTCTCGATCCCGACGGCGTTCTTCGACCAGGTCGTCGGCACCGCGATACTCGTGTTCGTGATCTTCGCGCTCACCACGGCCGCCAACAACGGCCCGCTGGCCAACCTCGGGCCGGTCGTGGTGGGGCTGCTCGTCGTCGGGATCGGGATGGCGTGGGGCGCGAACGCCGGCTACGCGATCAACCCGGCCCGCGACTTCGGCCCGCGGCTGGCCTCGCTGGTGACGGGGTACGCGACCGCCATGTTCGACCAGAACGGCAGTCTGTACTTCTGGCTACCCATCATCGCGCCGATCATCGGGGGCCTGATCGGTGGCGCACTCTTCAAGTTCATGATCGAAGGCTTCTTGCCCGCAGCGGGCGAAGAGGTCACCGTGTCCGAGCCCGCGCAGTCCCGCTAGGAGGAGAGCTCCATGGCCGAGTTCGTCGGTGCCGTCGACCAGGGCACCACCAGCACCCGATTCATGATCTTCGACCACTCCGGCAACGAGGTGGGCCGCCACCAGCTGGAGCACCAGCAGATCCTCCCGCAGGCGGGCTGGGTCGAGCACGACCCCGTCGAGATCTGGGAGCGCACCTCCTCGGTGATCCAGACCGGGCTGAACAAGACCGGGCTCGCCGCCGCGGACCTCGTGGCGCTGGGCATCACCAACCAGCGCGAGACGGCGGTGGTGTGGGACCGCAGGACCGGCCGCCCGCTCTACAACGCGATCGTCTGGCAGGACACCCGCACCGACCGGATCGCCTCCGCCCTGGACCGCGACGGGCGCGGTGACGTGATCCGCCGCAAGGCCGGCCTGCCGCCCGCCACGTACTTCTCCGGCGGCAAGATCCAGTGGATCCTGGAGAACGTCGACGGGGCACGGGAGGCGGCCGAACGCGGGGACGCGATCTTCGGCAACACCGACAGCTGGGTGATCTGGCACCTCACCGGCGGGGTCAACGGCGGGGTGCACGTCACCGACCCCACCAACGCCAGCCGCACCATGTTGATGGACCTGGAGACCCTCGACTGGGACGACGAGCTGCTCGGCTTCTTCGGCGTCCCGCGCTCGATGCTCCCGGAGATCAAGCCCAGCTCGGCGCCGACCCCGTACGGCATGACGCTGGCGAACGGCCCGCTCGGCGGCGAGGTCCCGATCACGGGTGATCTCGGCGACCAGCAGGCCGCCACCGTCGGGCAGGTGTGCTTCGCCCCCGGCGAGGCCAAGAACACCTACGGCACCGGCAACTTCATGCTGCTCAACACGGGCACCGAGCTGGTCCGGTCGAAGGCGGGGCTGCTCACCACCATCGGGTACAAGTTCGGCGACGAGCCGACCGTGTACGCGCTGGAGGGCTCCATCGCCGTCACCGGCTCGGCCGTGCAGTGGTTGCGTGACCAGCTCGGGATCATCTCCGGCGCCTCGCAGAGCGAGTCGCTGGCCCGGCAGGTGGAGGACAACGGCGGCGTCTACTTCGTGCCCGCGTTCTCGGGGCTGTTCGCGCCGTACTGGCGTTCCGACGCGCGCGGCGCGATCGTCGGGCTCTCGCGCTTCAACACCAACGCCCACCTGGCCCGGGCCACGCTGGAAGCGATCTGCTACCAGAGCCGCGACGTCGCCGAGGCCATGGAGAAGGACTCCGGCGTGCATCTGGAGGTGCTCAAGGTCGACGGGGGCGTCACGGCCAACGAGCTGTGCATGCAGATCCAGGCCGACGTGCTCGGCGTTCCGGTGAGCAGGCCCGTGGTCGCGGAGACCACGGCGCTGGGCGCGGCCTACGCGGCGGGCCTGGCCGTCGGGTTCTGGAAGAACACCGACGAGCTGCGCGCCAACTGGAACGAGTCGAAGCGCTGGGAGCCGGTGTGGTCGAAGGAACAGCGCGACACGGCCTACGCGCGGTGGAAGAAGGCCGTGGAGCGGACACTGGACTGGGTCGAGGTGGACTAGTCCGCCGGGTCGCAGCAAGGTGACACTGCTCCGACCGGACCGCAGCAATGTCACCTTGCTGCGACACAGCACCACGAAAGGGAACACATCATGCGCTCGGTCGCGCTCTCACCCGCAGCCCGTTCGGCTGCGCTCGACGCCATGGCTGCGTCCGAGCTCGACGTGCTGGTCATCGGGGCCGGCGTGGTCGGAGCCGGTGCCGCACTGGACGCCGCGACGCGCGGGCTCTCGGTCGGGCTCGTCGAGGCCCGCGACTTCGCCTCGGGCACGTCGAGCCGCTCCAGCAAGCTCATCCACGGCGGCCTGCGCTACCTGGAGATGCTGGACTTCCGGCTCGTCGCCGAGGCGCTCGCGGAGCGCGGACTGCTGATCGAGACCCTCGCACCGCACCTGGTGCGCCCGGTGTCGTTCCTCTACCCGCTCAAGCACCGCGTGTGGGAACGGTTCTACGCGGGCAGCGGCGTGGCGCTCTACGACACGCTCGCCCGCCTCTCGGGCCGGAGCGCGGGCCTGCCCCTGCACCGCCACCTGACCCGCACCGGTGCACGGCGGATCGTGCCGTCGCTCCGCAAGGACGCGCTCGTCGGAGCCCTGCAGTACTACGACGCGCAGGTCGACGACGCGCGGCACACGATGTTCATCGCCCGTACCGCCGCCGCCTACGGGGCCCACGTGGCCACCCGCGCACGGGTCACGGCGCTGCTGCGCGAGGTCGAGCGCGTGACCGGCGCGGAGGTGCACGACCAGGAGTCCGGCCGCACGATCAAGGTGCACGCCAAACAGGTGATCAACGCGACCGGCGTGTGGACCGACGACACCCAGAGCCTGGTCGGCGAGCGCGGTCAGTTCAAGGTCCGCGCCAGCAAGGGCATCCACCTCGTGGTGCCGCGCGACCGTATCCAGGGCGACTCCGGGCTGATCCTGCGCACCGAGAAGTCGGTGCTGTTCGTGATCCCGTGGGGCCGGCACTGGATCATCGGCACCACCGACACCGAGTGGGACCTGGACAAGGCGCACCCGGCCGCGTCCGCCGCCGACATCGACTACCTGCTCACCCACGTCAACGCCGTCCTGGAGCAGCCGCTGACCCACGCCGACGTGGAGGGCGTGTACGCGGGCCTGCGACCGCTGCTGTCGGGCGAGTCGGACTCCACGTCCAAGCTCTCGCGCGAGCACGCCGTCGCCCACACGGTGCCGGGCCTCGTGGTGGTCGCGGGCGGGAAGTACACCACGTACCGGATCATGGCCAAGGACGCCGTCGACGCGGCCGTGCACGCGCTGGACGCGAAGGTGCCGCCGTCGGTCACCGAGCACGTGCCACTGCTGGGTGCCGAGGGATTCGACGCCATGAAGAACAACCGTTACCAGCTGGCCCAGCGCTACGGCGTGCACGTCGCCCGCATCGAGCACCTGCTCGGCCGGTACGGCTCGCTCGTCGACGAGGTGCTGGAGCTCGTCGCCGACGACCCGACGCTCGGCGAGCCGCTGACCGGAGCACCGGACTACCTGCGTGCAGAGATCGTCTACGCGGCGCAGTTCGAGGGCGCCCGCCACGTCGAGGACCTGCTCGCGCGCCGGACCCGGATCTCGATCGAGACGTTCGACCGGGGCATCGGGGCGATGGAGGAGACCGCGCGCCTCGCCGCCCCCGTCCTGGGGTGGAGCGAGGAGCAGGTGGCCGCCGAGGTGGAGCACTACCGCAAGCGCGTCGACGCCGAGCGCGAGAGCCAGAAGATGCCCGACGACGAGACGGCCGATTCGGCCCGCCTCGGGGCCCCCGAGGTCGTGCCCCTGCGCTGACCCCGGGGCCCCTGGTGCCCCGTAACGTGACCCTGTGATCGATATCGAGCACATCCGGGCCGCCGCCGAGCGCATCGCGGGACACGTGGTGGCCACGCCGACCGTCTCGTCCCCCGGGCTGTCGGTACTGCTGGGCGTGCCGGTGGTGCTCAAGCTCGAGCTGTTGCAGCGCACCGGCTCGTTCAAGGCGCGCGGGGCGTTCCACAAGCTGCTGGGGCTCTCGGCGGCCGAGCGCGACGCCGGTGTCGTCGCGGTGAGCGGGGGCAACCACGCCACGGCACTGGCCGACGCGGCCGGCGCGCTGGGGATCGCGGCCACGGTCGTGATGCCCGCGTCGGCGCCCGTCCGGTCCGTGGATGCGGCCCGCGACGCCGGGGCGGACGTGCGCCTCACCCCGGACATGCCGAGCGCGTTCGCGCTGATGGACGAGCTGGTGGCCGCGGGCCGCACGCTGGTGCACCCGTTCGACGACCCGGTGGTGATCGCCGGCCAGGGTACCGTCGGGCTGGAGTTCGCCCTCGCGGCACCGACGGTGACCGACGTGCTCGTCAGCATCGGGGGTGGTGGTCTGGTCGCCGGGATCGCCACGGCGTTCCACGCCCTCGCCCCGGACGTGCGGGTATGGGGCGTGGAGACCGAGGGCGCCGACGCCATGTCCCGTGCGCTCACAGCAGGCGGGCCGGTGCCGATCGCGCCGACGTCGGTCGTGAGCACGCTCAGCGCACCGCACGTCACGGCGCTCACGCTGGAGCACGCCCGCGCCCTCGTGACGGAGGTGCTGGTGATCCCCGACGCCGACGCGGTGCGCGGCACCCTCACCCTGGCCGAGGAGGCGAAGGTCTGGGCCGAGCCTGCGGCCGGGTGCCTGGTGCCGGCCGCGATGCAGGTGCGCGACCGCGTCGGCCCGAGCGCGCACCTTGGCCTGGTGATCTGCGGCGGCAACGTCACCACGGCCGACGTCGCCGCCTGGACGCAGCGCTTCGCGGCCACGCCGTTCACCGCCGCCACCCCCGCGGCGCGCTGACCCCCCGATACCGACGATCACGGGCAGACGGTCGCCTGCGGATCACCGGGAACCACCATCTCGCCGTGATCAGCCCGTGCTGGGGGAACGGCTGGGGCGGTGCGCGGTGTTGCAGGGACGTGCGCACGGACGTGGTGGTGATCGGGGCCGGGCAGGCTGGGCTGTCCGCCGCGTACGGCCTGCGCCGGGCCGGGATCGAGCCGGGGCCCGGCTTCGTCGTGCTGGACGGTGAGGACGGTCCCGGCGGCGCGTGGCGGCACCGCTGGCCGACGCTGCGGGTGGACACGACCCACCGCATCCACGACCTGCCCGGCCTGCACTTCGACCCGGCCGACCCGACACGCCCGGCCGCGGAGGTCGTGCCCGCGTACTTCGCCGACTACGAGCACGAGCTCGGCCTGGACGTCGTGCGCCCGGTGCACGTGTCGGCCGTTCGCGACGCGGCCCCGAAGCTGGTGGTGGAGACCGGCCACGGCACGTGGCGCACCCGGGCGGTGATCAACGCGACGGGTACCTGGACCCGGCCGTTCCGGCCGATCTACCCCGGCCAGGAGACGTTCCGCGGCCGCCAGCTGCACCCGGCGCAGTACCGCGGGCCCGACGACTTCACCGGGCTCCGCGTGGTGGTGGTCGGCGGCGGCACCTCGGCGGTGCAGCTGCTGATGGAGATCGCGCCGGTCGCAGCGTCGACCACCTGGGTGACGCGCCGGCCACCGGTGTTCCACGAGGGGCCGTTCGATGCCGAGGCGGGCCGCGCCGCCGTCGCGCGGGTGGACGAGCGGGTGCGGGCCGGGCTGCCACCGCAGAGCGTGGTCGGCGTGACCGGGCTGGCGCTCACCCCGGCCGTGCGGGCGGCGCAGGAAGCCGGTGTGCTGGACCGCAGGCCGATGTTCGACCGCCTCACTCCCGAGGGAGTGGCCTGGGCCGACGGCACGTCCGAGCCGGCCGACGCCATCCTGTGGGCCACCGGCTGGCGCGCCGCGCTGGCCCACCTGGCCCCGCTGGGCCTGCGCGGGCCGGGCGGCGGCATCGTCGTGGACGGCACCCGCGTGGTGGCCGACCCCCGCATCCACCTCGTCGGTTACGGCCCGAGCGCCAGCACGATCGGCGCCAACCGGGCCGGACGGGCCGCGGCCCGCGAGGTGACGGCGCTGCTGGCCGCGGCCACCCCGCTCTGATTCCGTCCGCGACGGCCCAGCACACCGAGGCGGTGATCACGGCCGTCCGGCGACCGGGGCACTAGATTCCGGCGATGACCATGCCCGCCTGGCGCCGCCCCACCAGGGGCGAGCACCGCTGGCCCGCGCTGCTGGCCATCGCCGTCGCGATCGCCCTGCAGACACAGCTGCCCGACCAGATGACGTTCGGGAACCCGCTCCTGCTGCCCGGGCTCGAGACGGCGCTCGTGATCATGCTGCTGATCGCGAACCCGTTCCGGCTCGACCGCGAGTCGGCCGTGCTGCGCATGCTGGGGATCGGCGTCACCACGCTGATCACGCTCGCGACGGGGTGGTCGGTGGTCAACCTGGTCACCGGCATCGTCCAGGGCCGGTTCGGCAACGACGCCACGGCACTCCTGGCCACGGGCGGCTCGATCTGGCTGACGAACGTGATCGCATTCGCGCTGCTGTTCTGGGAGTTCGACCGCGGCGGCCCGGCTGCGCGCGCAGCCGGCCGCCAGGAGCACCCAGACTTCCTGTTCGTGCAGATGCAGCAGCCGGACATGGCCGACGCCGACTGGGAGCCGCGGTTCGTCGACTACTTCTACCTGTCGTTCACCAACGCCACCGCGTTCAGCCCCACCGACACCATGCCGCTCTCGCCCTGGTCCAAGATCGTGATGATGTTCGAGTCACTGATCGCGCTCGTGACCGTCGGGCTCGTGGTGGCCAGGGCCGTCAACGTGCTGGGGTAGCAGGCAACCCGCGGTACTCGCGGATCACCAACACGATGATCGCGACGTCGAGCGCGGCCAGGAACGGCAGCAGCACCGAGCCCGTCTGCGTGGCCCGGTAGACCTCGTAGGCGACGAACAGCCCGAGCACGACGACGGCCACCGGGTATGCGGGCCGGATCTTCCGCAGCAGTGCGATCACCAGCAGGAGCTTCACCACGCCGTGCAGGCCGAGGTACACCACGGCGAATGTCCGGTCCCCGGACGCGAACTCGACCGTGCCGGCCACGAAGTGCCGGGCCAGCGAGCCGTCGGGGGGCCCGAGCAGGTCGCGGCTGATGATGTCGTTGATCAGGGTCTGGACGGTACCGCCGGAGACCAGCAACAGCGTGATCGCGCCGATCAACTCGACCGCGCCGTCGATGCCCTTCACCACCATCGCGATCCTGAACAGCCGCTCTGTACTCATGCCGCCTCCGCGGGAAAGATCACGTCGGCGGTACTCATGCCGCCGCCCTCACCGCGTGATCCCCGTGTGCCCCAACGAGTAGCGGCCAGGCTGCGGCCACACGCACAGCCCGTGCGGGCCGTCGCCGACCGGAATCGCCCTGATCAGGTGACCGTCCGATGTGGAGAGCACGTACACGGTGCGGCTGTAGCGTCCGGAGAGCCAGAGCTGCGAGCCGTCCGCGGTGACGTTGCCCATGTCGGGGCTGGCCTTGTCCGGGATGACCCACTTCGTCTGCACGGCCCCGGTGTAGGAGTCGAGGACGCTGACGCTGCTGTCGAGCCGGTTGGTGACGTAGAGCTTCGTGGCGTCGCGGGAGAGGTAGAGGCCGTGCGCTCCCTTGCCGGTCGGGATCACGCGGAGCACCTTCGTGGCCGCGCCGTCGATGACCCACACCCCGCCCTCCTCGCTGTCGGCGATGTAGAACACCGAGCCGTCCGGGGCGAGCTTGATGTCCTGCGGGCCCATCCGCGTGTGCCGCACCGGCAGGTCGATCGTGCGCAGGAGCTTCCGCGCGGCGATGTCGATCACGGCGACGCGGCCGGCGAACTCGCAGGTGAACACGGCGGTGCGGCCGTCGGGCATGAAGTCGGCGTGGTCGATGCCCGCGCACTCGGGCGTGGGCAGCGTCTGCTGCACCTTCCAGGTGTGCGGGTCGTAGAACACGAGCATCCGGCGGGCTTCGGCCACCGAGATGGCCGACTTGCCGTCCGGCGTGAAGTACATGTTGTAGGGGTCGATCACCGGGATGTTGGCGCCGGGGAGGCCCGTGGTCGGATCGAACGGCGTGAGCTTGTTGGTGGTGTCGTCGCTCGCGTAGAGCGTCGTCATGTCGTAGGACGGCACGATGTGCTGGAGCTCGCCGCCCAGGCGGTAGCGCCCGACCACCGCGAACGTGGTGGGGTCGATCACCCAGACGTCGCCGGACTTGGTGTGCGGCACGTAGACCAGCGGTTTCGCCGCCTTCGCCGCATCGGAGAGCATGTTCGCCCCGGCGGCGGCGTAGACGTTGTGGGCATCGGTCACGGGCGGCATGCCCGGCAACGCACCGGCAACGGACGCGGGGACGGGCTGCGGGGTCGGGGCGGGCGGGGCTGCGGGCGGGGCCACCGCGGCGGTGGCGCATCCCGCCAGGAGGAACAGCGTGGCTCCGAGCAACGCCGCACGGCGGAGGGGCAGTGACACGCGGGGATCCCTTTCAGCGGAACAGTTCGGCGGCGGTGACCGGCTTGAGGCCACGGGCGGCCAGGTCGTCGAGTACGCCGGGGAGCGCGTCGAGCGTCCCGGGGTGGCCGAGGTGCATGCTCACGACGCTGCCCGCGACGGCCGCCCGGACGTTGCGGCGGATCGCGGCGGCGCCCGGATCGGTGAAATCGCGGGAGTCGACGTCGTAGGACAGCACCCGCTGGTAGCCCGCGGCGGCCGCGAGCCTCCGGACCACCGCGGTGGCGTGCTGCGCCGCCGAGGGCCGGAAGAACGCGCCGGGCGAGCCGGTGAGCGCCGCGAGCCGGTCGCGGCAACGCTCGATCTCGGCCCTGACCGCGGCCTCGCTCATGCCGGACAGGTCCGGGTGTGACCAGGTGTGGTTGCCCAGCTCGTGACCGTGGTCGGTGACGACCTTCGCCGCGTCCGGGGAGGCCTGCAGCCAGGTGCCGATGGCGAGCACCGTGACGGCCGCGCCGCGGTCGGCGAAGCCGGTGAGGATCTTCGTGGCGAGGCCGAGGTCACCGGCGCCGTGGAACGTCAGCGCCACCTCGGGGCGGCCCGACGTCGCGTGCGCGAGCTCGGCGGCGGGCCCCGTCGGGGCGGTGGTCGCGGGGGCAGGCGCGAACGGGGTGGCGGGCGCCTGCGGGGTCGGGATGGTGGGCGCCGGTGAGTTCGGGATGGCGGCGCCCGGCACGGGTGCCGCGCACGCGCCGGCAGCGAGCAGCGGCACGGCTGTCAGGAACGCCCGCCGCTTCATCGTCACGGATGGAGGGTACTGGCCGCTTGACCTGGGCATTCCTTTACCCGGCCGGAGCAGGTGAGCGGACGGTTAAGCCGCCGGTCAGGGGCGGTGTTCCTCGCGGAGCACGCGCTTGAGGAGCTTCCCGGAATCCGTGCGCGGCAGGCCGTCGCGCACCTGCCAGCTGCGCGGGTGCTTGAACCGGGCCAGGCTCTCGCCGACGTGCGCCTCCAGGGCGCGGATGTCGATCTCGTGCCCGTCGCGGGGCACCACCACCGCGTGCACCGTCTGGCCCCACTCCGCCGAGGGCAGCCCGAACACCGCCGCGTCGAGCACGTCGGGGTGGGCGTGCAGGACGGCCTCCACCTCCGCCGGGTAGACGTTCATGCCGCCGGTGATCACCAGGTCGCTGCTGCGGTCGCGGATGTAGAGGTAGCCGTCGGCGTCGAGGTGGGCCACGTCGCCGACCGACTTCCAGCCCTCGCCCAGCGCCTCGTGCCCGTGGTAACCGCTGAACGTGACGGTCGAGCGCACCTGGAGCTCACCGGGCTCCCCCGCAGGCTGCAGCGCCCCGTCCGGCCCGACCACCCGCAGCTCGACGCCCGGCAGCGCCCGCCCGCACGAACCCGGCCGGGCCAGCTGCTCCTCGGGCGGCAGCACGGCGTCGACCCCCAGCTCCGTGGAGCCGTAGACCTCGAACAGGAAGCCGTCCCCGAGCTTCTCGACGATCTCCTGCTTCAGCGCGTACGGCACGGGCGCGGCGTTGGCGACCAGCGAGCGCATCGACGAGAGGTCGGCGCGGGCGAGCACCTCGGGCGGCAGCGCGACGATCCGCTTGAGCGGGGTCGGTGCGGTGAACGTGTTGGTGACGCGGTGCTCGCGCACGAGGTCGAGCCACCGGCCCGCGTCGAAGGCGCGCATCAGGACGATCGTGTCCCCGAGCGTGTGGTTGAGCGTGGCCCAGGCCAGCGGGCCGGAGTGGTAGAGCGGACCCGTCGTGAGGTGCACCTCGCGGCCCGGCTGCAGGCGCAGGGTCGACACGAGGGCGGCGGTGATCGCCGGGTCGACGCGGGTGCGGAGCGCACCCTTCGGCTTGCCCGTGGTGCCCGACGTGTAGATCATCTGACCGCCGCCCTCCACCGGCGGGAGCGGGTCGGCGGATCCGGCGACCTCGTCCCAGGCCAGCGCCCCGTCGAAGGGCGCGCCGCGGAGCACGACGACGTGGCGGACGTCGGGCAGGTCGGCGCGCACGGCGGCCACCCGGTCGGCCTGCTCGGCGTCGACGAGAACCACCGGTGCACCGCTGTCGGCGATGACGTAGCGCATCTCCTCGGCCGCGAACCGGTAGGCCAGCGGCACGGCGACCAGGCCCGCCTTGCGGGCGGCGTGCAGGACGACGATCACCTCGATGCTGTTGGGCCCGCACCAGACGATGCGGTCGCCGGGCGTGAGCCCGAGGTTGCGCAACCCGTGCGCAAGCCGGTTGGCCCGCACCTCCAGCTCGGCGAACGTGACGTCCGCCCCGTCCGGGTCGATGACCGCGAGCTTGTCGGGCGTGAGGCTGGCGTGGACGGTCAGGTGGTCGGGCGCGGCGTCGGGCACGGTGTCACTCTGGTGTCCACCCGGGATCGCAGCAAGGTGGCCTTGCTCCGACTGAACCGGAGCAGGGCCACGTTGCTGCGACTCAGATCGGGGCCCGGCCCACCACGAGGGCGATCACCGTCGCCGCGCTGCCGCCGATGTTCAGCGTCGCGACCGTCGCGGCCCCCTCGACCTGGGTCTCGCCGGCGCGGCCCGTGACCTGACGGGCAGCATCGTTCAGCATCCGCACGCCGGTGGCGCCGACCGGGTGACCCGCCCCGATCAGCCCTCCGGACGGGTTGACCGGCAGCGCGCCACCCGGCGCGATCCGCCCGTCCTCGACCGCCTCGAAGGACTTGCCGGGCGGGGTGACGCCGAGGTGGTCCAGCGCCACGTACTCGGTGATGGTGAAGCAGTCGTGCAGCTCGACCGCGTCCAGATCGGATGGTCCCGCGATGCCGGCGCGCCCGTAGGCGTCGGTGACGGCGGTGCGCAGGTGCGGGAACAGGTACTCGGCACCGCGGCTGGCGGTGAGCTTGTCCTCCAGGCCGAGCGAGCCGGTGCGGTGACCCCATCCCCGGATCAGCGCGGGCGTCCGTCCACGGGTCCGCGACCACTCCCGTGCGTACCGCGCCGACGCGAGCACGACGGCCGCAGCGCCGTCGGTGATCCGCCCGCAGTCCGACGCGCGCATCTCCCCGACCACGCGCGGGTTCGCGGCGTCGTCCGCGCCGGTGACGACCGGCGTCCAGGCCCGCGTCTGGGCCTGTGGGTTCTGCAGAGCGCTCGCGCGGTTGAGCTCGGAGATGCGGTCCAGGTGGGCGCGGTCGAGGCCGTAGCGCTCGTCGACCTCCCGCTCGATGCGCTCGAACAGGGTGGGCCACGGCAGCCCGTCCGGGAACTCCTCGCGCCCGATCCACGCGGCCGAGCCCAGGTGCTCGGCGGCCTGCTGCCCGCCCACGTTGCGCATCAACTCGACGCCCGCGACCACGGCCACGTCGTAGCGCCCGGCCTCGATCTCCGTCATGGCCACGAGCACCGCCAGGCTCCCGGACGCGCACGCGGCCTCGTGCCGGCCGGTGGGCAGCGCCGACCAGGCCGGGTCGAGGGTGGTGAACAGCGCGCCGAGGTGGGCCTGGCCGGTGAACAGCTCGGCGGCGAGGTTGCCGACGTGGCCCGTCTGCACGTCGGCGGCGGGGACGTCGGCGTCGGCCAGCGCGCCGGTGACGGCGTCGGCGAGCATGTCGCGCAACGGCTCGGCGGACTCCCGGGTCCAGTTGCGGGCGAAGTCGGTCTGCGCACCGCCGAGCACGAACACCTGCTGGGTCATGCCCTCAGGATCGTCCGCGGCAGGCCTGTGGACAACTCCCGGGAACCGTCGGCCGGCCGTGCCACACTCGTCGGCATGACCGCCCTGCCCGTCCCACCCCTGCAGTTGTCACCGCTCACGGCGGCGGAGTTCGGCGCCCTGCCCGAGGACTCCGACCACAACTACGAGCTGCAGGAGGGCGCCGTCGTGATGTCCGCGAAGCCGGTTCCCGACCATCAGGATGCGATCTTCGAGCTGGGAGTTCAGCTGCGGCCGCAGATTCCCCGGCACCTCAAGATGCTGCTGGATGTGGATGTCGACCTCCACCTCGTTCCCCCTGCCCATCCCGGAACCGTGCGCGCGCCCGACCTCGTCGTGGTCACCCGCGAGGCGTTCCTACGGGTGCGCCGCGGGGGCGGCCTGCTGCGCGCCGACGACACGGTCCTTGTCGTCGAGCTGCACTCCACCAGTACGAAGCGCACCGACATGAAGGTGACACACGCCGAGTACGCCGACGCAGGCATCGGGCACTACTGGATGGTGGATCTGCTGGACGGGCCGAGCCTCACCGCGTGCCACAACGGCGGCCCGTTCGGGTACGTGAACGACGCCCCGGTGCGCGGCACGTTCACCACCGACGCGCCTTTCGCCGTCCGGCTGGAGCTCGATCAGCTCGGCTAATCTCATGCTGTGGCCAGCGCGGGGAACGTCGTCATCGTCGGTGCCGGTTTCGGCGGGATCGCCGCGGCCATCGAGCTGCAGGCCCACGGCTTCACCGACATCACGATCCTGGACGCGGCGCCCGAGCTGGGCGGCACCTGGTTCCACAACACCTACCCCGGCGCCGCCTGCGACGTGCCGAGCCACATGTACTCGTTCTCCTTCGCGCAACGCCGCGACTGGTCGCGGCTGTGCTCCCCCCAGCAGGAGATCCTGGATTACCTCCGCGGCGTCGCGCACGACCACGGCGTCGACCGGCGGATCGTGTCCGACACCGAGGTCACGTCCTGCGCCTGGGACGACGCCACACGACGGTGGACGGTCACCGCCGCCGACGGCCGGACGTTCGACGCGTCCGCCGTGGTGCTCGCCACCGGGCAGCTCAACCGGCCCTCGACGCCGCGGATCGAGGGCGCGGAGTCGTTCACCGGCCACACGTTCCACTCGGCGCGCTGGGACCACGACCACGACCTGCGCGGCCGCCGCGTGGCCGTGATCGGCTCGGGAGCGAGCGCCGTGCAGTTCGTGCCCGCGATCGTCGACGACCTCGCGCACCTGACCGTGTTCCAGCGCACCGGCAACTGGTTCATGCCCCGCCGCAACCGGCCCTACCCCGCGGCCGTACGGGCGGCGATCCGGCACGTGCCCGGTGTGCAGGCCTACCGGCGGCAGTTCCTCAACCAGTACCTGGAACTGCTCACCGCGATGATCCGCAACCCGGACCGGATCGGGCGGCTGGGCACCGCGCTGTCGACGGCGTTCATGCGCAGCCAGCTGCGCGACCCGGCCGTCCGGCGGAAGGTCTGGCCGGACTACACGTTCGGCTGCAAGCGCGTGCTGTTCAGCTCCACGTTCCTGCCCGCGCTGCAACGCCCGGACGTCGACGTGGTCACGGCCCCCATCGCCCGGATCACCCCCACCGGCGTCGAGGACGCCTGCGGCACCCACCACGAGGTGGACACGATCATCTACGCCACCGGCTTCGCCACCACCGGCTTCATGTTCCCGATGGCGGTCACCGGCGCGGGCGGCCGGTCGCTGGCCGACGTCTGGGCCGGCGGCCCGCACGCCCACCTCGGCATGACCGTCCCCGGCTTCCCGTCGCTGTTCGTGATGTACGGGCCCAACACCAACACCTCCGGCGGGTCGATCATCTTCTACCTGGAGACGCAGGCGCGGTACATCCGCCAGGCACTGGCCGCGGTCCGCGAACGCGGCGCCGCGGCCATCGACGTGCGCCCGGAGGTCGAGGCCGCGAGCGACGCGGAACTGCAGGCACGCTTCGCCGGCACGGCCTGGACGAGGTGCGACTCCTGGTACCGCACCGAGAGCGGCCGCATCGTGACGAACTGGCCCGGCCACATGCGCGACTACGCGAAGGCCACGGCGACCGTCGCCCCGGACGACTACCACTTCCTCGCCCGACACTGAGAGCCCGCGCGATGCGCTGCCGGCCCTGTCCTGCGCACATGACGCGGGCTCGATGTCGTTCTGGGGGGCGGTCCTGGGGTCAGCTGTCGGTGCGGAGCTCTGTGCCGTCCTGGCTCCAGCGCGTGTGGTAGGCGCCGTCTGCGTCCGTTCGCTGGTAGGTGTGGGCGCCGAAGAAGTCGCGCAGGCCCTGGATCAGGTTCGCGGGCCCGCGCTCGCGGCGGTAGCCGTCGTAATAGCTCAGCGAGCTGGAGAAGGCGGGGATCGCCAGGCCCTGCTGTGTCGCCGTGACCACCACCCGCCGCCACGCGTCCTGGGCGTTGGCCACCGCCTCGGTGAAGTACGGGACCATCAGGAGGTTCTCCAGGTCGCCGTGCTCGGCGTAGGCGTCGCGGATCCGGTTGAGGAACTGCGCCCGGATGATGCAGCCGCCGCGCCAGATGGTGGCCATGGCGCCCAGGTCGAGGTCCCAGTCGTTGGCCTGCGACGCTGCGCGCATCTGCGCGAAGCCCTGCGCGTACGCCACGACCTTGCTGGCGTAGAGGGCCTGCCGGATGTCCTCGACGAGGCTGTCGGGGTTCTCCCCCACACCGGG
>JBBQEF010000114.1:0-15600 GCA_038320445.1 Mycobacteriales bacterium
CACGAGCAGCAGCAACACGCCGCCGAGGCGGTCCGCCGACCAGGCCAGCACCGGTGCGTCCGGCGTACCGGCGACAACCACGGTCGTCGTGCCGGACCGGACGGCGTCGGCCAACAGCACGGCGGCGGCGACGAGGCCGACTGCGCAAGCGGCCGAACCGGCGAGGGCGGCGGCCTCGGCAGACCGGGCGTGCCGTCGGCCCGTCAACGCGGCGATGAGGGCAGCAGCCAGCGGGAGCAGCGGGGCACCCAGCAGAACGACGTTCACCGGGCACCCGCATACGGCGGCGGGAGAGACGCGGACACACGACAGACAATAGGCGACTTAAGAATCGCGTGTCCAGAGTCATGTGTTCGCCTCGGGCTGCGGCCGCGGCGGCCGGACTCCACCGGAGCGCAGAGCCGAGTGAGATCCTGCGAGCACGGCGCGGTCATCACCGCGGTCACCCGCGGTGTGCCCGCTCGCCGCAGGACGGACGTGCGGAACACCGCTGTTCGCTGTCACCGTCTTGCTGCTCGTGTGCTCGCCGCCCTCGTCGTGATCGTGCTGTGCGCGGTCGCCTACCTGGTCCGCAACCGGGTGATCCCGGCCCCCCGGCAGCATGGCTGCTCGCGTCCACGTGAGCCACGGGCCCGACCCCTCGTCCGACGGCCGAGTCGTTCATCGGCTGGTCGCGCGTCCAGCGATCCGGCGTGCGTGGCAGGTGCGCCGAGTGGTGACCTTCGGCCCAGGACGGGAGGCCTGTGGACCGGGGCGCCCCGACCGGTTCGGCGACACCATGGGTGGACGCTCGGCTGCCGGGAGGTTCTGTGATCAGGCGTCATCTCCGGTTCCCCGTCCTCGCCGCGGCGATTCTGCGCGGCGGGGACGGCCCCGGGGAGAACGGTCACCGGGGCAGGGCGACTGCGGCCGGAGCGGTGGCGACCTCACCCAGGGTCGGGAGCACACGGAGCAGTCGGGCCGGTGACCTGGCCGCTGAGCGCTCGATGGCCCTCTGATCGACGAAGGAGCGATGGCGATGATGTGGTGGTACGGCAACGGCAACGGCAACGGCATGGACGGTTGGGGCTACGTGCTGATGACCGTGAGCACGGTGCTGTTCTGGGGGCTGGTGATCTTCGGCGTGATCGCCCTGGTCCGCTATCTCGGCCGCCAGGACAGGTTGGTGGCAGCGTCGCGACCCACCCCGGAGCAGGTGCTGGCCGAGCGGTTCGCCCACGGCCAGATCGACGAGCCGGAGTATCGGGAACGCCTCGACGCGCTGCGCGGCGGGCCCCGACCGCTCGCCAAGCCCTGAGGACATCAGGCGGACGCGGCCCGGCTTCCCCCCCTGCTTTTCATGCCCCTACCCGGTATGAGTGTACATCGAAACCCCTAGGGGGTATAAACGGAGGTGACTGAAGGGGAGGCCACCGTGGTCGGTTACATCGATGGCAAGGACGCGCTGCTCACCCGGCTGCGTCGGGTGGAGGGCCAGGTGCGGGGCCTGCAGCGGATGGTCGAGTCCGACACCTACTGCATCGACGTCCTGACCCAGGTCTCGGCCGCGACCAAGGCCCTGCAGGCGGTCGCGTTGGGGTTGCTGGACGATCATCTGGCGCATTGCGTGGCCGACGCGGCCCGCGAGGGCGGTGAGGTCGCCGACGTCAAGATCAAGGAAGCCTCGGCCGCGATCGCCCGGCTGGTCCGGTCATGACCCCACCGGCTGAGGTGGGGGCGGACGTGTCCGCGACGACGACCACCGCGACCTACACGGTGACCGGGATGACCTGCGCTCACTGTGTCGCAGCGGTGACCGAGGAGATCACGGCGCTGGAGGGCGTGACGGCTGTCGAGGTCGAGCTGGTCGTCGGCGGCGGGTCACCGGTCACCGTGACCGCTGCGGCGCCGCCGGATGCGGCGGCGGTGCGGGCGGCCGTGCAGGAGGCGGGCTACGACCTGGTGGGAGCCGACCGATGAGCACCTCCGACGGAGCGGGCCGCGGGCCGGATGTGGCGCCGCTGTCCACGGTGACGACCGCGTCGCCCGTGGAGCTGCGGATCGGCGGCATGACGTGCGCGTCGTGTGCGGCCCGGATCGAGAAGAAGCTCAACCGGCTGCCCGGCGTGTCGGCCTCGGTCAACTACGCCACCGACAACGCCTGGATTGCGCTGCCCGAGGACGTCTCGGTGGCGGAGGCGATCGCCACCGTCGAGGCCACCGGCTACACCGCCACACGCCCCGAGCCACCGCAATCCACCCCCGATCCCGCCGCCGGTGAGGCCCGGACCGGGGCCGGGGTGGGCGAGGACGACGAGGTCGTGTCCCTGCGCCGGCGCCTGCTCGTGTCCACGGTCCTCACGGTGCCGGTGCTGGTGATGGCGATGATCGGGCCGTTGCAGTTCGTCAACTGGCAGTGGCTGTCGCTCACCCTCGCCGCCCCGGTCGTGGTGTGGGGGGCGTGGCCGTTCCACCGCGCCGCGTGGGCCAACGCCCGCCACGGCGCCGCGACCATGGACACCCTGATCAGCGTGGGAGTGTCCGCGGCGTTCGGATGGTCGTTGTATGCGCTGTTCCTCGGCGAGGCCGGAAGGGCGGGGATGCGGATGTCGTTGGAACTCTTCCCCACCCGCGGCGGCGGGGCCGCGGAGATCTACCTGGAGGTTGCCGCCGCGGTCACGGTGTTCATCCTGGCCGGGCGCTACTTCGAGGCGCGCGCCAAGAAGCAGTCCGGCGCCGCTCTGCGCGCACTGCTGGAGCTGGGTGTCAAGGACGTCGCGGTGCTGCGCGCCGGCCACGAGCAGCGGATACCGGTGGGCGGGCTCGCTGTCGGGGACCTGTTCGTCGTGCGGCCCGGGGAGAAGATCGCCACCGACGGAGACGTGGTGGAGGGGGCGTCTGCGGTGGATGCCAGCCTGTTGACCGGCGAGCCGGTGCCCGTCGAAGTCGGCCCGGGTGACGAGGTCGCCGGCGCCACGGTCAACGCGGGGGGCCGGCTGGTGGTGCGGGCCACCCGGGTGGGTTCCGACACCGCGCTGGCGCAGATCGCCCGGCTCGTGGAGCGGGCCCAGTCGGGGAAGGCCCCGGTGCAGCGCCTCGCCGACCGGGTGTCGGCGGTGTTCGTGCCGGTGGTCATCGTGCTCGCCCTGGCGACGCTCGGGTTCTGGCTGCTCGTCGGGGCCGGTGCGGAGGAGGCGTTCACCGCCGCCGTTGCGGTGCTGATCATCGCCTGCCCGTGCGCGCTGGGGCTGGCCACACCGACGGCGCTGCTGGTGGGTACCGGCCGTGGCGCGCAGCTGGGCATCCTCATCAAGGGCCCGCAGATCCTGGAGTCCACCCGCCGGGTCGACACGATCGTGCTGGACAAGACCGGCACGATCACCACCGGACGGATGGGCCTGCTCGACGTCACCGTGGCCGCGGGTGTCGAGCAGGCACAGCTGCTGGCGCTGGCCGGTGCGGTCGAGGACGTCTCCGAACATCCGATCGGTGCGGCGATCGCGGCCGCTGCCCGCGCCCGGGTCGGTGACCTGTCCCCGGTCGAGTCCTTCACCGCCACCCCGGGGCTGGGTGTTCAGGGCGTCGTCGACGGTCATGCCGTCCTCGCGGGCCGGCCGTCCTGGCTGGCCGAGCAGTGGTCGCAGCCCCTCGACGACCGGTTGGCGGGGGCGCTCGCTGCGGCCGAGTCCGCCGGGCGTACCGCGATCGCGGTGGGCTGGGACGGCGCCGCCCGCGGCATCCTCGTCGTGGCCGACACGATCAAGCCGACCAGCGCGCAGGCCATCGGTGAGCTGGGCGACCTGGGGCTGCGTCCGTTGCTGCTGACCGGGGACAACCATCGCGCCGCCCGCGCGGTCGCCGACCAGGTCGGGATCACCGAGGTGACCGCCGAGGTCCTGCCCGGCGACAAGGCCGAGGTGATACGCCGCCTGCAAGCCGAAGGCCGGGTCGTGGCCATGGTGGGCGACGGGGTCAACGACGCCGCCGCACTGGCCCAGGCCGATCTGGGCATCGCCATGGGCACCGGCGCGGACGCGGCGATCGAGGCGAGCGACCTCACCCTGGTCCGGGGTGATCTGCGCGCCGCGGTCGACGCGATCCGGCTGGCGCGACGGACCCTGGGCACCATCAAGGCGAACCTGTTCTGGGCGTTCGCCTACAACATCGCCGCGCTCCCACTGGCGATGGCCGGGCTCCTCAACCCGTTGATCGCCGGGGCGGCCATGGCGCTGTCGTCGGTGTTCGTGGTCAGCAACAGCCTGCGGCTGCGCGGCTTTCACGCGGTGTCCGTGGCACCGCGACCGGGCGCCACGCCGGCCCCGCCACCACCGCAGATCAGCCCGAAGGTCCCGTCGTGACACCGCGACCGGTCACCATCGCCGATCCCGCGATCACGAGAAGTACCCGGTGACCGCCACCGTCGAGACGGCGGTTCTGGAGGTGTCCGGGGTGCAATGGGCCACCCAGAAGAAGGCGGTCGAGGCCGTGCTGGGGCGCCGCCCGGGGGTGCGGTCGGTGCAGGCCAACCCGGTCGCCCAGACCGCCACCGTGTCCTACGACCCCGCTGTGACGTCGGTGGCCGAGCTGGCCGGGTGGGTGCGCGACTGCGGTTACCACTGCCGCGGCCGGTCGGTCCCCGCGCACGTCTGCGACCCGCTCATCGAACCGGCCGCCCACGACGCCCACGGTGGCTCACCGGCCGGCCGGCACGAGGCGCCGGCGGAGGCGTCGCCGCACGAGATGATGGGCCACGGAGGGCACGGCGGGATGTCGATGGCCGCGATGGTCGCCGACATGCGCAACCGGTTCCTGGTCGCCGCGGTGCTGTCGATACCGGTGCTGCTGTGGTCCCCGATCGGCCGCGAGGTGGTCGGCTTCGCCGTGGCTGCCCCGTTCGGGCTGCGTGACGACGTGTTCTCGCTCATCCTGAGCCTGCCGGTGATCTTCTACTCGGCATGGATCTTCTTCGACGGTGCGGTGCGGGCGCTGCGGGCTCGAACCCTGGACATGATGGTCCTGGTCGCCGTCGGGGTCGGCGCCGGCTGGCTGTACTCACTGGTGGTCACCCTGACCGGCGGCGGCGAGGTCTTCTACGAGGCCGCCACCGTGCTGACCGCGTTCGTCCTGCTCGGGCACTGGTTCGAGATGCGCGCCCGCGGCGGCGCCAACGACGCCGTCCGGGCGCTGCTGGACCTCGCCCCACCCCGCGCCGTGGTGCTCCGCGACGGCGTCGAGGTGGAGGTGCCCACCGCCGATGTGGACGCCGGAGACCTGCTGCTGGTGCGCCCGGGTTCGAAGATCGCCGTGGACGGGACGGTCGAGGACGGCGAGTCCGAGGTCGACGAGTCCATGGTCACCGGCGAAAGCCTGCCCGTGCACAAGACCGCGGGCAGCGAGGTCATCGGGGCCACCATCAACACCGACGGCACGCTGCGGGTGCGCGCCACGAAGGTCGGCGCCGACAGCGCCCTGGCCCAGATCGTCTCCCTCGTCCAGCAGGCCCAGAACTCCAAGGCCCCCGGACAGCGCCTCGCCGACCGGGCCGCATTCTGGCTGGTCCTCGTCGCCCTGATCGGGGGCGGCGCCACGTTCGCGGCATGGGCCGTGTTCTCCGACAAGCCGCTCACCGCAGCGCTGCTGTTCGCGATCACCGTAGTCGTGGTGACCTGCCCCGACGCACTCGGCCTCGCCACCCCCACCGCGATCATGGTCGGCACCGGGCTGGGAGCGAAGCGCGGGGTGCTGTTCAAGAGCGCCACGGCGTTGGAGTCCTCCGCCGGGATCGACACCGTGGTGATGGACAAGACCGGCACCTTGACCAAGGGTGAACCCGAGGTCACCGACCTGCTCGCCCACGGTATCGACGAGCCCGAGCTGCTCGCACTCACCGCCGCGGTCGAGCGGGAGTCCGAACACCCCCTCGCCAGGGCCATCGTCTCCCGCGCCGAAGACCGACATGCCGAGCGGCTGGTCGTCGCCGGGTTCGAGAACGTGCCCGGCCACGGCGCCACCGCCACCATCGACGGCCGCCGGGTCGCGGTCGGCAACACCCGGCTCATGGCCCGTGAGGGCGTGGAGCTCGGCGAGCTCGCCGCCCGCCGCGACGAGCTCGCCGCGACCGGGCGGACCACCGTGCTCGTCGCCGTCGACGGCCGACCCGCCGGGCTGTTCGCGCTCGCCGACGCCCCCCGACCCACCGCCGCGGCCGCGATCACAGCGCTGCACGACATGGGTGTGCAGGTCGTCATGCTCACCGGGGACAACCAGGCCACCGCCGCCCGCATCGCCGCCCAGCTCGGTATCGACACCGTGATCGCCGAGGTGCTGCCCGGTGACAAGGCAGCCCGGATCACCGCGCTCCAACGGGACGGCAAGCGGGTGGCGATGGTCGGCGACGGGGTCAACGACGCACCCGCCCTCGCCCGAGCCGACCTCGGGATCGCCATCGGCGCCGGCACCGACGTCGCCATCGAGACCGCCGACGTCGTGCTCATGCGCTCCGACCCGCTCGACGTCCCCACCGCCCTGCAGATCGGCCGCGGCACCCGGCGCAAGATGCGCCAGAACCTGGCCTGGGCCGTGGGCTACAACGCCATCGCCCTCCCCATCGCCGCCGGAGTGTTCGAACCCGCATTCGGGCTGGTCCTGCGCCCCGAGATCGCCGCACTGTCCATGTCCGGTTCCAGCTTCCTGGTCGCCGTCAACGCCTTGCTGCTCAGACGCCTCCGGCTGCCCGCCGCACCCGCTCGGCCCGACGCCGCCCCGGTTGCACCCGCCGCCCGCGCGACCACGACAGTCCGGTAGCCGCCAGGACACGTGCGGTGTGGCCCTCCACCTTCAGGTGCTGCGAGAACTCGCCCAGGCCACGCCGACATCCTGCGCGAGCAGATCCTCGCCGAACGACCACAGGGGAGTCCCTCGCCCGCCAATCGGGCGTCACCACCGCTTCAGGTTCGACCGAGGGCGGGTAGCAGGACACTGTCGATGACCCGCCGGACGTCGTCCTCGTCGACGAGCAGGCCGCGCGCTGCGACCTTCTGGTAGGCGAGCGCGGGGAACACCTGCGCGATGGTCTCCAGGTCCACGCCGTCCTGGACCAGTCCCCGCTCGACGGCCCGGGCCAGCACCCGCTCGAACAGTCCGCCATAGGGCTCACCCAGCGCCTGCCGGGAGGCCTCGCGCAGTCCCTCGTCGTGCCGGGACGCAGTGATCACGCTGGCGAGCACCTCGGCGTTGCGCCCGCCGGTCTGCACGTAGGCCCGCCCGCACGCCAGCAGGTCCTCCCGCAGGTCTCCGGTGTCGGGCAGCTCCGGGGCCTGGAACAGCGCCGCGGCGGCGGCGACCACCAGCGCGGTCTTGGACGGCCAGCGTCGATAGATGGTCGCCTTGCTCGCCCCGCACCGCTTCGCCACGGCGTCCATCGTCAGCCGCTCGAAGCCCTGCTCGATGAGCAGGTCCTGGGTCACCCCCAGCAGCTGCTCGTCGATCGCGGTGTTCAGCGGCCGACCTGGGGAACGCACCGGCGAGGTCATGCACCGACCGTATCAGAGACTGGACAGTACAGTATCGGTACTGTACGGTTTCGTATCAGAAGCACCGAGGGTGCTTCCCGGACCAGGAGGACCCACCATCATGACCACCACCGTGCTCGTCGCCGGCGCGACCGGCATGCTCGGCAACCGGATCGCCGCGCACCTGCTCGATCAGACCGACGTCCGTGTCCGGCTGCTGCTGCGCGACGCCGCCCCCGCCGACCCGGACAAGGTCCGCGCCGTCGACGCTCTCGTCGAGCGGGGCGCCGCCGTCGTCGCCGGGGATGTCACCGACCCGTCCTCGCTGGCCGCGGCCACCGCCGGGGTCGACGTGGTCGTCTCCGCCCTGCAAGGAGGCCCGGACGTCATCGTCGACGGTCAGGTGGCGCTCGCCCGGGCGGCGGCCCGCAACGGCGTGCGCCGGTTCCTGCCCTCGGACTTCGCGATCGACCTGTTCGCTGCACCCGAGGGAGCGCCGCAGTTCGACATGCGACGGCGCGCGGACGAGGAGATCGACACGTTGCCCCTGCAGGTCGTGCACGTCCTCAACGGGGCGTTCATGGACCTGATGCTCGACCCCACCACCCCCGGCCTGATCGACCTGGCCAACGGCACCGTCATGCTGTGGGGCACCGGCGACGAACCCTTCGACCTGACCACCGTCGAGGACACCGCCCGCTTCACCGCGAAACTCGCCACCGACCCCGCCGACCTGTCCGGCGTGCGCTACCTGTCCGGGGCCCGGGTCAGCTTCAACGACATCATCGCCGAGACCGAGCGCCTGACCGGCACGACGCTGACCCGCACCGTGCTGGGCAGCGCCGAGGACCTGCGCCGCCTCACCGCCGCCGCCGGCGACCCGTGGTCGGTCGTCCCGCAGTGGTACTTCCTGTCGATGCTCACCGTGGCGCCGTTCCCGACCACCGACAACGACCGCTACCCCGACGCCCACCCCACCGGCCTGCGCGACTACCTCACCTCCGCCCACCACGCCCTCGCCACCACCTGAGTATCCGCATTGCGCTCGCACCGCCCCTGAGATCGAACTCCGGAAAGGAACGACCGTGACCGTGACCGAGAACGAGATCCACGAGCTGCAGGCCGGCTACGCCTACGCCCCCGGCGACGCGCCGGCGTACTGGAACTTCGGCACCTACTGGCGGCTGCTGTCCACCAGTGACACCACCTCCGGACGGTCGACAACCTTCGACGAACTGTTCCCCCGGGGCCTCGTTGCGCCGCCGCACGTCCACGACAACGCCGAAGAGGCCTTCTTCGTCCTCGAAGGCGACCTCGTGTTCACCCTCGGCGACGACGACCGCGAGATCAGCGCAGCACCCGGCGCCTACGTCTACATCCCCCCGGGCACCCGGCACTCCTTCCGCTGCGAAGCCACCATCGGCCGGGTCTACAACACCCTGGTCCCCGGCGGCTTCGACCACGGCATCACCGAGCACGGCACACCCGCCCCCCGGGTCGAGATGCCACCGCCCGGGACCTCGGCCGCCCAGGTCTGGGAACAGATCGTCGGAGGACGCCCGGACGTCCCCTGGGAACACCTGCAACACGACGTCTCGTCCTGGTAGACCAACCGACCCGCCTTGGCCCTCACCGATCCGCCTTCGAAGGAGACACCTGTGGACCTCCCTGACGACCTTGTCAGGCTGCTGCGTCAACCAAGCACCTGCTACATCGCGACGACCATGGCCGACGGTTCACCGCAGCTCACCCAGACCTGGGTCGACACCGACGGACACAACCTGCTCATCAACACCGTCAAGGGCTACCAGAAGGCGAGGAACATCGAGCGCGACCCCCGCGTCGCGGTGTCCGTCGCCGACCCGGACAACCCCTCGCGATATCACTCGATACGAGGCCGGGTCATCAGCGCCACGACCGACGGCGCAGCAGAGCACATCGAGGCACTCGCCCAGCGCTACCTCGGCCGTCCCTACCCCTGGTACGGCGGACGTGACCAGGCCCGGCTGCTGCTGACGATCGCCGCCGACTCCCTGCACACCATGGGCTAGGCGGCGGTCCGTCGCCGTCGCAGTCGCGGCGCCACCAGCAGGAAGAGAGCGCAGGCCGCCTGCGCGATCGTGTAGCCGACCGCCACCGGCATCAGCGACTCGACGGAGTGAAGACCCGTGGCGGTGGCCGCTTCGATCGGGACGAACAGCGCGACGACGATCACGACCAGCGTGCTGACCAGCTGCAGCCGGGCAAAGCCCATGCCGTCGTTGAGGGCCTGACGCACGCCCAGCTCGTGGGTGATGACCAGCCGGGGGATCATGCCGATCAGCAGCACCCGCAGCACGTCGGCGGCCTGCGCGTAGCCGGGCCCGAAGATCTGGAGCCCGATGTCGGCCAGCAGGACCCCCACCAGCACCACCGGCGCGAAGATCATGAACAGCCGTTTGCGGGACGCCGCGATGTGGGCGCTCGCCCGGTCGGGGTCGCGCGCGATCTGCGCCGAGAGGGAGAGCATGAAGCGCGCCGCGGCGATGTCGATCACCATGACCGCCTGCCACGCGATGAAGAACGCCGCCCCCGGCACCGGACCGAACCGCTCGATCACGATGACCGTGACCTGGTTGAACAGCAGCACCGTTCCCCAGTGGGCCACGGTGGTCGGCCCGAGGAACGAGACGGCCTCGCGGCGGGTGGGCAGCCACCCCGTGTCGGTGCGGCGGCCGAACTGCCGGGTGAGGGCGCCGCCGATGAGCGCACCGGCCACCGCCCAGACCCCGATCGGCAGCACCCAGGACAGCACGATGCCCTGCGCGCCGAGGCTCATACCCAACGCCAGCAGCAGGCCGATGCGGACCACCGCGAAACCGACGTTGCGCCAGGCCGCCCACCACGGCTTCCCGACGACGACGAGCGTGTAGTCGTGGATGCCCCACAGGCCCCAGCCCGCCGCGGCCACCACGAACAGCAGCACCCCGAGAGCGGGCGGACCGCCCACGCCGGCGCCGGTGGCAGCCAGCGAGGGCACCACGGCCAGCACGTAGACCAGGCCGACGGCCAGGCACGCAGGGACGATCAGGGCGTGGCTCCGCCAGTACAGCAGGGATGCCTTACGCCCGGCCTTGGGCATCCACAGCATCACCCCGGCGTCCAGGTTGAGCTGGGCGGTGCCCGCGACGAGCAGGAACGCCGACACGAAGGCCGAGGCGTACCCCACGGCCTCCTGCGGCATCATCCGCGCGGCCACCAGCCAGCTGATGAACCCGGCCAGCGAGCCGACGGCGCCGCTGATCGTCAGGGCGAGGCCGTCGGAGAGCGCCGTCCGGTCGGACGCTTTCTCCGACGCCGACGCCGACGCCGACGCCGACGCCGACGCCGGGGTCGCGGCGCCCTCCGGGAGGTGCGGGTCCGCCGGCGTCGCCAGCCGCGTCGACGGCCGGTCGGCGCGCGAGCCGCTGTGCTCGGTGGGGAGATCGGGCCGGTCGGCGTCGTCGCGACGGGTCATCGAGCGATCACGCCGGGACCCGTCACATCCGCGACCGAGGGTCCGGGTGGCGGCGCCGGGGTACGGCGCCGGGCGGGGGTCGTCATGCGACGAGACTACGGCCCTCGGGGATCGCTCCGCCGCCCGACCTGCGTCGGCGGTCTCGATGCCGGAGCCGCGCAGGGCGTCGTCGAACCCGCCGGCCTGACGGACGGTTCCGGCGTGTACCGCTGAGTTCGTCGCTCGGGCGTTGCCATCCGGGTGGGCCGGTGGGTGCGGTGGGGATGGCCATCGGGCGACCCCCGTCGGTCCGTCGGGTCCCGCTCAGGCGGGATGGACAGAGGCGGGTGTCGGGTCCGGCACGGAGTCCGGAACCGGCACGGACGCGGGACGACCGCCGGGGTACTCGGGCGCAAGCGGCGTGTTGCCCAGGATCAGGTCGGCCGCCTTCTCCGCGATCATCATCACCGGCGCGTAGATCTGTGCGTTGGTGATGGAGGGCATCACCGAGGCGTCGACGACACGGATGCCGTCCAGGCCGTGCACCCGCATGGTGGCCGGGTCGACGACCTCCATCGGCCCGATGCCCATCCGGCACGTTCCGCTGGGGTGCAACCCGGTCTGACCCTTCGCGGCGACCCAGTCGAGCAGCTCCTCCTCGTCGCGCACCTGGGGCCCCGGCACGATCTCGCCGCCGTCGATCTGCTCGAATGCGGGCTGGGCGAGCAGGCGGCGGCCGATCGCGAGTGCCGTGATCCAGTCGGCCCGGTCACGCTCGGTGTCCAGGTAGTTGAACCGGATCCGTGGGTGCACGGTCGGATCAGTCGAAGCGATCTTCACGAACCCGCGCGAGGTGGCCGCCATCGTGCCGACGTGCAGCTCGTAGCCGTGCCCCGGCACGATGTTGTCGGGGTCGAAGGCCATCGCGACCGCGGCGAAGCCGAGGAAGACGTCCGGGAACTCGCGGTCGGAGTGGCTGCGCACCAGGCCCGCCGCCTCGAACAGGTTGCTCGTGGCCGGGCCCTTGCCCGCGAGCCACTTGAGCCCCATCGCCGGCCAGTTCTTCTTGTCCTTCATGCCGATCATCGAGATCGGCTGCGTGGAGGCGTGCTGCAGCTGCACGGCGAGGTGGTCTTCGAGGTTCTCGCCCACGGCAGGCAGGTGGTGCACCGGTGCGACCCCCACCGCGGTGAGCTCGTCGACGTTGCCGACGCCGGAGAGCTGGAGCAGCTGCGGGGAGTTGAACGCCCCGCCGGCCAGCACGATCTCCTCGCCACGGACGTGGTACTCGGTGCCGCCCGAACCGCGGTAGACCACCCCGACCGCCCGGGTCCCGGCGAAGACCACCTTGGTCGCGAGCGCGCGGGTGCGCACGGTCAGGTTGGGGCGCGACTTCACCGGGCGCAGGTAGGCCTGCGACGCCGACCAGCGCCGGCCGCCCTTGATGATCCGCTCGAAGGCGGCGAAGCCCTCCTGCTCGGCCCCGTTGAAGTCGCGCGTCAGCCGGTAACCCGCCTGCTGGGCGGCGTCGAAGAAGACGTCGAACATGGGGTTGTCGACCGCGCCGCGGGTGAGGACGTGCGGGCCGGCGTGCCCGCGGTAGTCGCGGTCGTCGCCGAACGACAGGGACGTCTCCACGCGCTTGAAGTAGGGCAGGCAGCGGGCGTAGTCCCAGTCCTCGAGGCCGCGTCCGGAGGCGGCCCAGCGGTCGAAGTTCGCCCGGTTGCCGCGCATGTAGTTCATCACGTTGATGGAGCCGGAGCCGCCGAGGAGCTTGCCGCGAGGGTGGCCCATCCGGCGGCCGTGCATGTGCGGCTCGGGTTCGGACACGAACTTCCAGTTGTGCCGGCTGCTGGCCACAGCCATGCCCATCGCCGCGGGCATGTGCGTGATCAGATCCCACGGATAGTCGGGACGACCCGCCTCCAGCAGCAGCACGCGGGTCGCCGGGTCGGCGCTGAGCCGGTTCGCCAGCGCGCAACCCGCCGAGCCACCACCGACGATGACGAAGTGATATGTCGTGTCCGACATGGGGAAGTGCCTCCTGTGGCGCATGTCCGCCCGACGGGATGAGGATCGGGTCCGCCCGAGCCCTGAAGCTATCTCGTCCTGGTTGTCACCTGTTACGTGGGTCGGCGGGGCCGGGCGCTGCCGGCGCGCCACCTGGTCCGGCGGAGGCGCGTCGATATCCAGGAGTACCTGGCCGAGTACACCCCGTTCCCGAGGCTTATGCTCCGCCCGATATCTGATCGAATTCCGTCTGGGCAGCTGACGTGACAGCGGGGTCGGCAAGAAGCTCGGCGGGGAGGAGTGAACGCGGTGATGGCGTGGTGACTTTGCCGGACGGACCGGTTCAGGCCTTCGACGTCGAGCTGAGCGGCCTACAGGGGCTGCCGCCGGTCGAGGGGGGTCGGGCGCGGCTGCTGGTGCGCCGCGACGGCGCCCCGGTCACGCTCTGCGTCGTCGACGTGCCCCCGGAGGGCCTGGAGTCCGCAGCGCTCGCGGAGCGGCTCGCCCACCTCATCGGTCCGGTCACGGACCCAGGAGATGTGGACGCGGGGAACGTGGACGTGGCGCGCCGAGCCCGTCGTCGCGATCTGGCCGAGCACGGGCCGCACATGACCGTGCAGATCGCCACCCACGACCGACCGGGACCACTGCGGCGCTGCCTCGACTCGCTCGCGGCCGTGGACTACCGCGCCTTCGACGTCATCGTGATCGACAATGCCCCCCGCGACGACGAAGCCCGCGCTGTCGTCCACGCCTGGGATCTTGCCCACCCCGACGTCGCCGTGCGCTATCTCCGGGAGCCCGTCGCGGGCGCGGCCCGCGCACACAACCGCGGACTGGAGGTCGCCGAAGGAGACTGGGTGGTCCGCACCGACGACGACGTCGTCGTCGACCCCCAATGGCTCGCCGCGATCGCCGACGCCGCCACCTGCGCCCCCGACGTCCACTGCGTCACCGGACTGATCCTGCCCGCCGAGATCGACACCCCGGCCCAGGAACTGCTGGAGCAGTTCGGCGGATACGCCCGCGGCTTCACCCGCCGCCACGTCGACATGGGTGCGCACCGCCCCGACGACCCGCTGTTCCCGTTCACCACCGGACGCCTCGGCAGCGGCGCCAACATCGCCTTCGACACCGCCCGACTCCGCGCCCGCGGCGGGTTCGACACCGCACTGGGCCCGGGCACACCGGCCAAGGGCGGAGAAGACCTGCTCGCGTTGTTCGACGTGCTCGCAGGCGGCGGTGGTGTCGTCTACGAGCCGAGCGCGCTGGTCTGGCACTGGAACCGACGCGACTACGCCAGCCTGCAGCGGCTCATGCACGACTACGGCGTCGGGCTCTCGGCCTACCTCACCGCCGCCGTGGTGCGCGAGCCCCGGCTCGCGGCTCGCATGGCCCGCAACGCCGCACTCGGAGTGCGGCACGTGCTGGGGCGGTCGTCGCCGAAGAACCGCGCCAAGCGCAGGGACTACCCCAGGGAGCTGGAGCGCCGCGAGCTGCGCGGGATGTTCGCGGGCCCCGCCGCCTACCTGGCGGGCCGACTGGCCCGCACCCCCGACCGGCCCGCGGATGCGCAGGCCGGGCGGCGCCGCGAGGTGGCCAGGTGACCGAGCCGTCGCGGCAGATCATCCCGATCCTTCTCTACCACTCCGTGGCCGATCACCCATCCGAGGCCGTCGCTCCCTATACGGTCGGCCCTGCGACCTTCCGCCGCCACCTCGACGTGGTCGCCGCAACCGGTGCCACCACGCTGACGGTGTCGGGGATGGTGGCGGCGCTCGCAGCAGGGAACCTGCCCGAGCGGCCGGTGCTCGTCACGTTCGACGACGGGTACCGCGACACGCTGACCGCCGCCGCGCCCGCACTGGCCGAACGCGGGATGACGAGCACGGTGTACGTCACGACCGGCGTCGTCGGCGAGAAGGGCCCCGGCGGCGATCCGATGCTCAGCTGGTCCGAGGTCGGTGAGCTGGCGGCGCTCGGCCATGAGATCGGTGCGCACAGCCACACCCATCCGCAGCTCGACACGCTCCCCGTCGCCGCGATGCGGCGCGAGGTCGCGGGCAGCCGGACCCGCCTGCAGGACGGCACGGGTCTGCCGATCGGCAGCTTCGCCTACCCGCACGGCTACTCCGACGCCCGTGTGCGCCGCGCGGTGCGGGAAGCGGGCTTCAGCTCGGCGTGCAGCGTCAAGAACGCGCTGAGCTCGCCGTCCGATCCGGCGTTCACCCTCTCGCGGCTGATGGTGATGGCCACCACCACCGACGACGAGGTCGCCGGTTGGCTCGCGGGCGAGGGCGTGCCCGTCGGTCGCCCCGACGAGCGCCTGCTCACCCGCGGTTGGCGCTGGTGGCGCCGCGCCCGCGCCACGGTCGACTCCTCCGCACAGGAACGGTGGGCCGATGCGGCCTGACGGCTGCCGGCGGCGGACCCTCAGATCGCGCGCGCCTCTTCGCTGATCGAACGGCGCTGAAGTACCCGCCGGGTGTGGGGTCAGCTGCTGAGCAGGCGCGGGCGGGCGTTCCAGCGGGCGGGGAGGGTGCGGTCCACCCAGGCGTGGAGTTCCTCGACCGGTGGTCTGGTGCTGATCGCGCTCTGCTCGTGCTCGGCCAGGAACGCGGTGAT
>JBBQEF010000115.1:0-15536 GCA_038320445.1 Mycobacteriales bacterium
ACAAAAAGACCCGAACCACAACCAAAAATTGCGGAACAAGCCCAAACAAACTGGCATAAAACCAATTCAAACAATAGCTCGACACACTGTTGAGTTCTCAAAAGACACCCGCACACCATCAACCTCCGCCAAGAGGTCTCCGAGGCTTACGTCTGGTGTCGCCGTCCTGGGCTGACTCTGGGCCGGAGGATCTCCGTCCCGGTCTGTCGTGCTGCCCGGCTGGCGACGTGGAGAAAGTTACACGGTGCTTCCCCGGCCGTTTCACGGGGGGTCACTTCGGTGGGTTTCCGCTGATCAACCTGCCCGCAGGCCCGGATCCAGCGCGAAGGCCAGGTCCGACGCGTCGTGGACGTGCCGGTAGCCGAGTCGCGGGTACAGCCGGTTGGTCACCTGGTTCGCCGCGTCGGTGAACAGCAGCACGTGATCGGCACCGGCATCGATCGCCCACTGCGAGGCGAAGGAGGTCGCGGCCGCGGCGTAGCCGTGACCCCGGTGCTCGGGTGGGGTGAAGACGGGGCCGATCCGTGCCATGCCCGCCACCGGCCGGCACACCGACGCGTACGACACGGGCTCGCCGCCGTACTCCCACAGCACCTCGCCGCGGCCCAGGCGCTGGGCGCTCGCGGCGACCTCGGCCGGCGTGTGCGGGTCGTGCCAGCCCATGCCGATCTCATCGGCCATCGCGGCACGCCAGCCACCCATGAGGTCGATGTCCTGCTCCTGCGCCAGCCGCGCCGAACCGGCCACGGTCGGCCGCCTGAGCTCGCCCAGTGCGAACAGGCGCATGGCCATGGCGAGCTCGACGCCGGCTCCGGTGCGCGACGCGTACTCGACGGCGAAGGCCTCCGCCTCCGGCCTCGGCCCGGACACCCCGGGCAGCCGCACACCCGCCAGCGTCGCCGCGACCGCAGCGCCGTGCCGGACCGGCACCCCGGAGACGAGCAGCTTCATGCCGCTCGACCGGAGCGCGCACGCTTCGATGCGCTCGCCGGCGCGCCCCGTGAGCAACACCTCGGCCCGTTCGCCGCCGCGGACCAGGCCGTCGAGAACGGACAGCAGGATCGTGTGCCGCACCGGGTCGGCGTCGAGCATCGGCCGGACCGTGCGGGCGAACTCCGCGACGTCGTCGTGACGGGCGATCTCCATCCGAGCGACCCTGCCCGCCGGGCGCCGACCGCGCGACGGGTTTACCGGTCGTGCGTGGAAAACGTCGCCAGGGCAACGCTTTCCGCGCACGGGCGGCGGAGCCGCGCACATGGCTCCGGAGCCGCGCTGCTACAGCACCGGCAGGTACGTCGACAGCTCGTACGGCGTCACCTGCCGGCGGTACCCGTCCCACTCCACCCGCTTGTTGCGCAGGAAGAAGTCGAACACGTGCTCCCCCAGCACCTCGGCCACGAGCTCCGAGTGCTCCATCGCCGCCAACGCCTCGGTGAGGTTCTGCGGCAGCGACTCGTAGCCCAGGGCGCGGCGCTCGGTCTCGGTGAGCGACCACACGTCGTCCTCGGTGGGGGCGCCGAGCTCGTAGCCCTTCTGCACCCCGCGCAGGCCGGCCCCGAGGATCACCGCGAACGCGAGGTAGGGGTTGCACGCCGTGTCGAGCGTGCGCACCTCGACGCGTCGGGTCGACGACTTGCCCGGCGAGTACATCGGCACCCGCGCGAGCGCCGAGCGGTTGGCGTGGCCCCACGACACCGCGGTCGGGGCCTCGCCGCCGACGATGAGGCGCTTGTAGGAGTTTACCCACTGGTTGGTCACGGCGGAGATCTCCCGCGCGTGCCGCAGCACGCCGGCCACGAACGCCTTGCCCGTCTCCGACAGCTCGTAGGGGTCGTCGGGGTCGTGGAACGCGTTGCGGTCGCCCTCGAACAGCGAGAAGTGCGTGTGCATCGCCGAACCGGGGTGGTCACTGAACGGCTTGGGCATGAACGACGCCCGCACGCCCTGCGTGATCGCCACCTCCTTCACGACGTACCGGAAGGTCATGATGTTGTCGGCCATCGTCAGCGCGTCGGCGTAGCGCAGGTCGATCTCCTGCTGCCCCGGGCCGCCCTCGTGGTGGCTGAACTCCACCGAGATGCCCATCGACTCGAGCGTCTCGATGGCGTTGCGGCGGAAGTGCGGGGCGACGTCGTGGCTGGCCTGGTCGAAATAGCCGCCGGAATCGGCGGGCACCGGTGAGCTGCCGTCAGCGGGCAGGTCGCGCAGCAGGTAGAACTCGATCTCGGGGTGGACGTAGCACGTGAAGCCGGCCTCGGCGGCTTTCGAGAGCGCCCGGCGCAGGACATGGCGGGGGTCGGCCCAGGAAGGGGACCCGTCCGGCATCGCGATGTCGCAGAACATCCTGGCCGAGTAGTGCTCGCCCGCCGCGGTCTCCCACGGCAGCACCTGGAACGTCGAGGGATCCGGCCGCGCCACCATGTCCGACTCGTAGACCCGCGCGAAGCCCTCGATCGCCGATCCGTCGAACCCGATGCCCTCGGCGAAGGCACCCTCCAGCTCCGCGGGCGCCACCGCCACCGACTTCAAGTAGCCCAGAACGTCGGTGAACCACAGACGTACGAAGCGGATGTCGCGTTCCTCGAGCGTGCGGAGCACGAACTCCTGCTGGCGGTCCATGCACGTGAGCCTAGGAACGCCGTGTTACGGAAATGTTTCGTGCCTGATCAGGTTGTGCCGCACGTGGTGTCGGACTGTGGCAGCACCCCGTCGACGAAGTACCGGTTGACGATGTCGTCGACGCAGGCGACGCCGGTCAGCGCCACGGTGTGCTGCGTTCCCCGGAACGTCAGCAGGCTGCCCTTCAGCTGCTTGGCCAGGTCCACCCCGGCCTGGTAGGGGGTGGCCGGATCACCCGTCGTCGAGATCACGAGCGTCGGCGGCAGGCCCGCGAACTGCGGGACGTGGGGCTGGCTCGTCGGCGGCACCGGCCAGAACGCGCAGGGATCCAGCGCCACGACCACTCCCCGTCCGGAGTCGGTGAACGGGGCGGCGGCCGCGGCCCGCTTGTCCTCGTCGGCGATCACGGCCCGATCGGTGATGCGCTGCTCGTCGACGCAGCTGATCGAGACGAACGCCTCCTGCTCGTTGCTGTACGCCCCGGTCGGAGAGCGGTCGTAGTAGATGTCGGCCAGTGCCAGCAGCGTCTTGCCACCGCCCGACGCCAGCTCGGAGATACCACGTGAGAGGTACTTCCAGAGGTCCTTGAGGTAGAGCGCCTGGATCGTGCCGGTGATCACGTCGCTGTAGGACATCGTGCGGCTCCCGACCGTGGCCGGCTTGTCGATCAACGGGCGGGTCAGGGCCTGGAACGCGGCCGTGGCCCGGGCCGGATCGGTGCCGAGCGGGCAGTTCGGCTGCTTCGCGCAGTCGGCGGCGTAGGCGTCGAACGCCTGCTGGAACCCCGCGTTCTGCTTCACCGTGCGATCGACCGTGGACTCGGTGGGGTCGAGCGCGCCGTCGAGCACCAGGGCCCGGACGTTCTGCGGGAACTCCTCGGCGTAGGCCGAGCCGATCCTCGTGCCGTACGAGTAGCCGAGGTAGGTGAGCTTCTGGTCGCCCAGCGCGGCACGCAGGATGTCGAGATCCCTGACGACCTCGCGGGTGCCGACGTTGGCGAGCACCTCGGCGCCGCCGGACCGCTGCGTGCAGTGATCCGCGTACTGCTTGTTGTCGGCCTCCTCCTGCGCGACGCCCGCCGGGGACGGGTCCACGTACTGCCTGCTGCGCTGCACCGCCCAGTCGGCGTCGGTGAGGCAGTCGATCGCCGGGGTGCTCGCGCCCACCCCGCGCGGGTCGAAACCCACCAGGTCGAAGCGCTGCGCCAGCGGGCTCTTCGTGAGGCTCCCGGACAGCGACGTCACGGTGCTCATCCCCGACGCGCCGGGCCCGCCGGGATTGACCAGCAGCGAGCCGACCTTCGCGCCGCTCGCCTTCTGGCGCAGCACGCCGATCTTCGCGGTCTGCCCGCCGGGCTTCGCGTAGTCCAGGGGGACTTCGAGCCGCGCACAGTCGAACTTCCGGTCGGCGAAGGCCGTGCGGTCGCTCTCGGTCGCCGCGTAGTCGGCGCACGGACCCCAGGCGAGCTCCTGGGCGTAGAACGACCTCAGCTCCGCAGGCGCGGATCCGGCCACGTCAGGGGCTGCGGTGCCGGGCGTCGGCAGCGTGCACGCCGCCACCGCCATGAGCACGGCGAGGAGGGCTGGCGCGATGGATCTCGTCCGGACGGGCACGTCCGCCAGCATGCCGGAGCGGCGCATCTCAGGCCGGGCCGGGCGGGTCATCCGGTCCGGCGGCCCGCGGTCGGGCAGACTGATCGGTGATGGACTTCCACTCCAGCTATCGACACGGGTTCCTGCGGGTCGCGGCCTGCACGCTGAGCACGGCCATCGCGCAGCCCGCGGTCAACGCGGCGACCGTGCTCGCCACCGCCCGCGCGTGCCACGACGAGGGCGCCGGGCTCGCCGTCTTCCCCGAGCTGACGCTGACCGGCTACTCCATCGAGGACATCCTGCTCCAGGACACGCTGCTCGACGAGGCGCAGGCCGCGCTGCGGGACGTCGTCGCGGGCTCCACCGAGCTGGTGCCGGTACTCGTCGTCGGCGCACCCCTGCGCCACCGGCACCGGATCTACAACTGTGCGGTCGTGATCCACCGCGGTGTGGTTCTGGGTGTCGCGCCCAAGTCCTACCTGCCGACCTACCGGGAGTTCTACGAGCGGCGCCAGGTGGCGGTGGGCGACGACGTGCGCGGCACGCTCCGGCTGGGCGGGGTCGACGTGCCGTTCGGGCCCGATCTGATCTTCGCCGCCGACGACGTGCCCGGATTCGTGCTGCACGTGGAGATCTGCGAGGACATGTGGGTGCCGATCCCGCCGAGCGCGGAGGCGGCGCTCGCCGGTGCGACGGTGCTGGCCAACCTGTCCGGCAGCCCCATCACGGTCGGGCGGGCCGACGACCGCAAGCTGCTGGCGCGCTCGGCGTCCGCCCGGTGCCTCGCGGCCTACGTGTACGCGGCGGCGGGTGAGGGCGAGTCGTCCACGGATCTGGCGTGGGACGGCCAGACGATGATCTGGGAGAACGGCTCGCTGCTCGCGGAGTCCGAGCGCTTCCCGACCGGGGAAAGACGCTCGGTGGCCGACGTCGACCTGGGGCTGCTCGCCTCGGAGCGGCTGCGGATGGGCACGTTCGACGACAACCGGCGCCACCACGCCGCTCGGCTGGACGGCTTCCGCACCGTCGCGTTCCGGCTGGACCCGCCCGCCGGCGACATCGGGCTCCGCCGCGAGCTGGAGCGGTTCCCGTTCGTACCGTCGGACCCGTCACGCCTGGAACAGGACTGCTACGAGGCCTACAACATCCAGGTCGCCGGCCTGGAGCAGCGGCTGCGGGCGATCGGGCAGCCGAAGGTCGTGATCGGGGTGTCGGGCGGGTTGGACTCCACCCATGCGCTGATCGTCGCGGCGCGGGCGATGGACCGCCTCGGGCGAGCGCGCAGCGACATCCTCGCGTTCACGCTCCCGGGTTTCGCGACGAGCGCCGGCACCAAGACGAACGCCACGCGGCTTGCCCTCGCGCTCGGCGTGACCTTCGAGGAGATCGACATCACGGAGACGGCGCGGCTGATGCTCGCCGAGCTCGGCCACCCGTTCTCCGCCGGCGAGCCGGTCTACGACGTGACGTTCGAGAACGTGCAGGCCGGGCTGCGCACCGACTACCTGTTCCGGGCCGCCAACCAGCGGGGCGGCATCGTGCTGGGCACGGGTGACCTCTCGGAGCTGGCGCTGGGCTGGTGCACCTACGGCGTGGGCGACCAGATGTCGCACTACAACGTCAACCCCGGGGGACCGAAGACGCTGATCCAGCACCTGATCCGCTGGGTGGTCGCGTCACGGCAGTTCGACGCCGAGGTGGGCGAGGTGCTCGACGCGGTGCTCGACACCGAGATCTCCCCCGAGCTCGTACCCGCGGGGCAGGACGGGAAGGTGCAGAGCACCGAGGCGACCATCGGCCCCTACGCCCTCGCCGACTTCGCGCTGTTCCACGTGCTGCGCTACGGCTTCCGGCCGTCGAAGATCGCGTTCCTGGCCTGGCACGCGTGGCGCGACGCGGAGCACGGTGCGTGGCCGCCCGGCTTCCCCACCGACGAGCGGTACGCCTACACGCTGGGTGAGGTCCGGCGCTGGCTGGAGGTTTTCGCTCAGCGGTTCTTCGGCTTCAGCCAGTTCAAGCGCTCGGCCATGCCCAACGGTCCGAAGGTGTCGTCGGGCGGCTCGCTCTCCCCCCGCGGCGACTGGCGCGCCCCCTCGGACATGTCGGCGACGATCTGGCTGGACGAGCTCCATCGGGAGATCCCCACCGCCTGATCCGACCCCGCGAGTCGGGCCCGGCGTGCGCGCGGGTCGCGGCCGGCGCGGCTCGGCCGTGATCGGTGATCATCGCGACCCTGTCGACGCCGTCGGCGTAGCGCATCGTGAGGTGGAGCTGCCCCGTCGTCCTCGCCGCGCGGTGAACGGGCACGACGCGCGGGTGGTCCGGGGAGGCGGCCTGGCATGGGCGTGTGAACCTCGTCGCACGCCCGTGCGCACCGGCAACTGCCCTGTCACGCTTTCGTCGTCAACACCTGATGACCCGGGGACCCGCGAGCGGGCCTCGAGGGAGGGACGGACGATGATGTCTGAGACACCGACCAGCGCTGACGTACAGGCGCCCTATCGCACGCCGGCGGGGAAGCCCAGGCGCACCCGGATCCACCACCTGCGCGAGATGAAGGAGCGCGGCGAGCGGTGGCCGATGCTCACCGCGTACGACATGTACTCGGCCGAGATCTTCGACGAGGCCGGCATCCCGGTGCTCCTCGTGGGCGACTCGGCCGCCAACAACGTCTACGGCTACGAGAACACCCTGCCCGTCACGGTCGACGAGCTGATGCCGCTGGTCAAGGCGGTGGTCCGGGGCACGACGAGCGCACTGGTGGTGGCCGACCTCCCGTTCGGCAGCTACCAGATCAGCCCCGAGCAGGCGCTCACCACGTCCTACCGGTTCATGAAGGAGGGCGGCGCGCACGCCGTCAAGCTCGAGGGTGGGAAGCGGTTCGTGCCGCACGTGGAGGCACTGTCGCAGTCCGGCATCCCCGTCATGGCGCACCTCGGCTTCACACCGCAGAGCGAGCACGCGCTGGGTGGCTACCGCATCCAGGGTCGCGGTGACTCGGGCGAGCGGCTCATCGAGGAGGCACTGGCGCTGCAGCGCGCCGGGGCGTTCGGCGTGGTGCTCGAGATGGTGCCCGCCGACGTCGCCAAGCGGGTGACCGCCGAACTGGTGATACCGACCATCGGCATCGGCGCCGGCCCGGACACCGACGCGCAGGTGCTGGTGTGGTCCGACATGGCCGGCATGAACCGGGGGCGCAAGCCACGGTTCGTCAAGCAGTACGCGGCGATGGGCGAGATCCTGCTCGGGGCGGCGAGGCAGTACGCCGAGGAGGTGCGCGGCGGGTCCTACCCGGACGCGGACCACTCCTACACCTGAGGCCTCCCGCGCGGGCGCGGCTGCTTCCGCGCCCGCGCGCCCACCCGGCGGCGCCCACCCCGCGAGTCGGCACGAATCCGTGCGCGAGTTTGCGCGTCCCGGCGATCAGCCGCGCCCGTGCGGCTCCAGCCAACCCGACGGGTCGGGGCCGACCGGCACGATGCCCGTCGGGTTGATGTTCCGGTGCGTGCCGTAGTAGTGCGGCTTGATGTGGGAGAAGTCGACGGTCTCGCCGATGCCGGGAGTCTGGAACAGGTCGCGCGCGTAGGCCCACAGCACCGGCATCTCGGTGATCTTCTGCCGGTTGGCCTTGAAGTGGCCGTGGTAGACGGCGTCGAAGCGGACGAGCGTCGTGAACAGGCGGATGTCGGCCTCGGACAGGGCGTCGCCCACGAGGTAGCGCTGCCCGGCGAGCCGCTGCTCCAGGACGTCGAGGCGGGTCCAGAGCGCGGCGTAGGCCTCCTCGTACGCCACCTGCGACGACGCGAAGCCGCAGCGGTAGACGCCGTTGTTGACGTCGCGGTAGACGTCAGCGTTCACGGCGTCGATCTCGGCGCGCAGCCGCTCGGGATACAGGTCGGGGGCGCCGACCCGATGGAGGGCCTTCCATTCCGTCGACAGGTCGAGGCTGATCTGCGGGTAGTCGTTGGTGACGACCGAGCCGGTCGCGGTGTCGACGATCGCCGGCACGGTGACGCGGCCCGTGTACCCGGGATCCGTGCCGAGGTAGGCCTCGGACAGGTAGGCGATGCCCAGCACCGGGTCGCGCCCGTCGGCGTCGAGGGTGAAGCGCCAGCCCGACTCGTCACGGATCGGGTCGACGATCGCCAGCGAGATCGCGTCCTCCAGGCCGAGCAGCCTGCGGACGATCACCGACCGGTGTGCCCACGGGCATGCGAGGCTGACGACCAGCCGGTACCGGCCGGGCTCCGGAGCGCGGCCCGAGGAGCCGTCGGCCGTGATCCGGTCGGTGAAGCGGTTGGACTGGCGGACGAACTCGCCGGAGCGTGCCGTCTCGGCGGAGAACTGTGCGGTGGCCACGTCCCGACCGTAGGCCTCCGTGCGACCGGGCGGAGCCGGCGTCGTCGACTCGCGCAGGTTTCCGTGCCGACTCGCGCACGCATCCGTGCCGACTCGCGGACGTCTCCGTGCCGACTCGCGCACGGAGAAGTGCCGACTCGCGGGCATGCGGCGCCGTCCGGAACGGGGCGAAGGAGACGTCGGTGTGCTCGATGCTGCAACAGAGGTGCACGCCGGCGAGGTTGCGCTATCCCGTGGCGACGAACGAGATGCGTCCGGTGGACGGATCGGCCTCCGTGAGCCGCACCCGCACGGTCGCGCCGGCCGTCACGCGACCCGAGCACTTCGCGAGGACCGGCGGCTCGGGCAGGTAGACCTCGCCGGCCCCGTCGCCCTCCCCGCCCGGCCGCAGCACGACCACGTCGAACTCCTCCCCCACCCGCGAGGCCAGCAGCGTGGCCTCGGTGCGGTCGATGCAGGCGCGGTCGACCTTCGCGGCCAGGCTGTCCGACGCCGCCATGAGCCCGGGAAGGGCCGGCAACGCCTCCCGCACCCAGCCCGGCACCTCCTCACCGGCGGTGACGGCGAGGCACACCTCGGTGCCGAACCGGTCGACGAGGCGCCGCAGCGGGGCCGTGACGTGCGCGTACGGAGCACCGATGCCACCGTGGCCGGGATCGGCCGGAGGCGGCGTCGGCGCACCGGGGCCCGGTCCTTCGGTGCTGACACTCGGACCCGCAAGCGGTCCTTCGGTGCTGACATTCGGACCGGCAAGCGGTCCTTCGGTGCTGCTGCTCGGACCCGCGAGCGGTCCTTCGGTACCGAACGCGGCGTAACCGGCCCCGCGCAGCAGCGAAGCGGCGGCGCGGCGCAACGCGAGCGCGGGGGCCGTGTCGAGCGGGAGGCCGGCCAGCACCTGCGCGGCGGTGGCACCGGCCGGCCAGTCGAAGCCCAGCTTGCGGGCGGTGCGCCGGAAGTCCGCCAGCGCGTCCGGGGTCGGGGCGGGGAGCGTCCGGAGCAGCCCGAGCCCGGCATCGAGCATGATCCGCGCCGCGCACGTGCCGGTGAGCAGCGAGATCTCCGCGTTCCAGTCCTCGACGGGCAACCGGCGACGCACCTGCACCGTCCATCCGCCTGCGCCGTCGGGCACGACCTCCTGCTCGGGCAGCTCCAGCTCGATCGCCCCGCGCCGCACGGCCAGCGCGCGCCGCAAGGGCCCCAGCTCGGGCAGCGCGGCGATCGCCGGATGGACGCGGCCCGCGTCGACATCGGCCTGGACGCCCGCGTAGTCGAGCCGGGCCCGGGAGTGGACGACGGCCCGGCGCACGTCCACGGCGGTGGGCTCGCCGGCCGCGTCGAGGTCGATGGTCCAGAGCACGGCGGCACGCGGGCCGTCGGGCAGCAGGCTCGACGCACCCTCCGAGAGCACCGGCGGGTGCAGCGGCACCGAGCCGTCGGGCAGGTAGACCGTCTGTCCGCGACGGCGCACCTCCGCGTCCAGTGCCCCGCCCGGCCGCACCACGGCGGCGAGGTCGGCGATCGCGTAGTGCACCCGGAAGCCCGACGCCGTGCGCGCGACGCCGACCGCCTGGTCGAGGTCCTTCGAGCCGGGCGGGTCGATCGTCACGAGCTCGACGTCGCGCGCGTCCACGCGATCGGGACCGGGACCCTCCGCCGCGGCGAGCGCCGCCGCGGCCAGCACGTCGGGCGGGAATGCGGTGGGCAGGGCGCACTCGGCCCGCACCGCGTCGAAGTCGGGGTTCATCGCGCTACAGCCAGCGGGGCAGCGTCGGGAGCTTGCGCGCGCCGTCGGCCCGCAGCTCCTTGCCCTTCGAACGGCCCAGCAGCCAGGCGGCGAGCTCCGGCGCGGTGCCGGTGACCGTGACCGCGCCGCTGCCGATCGTCCACTCGCCGTCCGTGGCCAGCAGCCGGAGCGGCGGGCAGTCCTCCTTGGCCCCCATCGCCGCCGCGACGTCGGCCAGCAGCTCCGAGAGCATCGGCGCCGGGAAGTCGGCGAAGGATGCACCCACGTCGAGGTCGACGGCGTGGATCCACATCTCCCGCGCCCGCATCCACGGGATGTCGGTGGCCGGGATCTCACGGCCCTGCACGTTGGTGATGCGCTTCGACCAGGCGTCCTTCGGCAGCTTCCGCACGGCGCGCGCGAGCCGGTCGGACGAGTCGACGACGTCGTCGCGGATCTCCACCGGGGAGCGCTTCGACCCCGCCTCGATGTCGGCGTCGCGGGCCGCCGTGCTCGTGTACGCGGGGGTCGCGATGCCGGTGGCCGCCCAGGTCAGCAGGTTGATCATCGCATCGGCGTTGCGGGCGAGATGGGTGAGCACGTGGGCCCGGCTCCAGTCCGGCAGCGCGGACGGGGCGGCGAACGCGTCGTCTCCCATCCGCGTCATCAATCCGCGCAGATGAGCGGCGCCGTCACCGGCCCACGCGAGGGTGTCCTGGACCGTCCGGGTCACCGCTTCTCCGCGACGCACGTGTTGCGCAGCTCCCCGACGCCCTCGACGGTCGTGACGACGACCGCACCGTCGGTGAGGTAGCGCGGGGGTGTGCGGGCGTGGCCGACGCCACCGGGCGTGCCGGTGGCGATGACGTCGCCGGGGTTGAGCGTGAGGATCGTCGAAAGGTAGATCACCAGCTCCACGGGCCCGAACACCAGCTCGGACGTGGACGAGCTCTGCATCGTCTCACCGTTCACGGTGGTGCTGATCGGCAGGCCGCCCTCGGGCACCTCGTCGGAGGTCACGAGCCACGGGCCCAATGGCGTCGAGTGCTCGAACGTCTTGCCCTGCAGGAACTGCCTGGTGCGGTTCTGCCAGTCGCGGACGCTGACGTCGTTCATCACCGTGTAGCCGGCGATGGCGGCCCGGGCGGCGTCGGTGTCGGCGTGGCGCACGGGCGACCCGATGACCACGGTGAGCTCGGCCTCCCAGTCGATGGCCTCGGACACGAACGGCAACACGATGTCGTCGTGCGCCCCGACCAGCGCGGGGGCGTACTTCGCGAAGATCGTGGGGTGGTCGGGCGGGGTGTTGCCCATCTCGAGGATGTGGTCGCGGTAGTTCAGCCCGACGCAGATGATCTTCTCGGGCGACGGCACCAGCGGGGCGTAGTCGACACTGTCCAGCGGGTGCGCGGGACCGGCGGCGGCAGCCGCCCGATCGCGCCAGTCCGGCCGCTCCAGCAGCGCGCGGACGTCGGCGTCACCGGTCTCGACGGCGACATCGCCGTCCACCCGGACGGCCCGGTTCCCCGTGGCCGTGCGGATCGTCGCCAGCTTCATCGTGTGTCCTCCTGCGTCGTCACGGAGGGAGTCTGACAAGAACCGGCGACGATCCGCACCCCGGGGCGCTGCTACAGGGACGCGTAGAGCGCCTTCTCGTAGTTCGCGTAGAGCTCCAGAGCCTCCGGCGGCACGAACGGCAGGAAGTTGCTGTAGATCGAGCCACAGATGCCGGTGGTGCGGTCCACCCAGAAGTGGGTGTTGCACAGCCCGGCCCACGCCCCGCTGTTCGCGCGGCGCATGCCCGGGATGTCGTTCTCGTTGAGCAGCAACCCGTAGCCCCACTTGTAGCCGGGTCCCGCGTTGAACTCGTAGGTGGCGCTCGGATCGCACGTCGGGATGGCCGCAGGGAATGACAGGGCGCCGATCTGGTTGGTGAACGCCGCGTCGACGGTCTCCGACTTCAGGATGCGGACCCCTCCCAGCTCGCCGTTGTTCAGCAGGGCCTGCTGGAACCTGATGTAGTCCTGCGGCGTCGAGTACAGCCCGTGGCCGCCCGCGTAGTACTCCGGGGTCTGGTTGAGCTCGATGCCGCTGTCGACCCAGCCGTCGTCGGTCTTCACGTGGACGGGGGTGGTGCTGTCCTTCCAGCCCTCGGCGATCTGGAACGCGGTGTCGTTCATGCCCAGGGGACCGGTGATGCCCTCCTTGACGGCGACGTCGAGCCCGACACCGGACGCGGCCTCGATGACCTTGCCGAGCCAGTCGGTGTTGATGCCGTAGATGAACGTGGTGCCCGGGTCGGCCAGCAGGGGTGCGGTGAAGATCACGTTGGCGCCGGAGAGCACGTTGGGGGTGCTGGTGGCGGCCTCCCACTTGACGAGGTCGTCGCTCCAGAACCAGTAGCCCAGCCCGGAGGTGTGGGTCACCAGCTGGTGCACCGTGGCGTCGCTGGCGGGGGCGCGCAGGCGAGGGGTGTCGCCGTCCCATCCGTCGAGCACCTGGACGTCGGCGAACTCGGGGCAGTAGTCCTTGATCGGCGCGCTGAAGTCGAGAGTGCCCTTCTCCCTCTGCTGCAGCGCCGCCGCGGTGGCCACCATCTTCGTCATCGACATGATCCGGAAGTGGGTGCTGGTGCTGAGCGGCTCGTCGCTGCCCGCGGCCTTGGGGCCGGCGGCGCCCTCGTAGATCACGCCGTTACGGTCCGCCGCGATCGCGGCGACGCTGGGCACGGCCCCGCTGTCGACCGCGTCCTGCAGCACCTTGTCGATGCTCGAGCTCACGGAGTTCTCCCGTCGTTGGGGTGCGTGGGTCGCGTCACAGCCTTCTCGATGTGCTCGGACGCGTCAACGGTGGGCGGACGCCGGGTGCGGCGTTGCCCACACCCCCACGTACCTCGACGCCCCCCGTCGACCGGGGGTGTGCGGGCGGGAAGGGGGTGCGGGCGGGGGGTGCGGGCGCCCGGCCGCGCCCACACGCCCCACCGACGGTGTGGCGTCAGATCTCGCCGCCCTCGGCCGCGTCGGAGGCGCCCTTGCGGACGGGCAGGGTCGCGAACACCGCCGGCGGCTCCCGCCAGAGCTCCTGCGGGCCGTGAACGGCCCGCCACACCTTCTCCGGTGTGCAGGGCAGGTCCACGTGCCGCACTCCGAACGGGCGCAGCGCGTCCACCACAGCGTTCTGGACGGCCGGGGTGGCTCCGACCGTGGCCGACTCGCCGATCCCCTTGGCCCCCAACGGGTTCATCGGCGTCGGGGTCTCGGTGTTGGACGTCTCGAACCAGAACAGGTCCGCCGCGGTGGGCATCCGGTAGTCGGCCAGTGTCGAGGTGATCGGCTGGCCGTCGGCGTCGAACAGGATCTCCTCGAACAGCGCCTGCGCGACACCCTGCGCGAGCCCGCCGTGCTGTTGCCCGGCCACGAGAAGGGGGTTGAGGATGCGCCCGCAGTCGTCGACCGCGACGTGGCGGCGCGGCGTGACCCGGCCCGTCTCGGTGTCGACCTCCACCACCGACACGTGTGCGCCGAACGGGAACGTGGCGCCGTCCTGCCGGAAGTCCAGCCCGGCGAAGATCTCCTCCCCCGCGCTCGCCACCTGCGTCCAGGTGAGCGTCACCGACGGGACACCGGTGACGCCGAACTCGCCCGCCTCGGTGAGCTCCACGTCAGCGGGGGCCGCCTCGAGCAGCTCGGCGGCGCGGATCCGGGCCTGCTCCAGCACGTCGTCGGCGGCCATCACGACCGCGTTGCCGGCCATCTGCAGAGACCGCGATCCACCGGTACCGCCGCCCCGCGGCACGAGCGCCGTGTCGGACTGGACGAACCGGATCTTCTCCATCGGGATGCCGAGCCGATCGCTGGTCAGCATCGAGAACGCTGTGGCGTGGCCCTGTCCGTGCGATGAGGTGCCTGCCGAGATCGTGGCACTGCCGTCGGCGTGGACGGTGACCGAGCCGAACTCGGTGCCCCCGCCACCCGCGGTGATCTCGACGTAGACGCAGAGCCCGATGCCGAGCTGCACCGGATCGCCGGCCTCGCGGCGGGCGCGCTGCTCCTCGCGGACCTTGTCGTAGTCGACGATCCGCAGCGCCTCGCGCAGGGGGAGGTCGTAGTCGCCCACGTCGTACCGTGCTCCCGGCAGCGTGGTGAGCGGGAAGGACGCGGGGTCGAGGAAGTTGCGGCGGCGGATCTCGGCGGGGTCCAGCCCGAGCTCCTCGGCCGCGAGATCCATGATCCGTTCGAGGTGCGCGGTGGCCTCCGGCCGTCCGGCGCCGCGGAACGCGCCCATCGGCGTAGTGTTGGTGAGCGCGACGGCCGCGTCGAACGCGAGCTTCGGGATGTCGTAGACGCCCTGGCTCATGACGTACGTGGGGCCCATCGCGAGCGCGCCGCCGAAGCCTGCGTAGGCCCCCGCGTCGCCGACGACCCGGGCGCGCAGGCCGGTGATCTTCCCCGCCCGGGTCAGGCCGAGCTCGTAGTAGGCCACCTGGCCACGGCCGTGCGGCATCGAGACGAGGTTCTCCGAGCGGGTCTCCACCCAGGTGACCGGGCGGCCCAGCCTGCGCGCCACCCCGACGGCGACGGTGTGCTCGGCGAGCATCCCCGCCTTGCCCCCGAACCCGCCGCCGACGTGCGGGGTGATCACTCGGACGCGGTCGTTCTCCAGGCCGAACAGCTTCGCGGCCTGGGCACGGAACCCGTGCGGCATCTGAGTGGAGACCCAGATCGTGAGGTCGTCGTCCTGCTCCTCGAAGCCGCCCGGAAGCACGGCGATCGCGTTGCCCTCCATGGGCATCACGGCGACGCGCTGGTTGACCATCCGCGCCCGCACCACCACCTCGGCGTCGGCGAGCACGTCCTCGTCGCTGCGTACCCCGGCGGCCAGGTTGTCGCGGCCCGGGAACTGCGGCTCGGCGCCGGGCTCCAGCGCGGCCTCCGGGTCGACGGCGACCGGCAGCGGGTCGTAGTCGACCTCCACCAGCTCGGCGCCGTCCACGGCCTGGGCCTTCGTCACGGCCACGACGACCGCGACGGCCTCGCCGACGAACCGGACCCGGTCGGTGGCCAGCGGCGGGCGCGGCAGATCCGGGTTGACCACCATCAGGCCGTGGTGGGCCGGCAGGTCCAGGTCCGCCGCGGTGAACACGGCGACCACTCCCGGCGCGGCCGCCGCCTCGTCCGTCGCGATGCCGGTGACCGCGCCGTGGGCCAGCGGCGAGCGGACGAAGGCCAGGTGCAGCATCCCGG
>JBBQEF010000116.1:0-15487 GCA_038320445.1 Mycobacteriales bacterium
GATCCATGAGGGCGGCGAGCTCGGCTACTCGCTGCTGCACGCCTACGGCGCCACTTTCGACAACCCCGAGTTGCTGGTGTGCTGTGTCGTCGGCGACGGCGAGGCCGAGACCGGGCCGCTGGCGGCGAGCTGGCATTCGAACAAGTTCCTCGACCCGCGCCGCGACGGGGCGGTGCTGCCGGTCCTCCACCTGAACGGCTACAAGATCGCGAATCCGACCGTCCTGGCCCGGATGCCGGAAGCCGAGCTCCGGCAGCTGCTGGCGGGTTACGGCCACCGGCCGATCTTCGTCAGCGGCGACGACCCCGCCCGCATGCACCGGCGGCTGGCCGCCGCCCTCGACGAGGCGCTGGACGAGATCGCCGCGATCCAGGCGGCGGCCCGGCGCCGCAAGACTGGCGGCCGCCCAACCTGGCCGATGATCGTCCTCCGCACCCCCAAGGGCTGGACCGGGCCCGCCAAGGTGGACGGTGTCCAGGTGGAGGGGACGTTCCGCGCCCACCAGGTTCCAGTCATGGACATGGCTCAGAAGGGGCACCTGAAGGTCCTCGAGAAGTGGCTCAAGAGCTACCGGGCGGAGCAGCTGTTCGACAGCACGGGCCGCCTCCGCCCGGAGCTCGCGGCCCTGGCTCCCAGCGGGCACCGCCGCATGAGCGCCAACCCGCACACCAACGGCGGTGTCCTGCTGCGCGATCTCGCGATGCCCGACTTCCGCGACCACGCCGTCGCGGTCGAGCGGCCCGGGGTGGAGTTCAGCAGCGCGACCTTCGTCCTCGGCGGGCTGCTCCGCGACGTCATCATCGCCAACCCCGACCGGTTCCGGCTGATGGGCCCCGACGAGACGGCGTCCAACCGGCTGCAGTCGGGGTTCGAGACCACCGATCGCGCCTGGGACGCCGAGAGGCAGCCCGGCGACGACCACCTGGCTCCCGACGGGCGGGTGATGGAGGTGCTGTCCGAGCACCTCTGCCAGGGCTGGCTGGAGGGGTACCTGCTCACCGGCCGCCATGGCCTGTTCACCAGCTACGAGGCCTTCATCCACATCGTCGACTCGATGGTCAACCAGCACGCCAAGTGGCTCAAGACCACCAACCACATCCCCTGGCGGGCTCCGATCGCGTCGCTGAACTACCTGCTCTCCAGCCACGTCTGGCGCCAGGACCACAACGGCCTGTCCCACCAGGACCCGGGATTCATCGACCACGTGGTGAACAAGAAGGCCGCCGTGGTGCGCGTCTACCTGCCGCCGGACACCAACACCCTGCTCTCGGTGACCGACCACTGCCTGCGCAGCCGGCAGTACATCAACGTGATCGTGGCCGGGAAACAACCGGCCCTGACCTACCTGACGATGGACGAGGCGATCGCCCACTGCACGCGCGGCCTGGGCATCTGGCCGTGGGCGGGAACGGCCGACAGGTCGCCGGGCGGCTCCGAGCCGGACGTGGTGCTCGCCTGCGCCGGCGACGTCCCCACGCTGGAGACGCTGGCCGCGGCGAGCCTGCTGCGCACCCACCTGCCCGAGCTGAAGGTGCGGGTCGTCAACGTCGTGGACCTGATGCGGCTCGAACCCGAGGTCGAACACCCGCACGGCCTGTCCGAACGCGACTTCGACGCCCTGTTCACACCGGACAAGCCGGTGGTGTTCGCCTACCACGGCTACCCGTCGCTGATCCACCGCCTGACCTACCGGCGCACCAACCACCACAACATCCACGTCCGCGGCTTCAAGGAGGAGGGCACCACCACCACGCCGTTCGACACGGTGATGATGAACGACCTCGACCGCTTCCACCTCGTCATGGACGTGATCGACCGCGTCCCGGCGCTGGGGAGCAACGCCGCGGTGCTGCGCCAGGAGATGGCCGACGCCCGCCTCGCCGCCCGCTCGTACACGCGCGAGCACGGTGAGGACGACCCGGCGATCGCCGGCTGGACGTGGCCGGCGTAAGCTTCGTCACGTTGCTCCGGACCCTCGGCGACGCCACGCGGTGCTCTGATCACCTCGCCGTCCGCCGAAGGGTCTCCGGGATGTCACCTCCTCTCGTACTGCGGGCCCTGGGCAACGCCGGCGGTGTCGGGCTGGCCGTGGTCGGATGTGCGCTGCTGCCCGCAGCGGCCCTGTGCGGGGTCATGGTCGCGGTGTTCGCCGGCGGCGCGATGGCGCTGCACCAGCAGGAGCGGCGGGCTGTCGATGTCCTCACCGGCCGCCGGGCCGTGCTCGCGGCCGGCGGGACGGCGTTGTGGGTGTGGCTCATCGGCACCGGCGTGGTGGCGCTGCTCGGTGGTTCCATCCAGTCCGTGCTGGTCGCGCTGCTGCTCGTCGGCGTCCCGGCGTACTTCCACGTGCGGAGGCGATTCCGGCCGCCCGAGCCCGAGCCACCCGCGGTGCAGCTCCCTGCCACCGTGCCGTCCCCCGTGCTCGGCAGCCTCTCCACGCCGGAGCTCTGCCTCGCCTGGCGGCGCAGCTACCTGACGTTGGTCGACCTCCCGGCCGGGCCGGGCCGTGGCGAGCTGGTGGCGGTGCGGCAGTCGATGCTCGACGAGCTCGAACGGCGCGACAGCGACGGTTTCCGTCGCTGGCTGGAGGCCGGGGCCCGTGCGGGTGGCGACCCGGGCCGGTTCCTGTCCGCCGACCCCGGTGGCTGAGCCGGGCGCAGTGACCCACTCACTGCTGGCCATGGGCCACGACGTCCGGGACGTGCGCGCGCTGGCCGAGAAGATCTGTCGGGCCTTCATCGACGGGCTGGACATCGACGGGGCGGCCATCTCCCTGCACACCGCCAGCGAGCTGCGCGAGACGCTGTACGCCAGCGACGCCATCTCCGACCTGCTGGAGGAGCTGCAGTTCACCCTCGGCGAAGGCGCCTGCATGGACGCCGCCCGCACGGGCCACCCGGTGCTGGCACCCGACATGAGCGACATCGAGGAGTCCACCCGGTGGCCCGTCTACGCCCAGGCGGTGGTCGACCAGGCCGGCGTCGGGGCCGTCTTCGCATTGCCGCTGCAATGGGCCACGATCAACCTCGGGGTGCTCGACCTGCACCGCAAGGCCGCCGGCTCGCTGCCGGTCGCGCAGCTGCGCGATGCGATCGGCGCGGCGGACATCGCGGCCCTCATGCTGCTGGGGCTGCGCACCGATCCCGGCGAGGAGCGGGTATGGGACCGGTCGTGGGGCAACCGGATCGAGATCCACCAGGCGACCGGGATGGTGGTGGCCCAGCTGGACATCAGCGCGACCGATGCCTTCGCCCGGCTGCGGGCCTACGCTTACGTCGAACACCGTCTCCTGGGCGACGTCGCCCGCGACGTGGTGGCCAGGCGGCTGCGTTTCACTGAGGAGACCTGACCGCTGTGGTACCCCTGAGCGGGAGGACAGAATGAACGAGGCTGACAGCAGCCGGCAAGCGCTCCTGAGCAGGGCGTTCGTCGAGCTCGCCGACACGCTGGTCGACGACTTCGACGTCATCGACCTGCTCGACCGTCTGGCCGGCTACTGCGTTGAGCTGCTCGAAGCCGACGCGGCCGGCATCCTGCTCGCCGACACCCAGCGCAATCTGCGGGTCGTCGCCTCCACCAACGAGCAGACCGAGTGGATGGAGCTGCTGCAGCTGCAGTCCGACGAAGGACCGTGCGTGGACTGCTTCCGCGCGGCCGCCGCCGTGAGCATCGCCGACCTCGACGAGGCCGCGGACCGGTGGCCCCGGTTCGCGGCAGCGCTCGCCGACCGCGAGTCCTACCGCTCCGTCCACGCCCTCCCGTTGCGGCTGCGCGGCGAACCGATCGGCGCGCTCAACCTCTTCCACCGCCGACCCGGACCGATGTCCCCCGCTGACCTGGCGCTCGGGCAGGCACTGGCCGACGTGGCGACGATCGGCATCCTCTCCGAGCGCGCCATCAACCGCGGCGAGGTGCTCAACGAGCAGCTGCAGACCGCCCTGAACAGCCGCGTGATCATCGAACAGGCCAAGGGGGTGCTGGCCGAGCGCGGCGGCATCACCATGGACGCGGCGTTCGACCGGCTGCGCAGCTACTCCCGCAACAACAACCTCAAGCTCAGCGACGTCGGCCGGCAGATCATCCAGTCCGACCTCGCCGCCGCGGTCCTCGCCGGGCGCGCCGTGCGGACGTCGGTGCCGCGACGGTCGTGATGCCGCCCGTCAGGAGCCGGCCGGGCGGACGACGAGCAAGGGGCACGGCGCGTGGTAGACCAGGGCCTGGCTGGTGGAGCCCAGCAGCATGCCACTGAACCCCCCGTGGCCCCGGCTGCCGACCACGACCAGCTGCGCGCCCGCGGCGTGCTCCAGCAGCCGCGTGACCGGCTTGCCCTGGGTGATGACCCGGCGCACCGCGACGTCGGGGTACTTCTCCTGCCAGCCTGCGAGCCTCTCGGCCAGCAACTCCTGCTCCTGGTGCTCCAACTGCGCCCACTCCGCGTCCACGCGCTCGGGCAGCGCGTTGTCGGAGGTGTGCTCGAGCCAGGAGTGCAGGGCCACCAGCTCCGCGCCCCGCCAGGACGCCTCGTCGAACGCGGCGGCCACGGCCGCGTCGCTCGTCGCCGAGCCGTCGACGCCGACCACGACGGGCCCGTCGGTCGGCGGCTCCGCATCCGGGGCGGCACCGCGGACCACCGCCACCGGGCAGTGCCCGTGGGCCACCAGCGCCACGGCGGTGGAGCCGGCCAGGATGCCACGGAAGCCACCGGAGCCCCGGGAGCCCAGCACGAGCAGGTGGGCGCCTGCGGTCTGCTCGAGGAGCGTCGGGACGGGGCCGGCGGTCCGCAGGACCACCGCGATCTCCACGCGCGGGTGGGCCTTGCGGATCTCGGTCTCGACGGTGGACAGCAGCAGCTCGCCGGCCGCCTGCAGCTCGTCGAAGTAGCTCTGGGGCGGGGCCAGGCCCCCGGCATAGCCGAACGCATAGCTGTCGCAGGCGAACACCAGCCGCAGCGGGTGGCGGCGCTGCGCGGCGACGTCCGCGGCCCACAGTGCCGCGTGCAGGGCGGAGGTCGATCCGTCCACGCCCACGACGATCGGCCTGCCGACGGTGGTGCTGGTCATCGGAGATCTCCTTCAACTGCGGTGTGATCGTCCCGACCCTAGGTCCGGCACCTGCACGGCGCTGCGGCCATTGGTCCCGGCGGCCCGGGACCTCTGCGGCCAGGGGCATGCTGGGCGCGTGCTGGCCGGCCTGTTCTTCGCGCTCTGCGCGATGGTGCTCAACAGCGTGGCCGGCCTTCTCCAGTCCGACGCCACCCGCCGGGTACGCAGGCGCCGCCCGCTGGTCGCGCAGCCGCGCTACCTCGGCGGGGTGCTGGTCGACGGGGCCGGCTGGGTGTGCACGGTCGTGGCGCTGCGGTACCTGCCGGTGTTCGCCGTGCAGGCCGTCCTCGGGGGCACGATCGCAGTCACGGCGCTGGCCGCACGGACGCTCTACGGGTCGACCCTGCGCCTCGTCGACCGCATCGCCGTCGGCGCCTGCGTTCTGGGGCTCGTCCTGGTGGCGGCGAGCGCGGGCACGGATCGGCCGTCGGCCGTGTCCGTCGCCGCCTACGTGGTGCTCGCGGTCGCCGCGGCGGGCCTCGCCGGGGTCATGGTCGCAGTGTGGAGCGGCGAGCGTGCGTGGCCGCTGGCCGTGCTGGCCGGGCTGGGTTTCGGTGGCACGTCGCTGGCGGTGCGGGCCGTCGCCGACCCCGGGTCCCCGGCGGAGTTGCTCACCCAGCCCGCGCCCTACCTGGTCCTCGTCTTCTGGGCCGTCGGCATGGCCTGCTTCTCCCGCGCACTGGTCCTCGGCGCCGTCTCCCGCGTGACGGCCGTGTTCCTGGTGACCGAGGTGCTCGTGCCGGGGCTCGCGGGGATCGCCCTGCTCGGCGACACGGTGCGGCCCGGCTGGTGGGGGCCGTTGGCGGCCGGGCTGCTGCTCGCGGTCGCCGGCGTGATCGTGCTGGCCCAGTCGCCCGCCCAGGCCCCGCCGCGCCCACGCCGGGTCCGCTGAGAAGACCTCCCCGGCGGGACCAACGCCGGGCGGGTTCGGGACCTGTGGCCGTGGAACGACGGCTCGCGGGAGCGGGAGCCTCGGCGCAAGCCCCCGCGTCCGCGGTGAGGCCGGAGGCAAGGAGCCGCCGTGAGCACCGACGTCACCAGTCCCCCGTCCGAGGCGACGGACGCCCCGGCGACCCCCGAGGTCGGCGGTACGTTCGGGCTGCCGACCGCCATCGCGCTGGTGATCGGCTCCGTCATCGGTACCGGCGTGTTCGCCGTCCCCTCCGCGCTGGCCGCCTACGGGCCGATCAGCCTGGTCGCGTTCGTGCTCGTGACGATCGGAGCGGTGGCCCTCGCGCTCACGTTCGGGGCGTTGTCGAAGCGCGTGCCGGGCTCCGGTGGCCCCTACGTCTACGCCCGCAACGCCTTCGGCGACTTCGCCGGCTTCCTCAACGCCTGGTCGTACTGGGTCACGGCGTGGGCGGGCAACGCCGCCATCGTCGTCGCGCTGGTCGGGTACGTCGAGGTGTTCTGGAACCCCGAGCACGCCACGCTCTGGTCCATCGTGATCGCGCTGTTCGGGTTGTGGATCCCCGCGGTGATCAACCTGTCGGGCGTGCGGAACATGGCGATCACCCAGATCGTGACGACCGTCCTGAAGTTCGTCCCCCTGCTGTTCATGGCCACGGTCGGGCTGCTGTTCATCAACGCCGGCAACTTCGGCGCGTTCAACGCCACCGGCGGCTCGGCGGCCGGCGCGATCTCCGCCGCCGCCGCGATCGCCCTGTTCAGCTACCTCGGCATCGAGACCGCGTCGGTGGCGGCGGGACGGGTCCGCAACCCCCGCAAGAACGTCGGACGGGCGACGGTGCTGGGCACGCTGGGCTGTGCCGTGGTCTACATCCTCGGCACGCTGACGGTGTTCGGCACCGTGCCCAACGCGGCGCTGCAGAAGTCGAGCGCCCCGTTCACCGACTCCGCCAACGCGATCTTCGGCGGCCAGTGGGCCGGGAACGCCGTGGCCATCGCCGCGGTGGTCTCCGGGCTGGGCTGCCTGATCGGCTGGACGCTGATCGTGGCCGAGATGCCGCTCGCCGCGGCGAAGGACCGGCTGTTCCCGGCGGCGTTCGCCCGCACCCGCCACGGGATCCCGGTCTTCGGCATCGTCAGCTCCACGGTGCTCGCGTCGATCCTGACCGTGGTCAGCTACACCAGCTTCGAGTCGGTGTTCACCACGCTCGTGCTGCTGTCGGTGTTCACCGCGGTCGTCCCCTACATCTTCAGCGCGGGCGCGCAGCTGTACTGGCTGCTCACCCGCGGACGGGACACGCACTGGCCGCATCTCGTGCGCGACTGCGGCGTGTCGGCGCTGGCGCTCGTCTTCGCCTTCTGGTCACTGGCCGGCAGCGGCTACCAGGCTGTCTACTACGGCGTGTTCTGCCTGCTCCTGGGGTTGCCGATCTACATCTGGCTCAAGGTCGGTCGCCGCGAGTACGGGGAGACGGCCGTCGTGCCGGTCGACATCGATGCGGCCACACCGACGATCGCGTGACGAGCACCGTCGACGCGCAGGCGGGTGCCGACGACGCCGAACACTCCGACCAGCGTCGTCCGCTGGCCGAGCTCCTCCGTGACCTGCGCACGTCGCCGACCGGGCTGACCGGCCGGGAGGCCGCACGCCGGCAGCTCGTCTACGGACCGAACCAGCTGACCCGACGGGGCGGTCCGACCTGGCCCCGCGAGCTGCTGGAGCAGTTCACCCAGCCGCTCGTGGTCCTGCTGGGCGTGGCGGCGGTGCTGGCGTGGGTGGGCGGGACGCCCGCGCTGTCGCTGGCGGTGGTCGCCGTGATCGTGCTCAACGCCGCGTTCGCGTTCGTGCAGGAGCGGCAGGCCGAACGGGCGGTGGACGCGCTGGCCGCGTTCCTCCCCCCGACCGCCCGGGTCGTGCGCGACGGGGTGCGCTGCGAGATCGAGGCCGCCGGCCTCGTGCCCGGCGACGTGCTGGTCATCGCCGAGGGCGATCGTGTCTGCGCCGACGCCCGGATCATCGACGGTGCGCTCGTGCTGGACCTCTCGGCGCTGACCGGCGAATCGGTACCCACGAACCGGTCCTGGGAACCGGCGGCGGTGGTCGGGCCCCTGCTCGAGGCGCAGGACCTGGTGTTCAGCGGCACCACCTGCACCGGTGGTGAGGCGACGACGGTGGTCACGCGCACCGGGATGCACACCGAGCTGGGCCGCATCGCGGCGCTGTCGCAGCGCGGGCGGGTCCGCCCCAGCCCGCTGGAACGCCAGGTGCGGCGCGTCACCTGGATCATCGCGGCCGTCGCGGTCGTCGTCGGGGCCGCGTTCGTGCCCGTCGGGCTCGCCGCCGGTCTCGGCTGGGCCGCGGCGATCACCTTCTCGATCGGCCTGATCGTCGCCAACGTCCCCGAGGGCCTCCTGCCGACCATCACCCTCGCGCTGGCGTCGGGGGTGCGGCAGCTCGCGCGCCGCGGAGCGGTCGTGAAACGGCTCTCGGCGGTGGAGACGCTCGGCTCGGTGACCGTCATCTGCACGGACAAGACCGGGACGCTCACCCAGAACCGGATGCGGGCCACCCGGTTGTGGCTGCTCACCACGGAGATCGACAGGACGGGGGTCGACGCATCGGCGGCCACGACCGACCCGCGTGCGGCGCTGCTGGCCTCGACGGTCGCGGCCTGCACGACGGCCGACGGGCCGAGCGACGGGCAGCCGGCCGGCACCGGGGATCCCACCGAGCTCGCGCTCCTGGCGCTGGCGGGCGACCTGGGGGTGGGCGTCACCCCGGCGCAGCGGCGCGCCGCGCGCCAGGCCGTCTTCCCTTTCGACGCCCACCTCGCGCGGATGTCGACGGTGGACGTGGAGCACGGAGCGGTCGTGGTCCACACCAAGGGCGCGCCCGAGGCCGTCCTGGCCTGCTGCACCCGGGTGCTCGGGCCCGACGGCCGCCCGGTCCCGCTCGGCGACGCCGTCCGCGGCGAGCTGCAGCAGACACTGGACTTCTACGCGGCCGACGGACTGCGCGTGCTGGCCGCGGCCCGCCGGGAGCTCGGCCCGGTCCACGCCGTTCCCACCGACCGCGGGGCCGTCGAGTCCGGCCTCGTGCTGGTCGGCCTCGTCGCACTGGTCGACCCGCCGCGGATCGCGGTACCCGATGCCGTGGCCCGCGCCCACCGGGCCGGCATCCGCATCCATGTCGTGACCGGTGACTACGGGCCCACCGCCGCCGAGATAGCCCGGCAGGTCGGCATCGGGAACGGCGGCCGGATCGTGACCGGGGAGGAGCTCGACCGCCTCGGGGACGCCGACCTCGACGCGCTGCTCGCACGCGACGAGGAGATCGTGTTCGCCCGCACCTCCCCGGAGGGCAAGCTGCGCATCTGCGAGGCCCTGCAGGCCGTCGGCGCCATCGTGGCGATGACGGGCGACGGGGTGAACGACGCCCCGGCCCTGAGACACGCCGACATCGGGGTGGCCATGGGCCGCTCGGGCACCGACGTGGCCCGCGAGGCCGCGACGATGGTGCTCACCGACGACGACTTCGCCACCATCGTCGCCGCGATCGGCGCCGGTCGGCAGGTGTTCGACAACGTCCGCAAGTTCGTGCTCTACATCTTCGCCCACGCCGTCCCCGAGGTGGTGCCGTTCCTGGTCTTCGCCCTCACCGGCGGCGCGGTGCCGCTGCCGCTGACGGTGCTGCAGATCCTCGCGATCGACCTCGGTACCGAGACGCTGCCCGCACTGGCCCTGGGTCGCGAGCCGGCCGAGCCCGGCGCGATGGACCGCCCACCGAGACCCCGGTCCGCGGGAGTCGTCGACGGCAGGCTCCTGATCCGCGCCTGGCTCCTGCTGGGAACCGTGTCCGCCGTGCTGGTGATGGGCGGGTACCTGGTCACGCTCGTGGTGGCGGGCTGGGTGCCCGGCGCCCCGACCGACGTGGGCACCCCGTTGCACGAGGCGTACCTGCAGGCCACGACGATCACCTTCGCCGGCATCGTCGCGTGCCAGATCGGCACCGCCTTCGCCGCACGCACCGATCGGGCGTCGCTGTTCTCCATCGGCGTGGCGTCCAACCCGTTGCTGCTGTGGGGCATCGCGTTCGAGCTGGTCTTCACCGCAGCGGTGATCTACGTGCCCTGGCTGCAGGACGTGTTCGGGACCGCAGCGCTGACGCCCGCGCAACTGGTCGTGATCCTCCCGTTCCCGTTCGTGGTGTGGGGTGCCGACGAGCTCGCGCGCTGGGCGGGCAGGCGTCGGCGGCAGCACTTCGGCCCGCCGTCTCGGGACCTTGTGCACTGATGCCGTGACGGCGCGGCGACAAGGGTCGGGGCCATGATGCAGATCTCGCACGGGCTGGGTGTGCACTCCGAGGTCGGGCAGCTCCGCCAGGCCGTCGTCCACCGTCCCGGGCTCGAGCTCTCCCGGCTGACCCCCGACAACTGCGACGAGCTGCTCTTCGACGACGTCCTCTGGGCGTCGAGGGCTCGTGAGGAGCACGACACGTTCACCGGGGTGCTGCGCGCGCACGGCGTCGAGGTCCACCACTTCGCCGACCTGCTCGCCGAGACCCTGGACATCGCCGAGGCGCGCGCCTTCGTGCTGGAGCGGGTCTGCACGCCCGAGATCGTCGGCCCCACCCTGGCCGGGCCGCTGCGGGACCTGGCCGAGGACATCGACGGGGCGACGCTCGCGGAGCTGCTCATCGGCGGCATCACCCGCTCCGACCTCTCCCCGCTGCACGTGCGCAGCCTGCGGTGGCAGACCCTCGAGCTCGACGACTTCGTGCTGGCGCCGCTGCCGAACACGCTGTTCCAGCGGGACAACTCGGCGTGGATCTACGGTGGCGTCACGATCAACCCGATGGCCAAGGCGGCCCGGCAGCGCGAGTCACTGCACAGCCGCGCCGTCTACCGGTTCCACCCGCTCTTCACGCGCGCGACCTTCCCCGTCTACTACGGCGACGACGACACCGGACACCAGCCTGCGACCCTCGAGGGTGGCGACATCCACGTGCTCGGCCGCGGCGTCGTGCTGATCGGGATGGGCGAGCGCAGCACGGCGATGGGGGTGGAGATCCTGGCCCGTGAGCTGTTCCGCAGCGGCCAGGCCGACACGGTCATCGCCGTCGAGCTGCCCCGGTCGCACGCGTTCATGCACCTCGACACCGTGCTGACCATGATCGACGTCGGCACGTTCGTGCGCTACCCGGGTCTGGACGTCGCATCGCTGCGGTCGTGGGTGATCACCCCGTCCGACCCGGAGGAGATCGTCGAGCACGACACCGGCGGGCTGCACGTCGAGCACCGCGACGACCTGTTCGCCACCATCGCCGAGGCGCTGGGCGTCGACAAGCTCCGCGTCCTGGTGACCAACGAGGACGCCCGCGCGGCGCAGCACGAGCAGTGGGACGACGCCAACAACTTCCTCACCGTGGCCCCGGGAGTCGTGGTCGGCTACGACCGCAACACCCTCACCAACACCATGCTCGGCGACGAGGGCATCGAGGTCCTCGCGGTCCCCGGCAGCGAGCTGGGCCGCGGCCGGGGCGGCGCCCGCTGCATGACCTGCCCGATCCAGCGCGACGGCATCTGAGGAGCCAGGCATGACCGCCACTCTCGTACCGACCCGCCATCCCGGTTCCCTGCTCACCGGGTTCGACATCGGCAAGGACCGGTTCCTCGCCCTCGTGGAGCTGGCTGTCGAGCTGAAGCGTGACCGGGCCGCCGGGACCGAGCGACCTCGGCTCGCCGGCCGCAACATCGCGCTCGTCTTCGAGAAGAGCTCCACCCGCACCCGGTGCGCTTTCGAGGTCGCCGCGCACGAGCAGGGCGCCCACGTCACCTATCTCGATCCGGCGGGATCGCACATGGGCCGGGACGAGTCCGTCCCGGACACCGCGCGGGTGCTGGGCCGGATGTTCGACGGCATCGAGTTCCGCGGGTTCGCCCAGACCACGGTGGAGGAGCTCGCCGACCACTCCGGGGTGCCGGTGTGGAACGGGCTCACCGACTCGTGGCACCCGACGCAGATGCTGGCCGACGTCCTCACCATGATGGAGCACCGCCGGCAACCGCCGGAACGGATCAGCTGCTGCTTCCTGGGCGACGGCCGCAACAACGTGGCCCGGTCACTGCTGGTCACCGGCGCGATGCTGGGCATGGACGTGCGGATCGCCGCGCCACACGAGCTCTGGCCGCCCGCTGACGTGCTGGCGACCGCGCACGAGCTCGCGGCCGCCAGCGGGGCGCGTGTGCTCGTCACCGACGACACCGAGCAGGGCGTCGCCGGTGCCGACTTCGTCTACGCCGACGTGTGGGTCAGCATGGGCGAGGCGGCGCAGGTCTGGGCCGAGCGGGTGCCCCTGCTGCTGCCCTACCGGGTCACCGAGGACCTGATGGCCTCGTCCGGCCGGCCGGACACGAAGTTCCTGCACTGCCTGCCTGCCGTGCACGATCGCAGCACGGCGCTCGGCGCGCGGCTCCACGAGGAGTTCGGCCTCGACGGAGCCGAGGTCACCGACGAGGTGTTCACCTCGTCGCGGTCGATCGTGTTCGACCAGGCCGAGAACCGGCTGCACACGATCAAGGCGGTCCTCGTCGCAGCACTGGCACGCTGACGTGCGCATCGTCATCGCGCTCGGCGGCAACGCGCTGCTGCGCCGCGGGGAGAGACCCGACGCCGACGTCGAGCTGCACCACGTCCGTGCGGCCGCCGAGGCCCTCGCCCCGCTGACCGGCGAGCACGACGTCATCGTCTGCCACGGCAACGGCCCGCAGGTGGGCCTGCTCGCGCTGGAGAGCGGGAACGACCCGGCGCTGACCCGGCCCTACCCGCTCGACGTCCTGGGCGCCCAGACCCAGGGCATGATCGGCTACTGGCTGGCCCAGTCGCTGCGCAACGCGGGCGCCACCGGCGCCGTCCTCTGCGTGGTCACCCAGGTCGTCGTCGATCCGTCGGACCCCGCCTTCTCGGCGCCGACGAAGTTCGTCGGACCCGGGTACTCCCAGGACCGCGCCCGGCAGCTGGGCGACCAGCACGACTGGGCCACCGCGCAGGACGGGCGGCAGTGGCGACGGGTCGTCGCCTCCCCCGAGCCGCAGCGGATCGTGGAGCAGGAGTCGATCGCGGCGCTGGTGCGGGGCGGCGCCGTGGTGATCTGCGGTGGGGGCGGCGGCGCGCCGGTCGCCGACGACGGTGCGGGCGGGCTGCAGGGCGTCGAGGCCGTGGTCGACAAGGACCTCACCGCCTCCCTGCTCGCGATCGCCGTCGGGGCCGACCGCCTGGTGCTGCTCACCGACGTCGAGGCCGTGATGCGGGACTTCGGGACCCCGCGGCAGGCCCCGATGTCCTCGCTCGACCTCGACGACCTGGCGCACCTCACGTTCCCGGTGGGCTCCATGGGCCCCAAGATCGAGGCCTGCCGGAGGTTCGTCGCCGCCACCGGCAACGCGGCCGTGATCGGCTCGCTCCTCGACGCCGCGGCCGTGCTGGACGGCAAGGCCGGCACCACCGTCACCCCACGCAGAGCCCCCGGAGGGTGAACCATGGAGAAGTCGTCGTTGACCGCGCTGGCCCGCCAGCAGCTCACGATCGCACGCGCGGCCTCGAGCGGACGTAGTGCCCGGACCGTCCACGGGGGGCACGAGCACACGTTGCGCCAGACGCTCATCGCGCTCGCGGCCGGCCGCCGGCTCGACGAGCACGACAGCCCGGGCGAGGCCACCGTGCAGGTGCTGCACGGGCGGGTGCGCCTCGTCACCGGGGACCTCGGCTGGGAGGGCTCCCCCGGGGACCTGATCGTCGTGCCGCCGACCCGGCACGCCCTGGAGGCGCTGGAGGACTCCGCCGTGCTGCTCACCGTGTCGGTGCCCGCCGTGGCCCCGCAATCATGACCGAAAGACCCTGCCGCTGACGGTGAAGCGGGGGCACCGTTCTCGGTATGGCCATTTCCATCCGGCGCATCGCCGTCCCGCTCGCCGCACTCCTCACCGTCACGACGCTCGGGCGCCGCTGGACGGCCGACTGGGGCGCCACCACCGAGGAGCTCGCCTGCCCGCTTCCCGGTGACGATCTCATCCAGGGCTCCGACCTGACGACCACGCGCGCGGTGACGGTGTACGCCCCGGCTGCGGACACCTGGCCGTGGATCGCGCAGCTCGGGCAGGGACGCGGTGGCTTCTACAGCTACGACGCGCTGGAGAACCTGGCGGGCTGCGACATCCACAGCGCCGATCGGGTGGTACCCGAATGGCAGGACGTCGTGGTCGGCGCCGAGGTCAGGCTCGCCCCGGAGCTGGCCCTGACCGTGGCCGCCGTCGAACCGGGCCGGGTGCTGGTGCTGCGCGGCGGGGTCCCGATGGGCCGCTCGCCGGCCCCGTTCGACTTCACCTGGGCGTTCGTCCTGAACGAGGAACCGGACGGGACCACCCGGCTGGTGTCGCGCGAGCGCTACGAGTACCTGCGGTGGTGGTCCGCGTTCCTCGTCGAGCCGGTTTCGCTGGTCAGCTTCGTGATGAGCCGGAAGATGCTGCGCGGCATCGCCGAGCGGGCGGAGCGCACGGTCGCCGCCGCGCGGCGCGCTGCATGAAGATCCTCCCGGCCGGCTCGGCGGACCCGGACGGCCCCCGGGCGGGCCTGTCCGGGCGGCTCAACCGGCTCCGGGCCGGGGTCCTCGGCGCCAACGACGGCATCGTGTCCACCGCGGGACTCGTCGTCGGCGTGGCCGGGGCCACCACCGCGACCGGCCCGATCCTCACCGCGGGTGTCGCCGGCCTGGTGGCCGGAGCGGTGTCCATGGCACTGGGCGAGTACGTGTCGGTCAGCAGCCAGCGCGACACCGAGAAGGCGCTGATCGCCCGCGAACGGGCCGAGCTGGAGGAGTTCCCCGAGGAGGAGCTCACCGAGCTCGCGGCCATGTACCGGGCGAAGGGCATCAGCTCCGAGACCGCGGAGCTGGTGGCCAGGGAGCTCACGGCGAACGACCCGTTCGCCGCCCACTTCGACGTCGAGCTCGGCATCGACCCGCAGGAGCTGACCAACCCCTGGCACGCGGCCGGCGCCTCGGCCGCCGCGTTCGTGCTCGGGTCGCTGCTCCCGCTGCTGGCCATCCTGCTGCCACCCGCCGGCGCCCGCGTCGCGGTGACCGTGGTCGTGGTCCTGCTGGCCCTGGCCATCACCGGGGCCGTCAGCGCGTCGCTCGGTGGTTCGCGACGGGCGCCCGCCGTGGCCCGGCTCGTGATCGGCGGCGCCGCGGCCATGGCCGTCACGTTCGGGATCGGCCTGCTGGTCGGGGCCGCCGGGCTCTGATCCGCGCCCTCAGCACGATCTTGACGACCTCGCCCACCCACAGCACCGCCGACGCGACCGCCGCACAGGTCAGCCACTGACCCGGGGTGAGGTCGGCGGTGGTGAAGAAGCCGTGCAGCAGGTCCACCTGCACGACGAGCAGCAACCCGGCCACGACGGCACCGGTCGCGACGAGC
>JBBQEF010000117.1:0-15275 GCA_038320445.1 Mycobacteriales bacterium
GATGCGGCGAACGTCCCGGGGTACACGGCAGCCCTCCTCGGCGAAGAGGGCCTATCATGTCACGCGGTGACGGCCCGTGTCCGCGTCTGTCGACCGGGGAGACAAGTGCAGGTGGAGCGGCTCAGGCGCGGATGCGACACATCTCGGCGCAGAGCGCGCAGGGCAACCCGTCCGGCTCCACCATCGACGCCGCGGCGACGAGATGGCCGCAGAGGGCCTGGTAGTACCCGTCGCGACGGGCCGCCTCGGTGGCGATCTCGACGTCGGAGACGCGGTGGGCCCGGCCGTCGGCGACACACGTGACGGAGATGGTGGGGCGTCCACGATGAAGGGAGTCGACGCGTTCCCGATCTGCTCTGCCCACTGCTCCCACCCGGCCGTGCCTCCCCGACGCGTCCAGTTTGCCTACCCGCTGGTCAATCCGCAAGACTGGGTGCAATCACGTCTGCAAGCACATCTGCACGTTCATCCACACTCTCCATGGAGGTTGGCATGCCGCTCCCCCGCCCTCGGGCCGCCGGCGACACGAGCGCGTCCGCTGACGCGCTCGGCAGCGTGACCTGGCGCAAGAGCCAGGCCAGCAACCCCAACGGCGACTGCGTCGAGCTCGCAGGTCTGCGCGGTGGCGAGGTGGCTGTCCGCAACTCGCGCGATCCGCGGGGCCCCGCCCTGATCTTCACCCGCGCGGAGATCGCCGCCTTCCTGCGCGGAGCCAAGGACGCGGAGTTCGACGACCTGATCGTCTGAGCGGTTGCGCTATGGTCTGCAGTGTGATGCCGGACCCGACGGGCTCCGCCGAGCTGATCGACACCAGCGACCAGGTCGGCGGCCCCACCGTCTCGCGCATCATCCTGGGCACGCAGCTGCGCCGGCTGCGTGAGGCCAAGGGCATCAGCCGCGAGGCGGCCGGCGCCGAGATCAGGGCGTCCCACGCGAAGATCAGCCGGCTCGAGCTGGGCCGGGTCGGGTTCAAGGAACGCGACATCGCCGACCTGCTCACGCTCTACGGCGTCACGGACGAGAAGCAGCGCGCGGAGTATCTGGGCCTGATGACACAGGCCAACGTCCGCGGCTGGTGGCAGCAGAACAGCGACCTGCTCCCGGGCTGGTTCGAGATGTACCTCCGCCTGGAGCAGGAGGCCCGTGTCATCCGCACCTACCAGGTGCAGTTCGTGCCCGGCCTGCTGCAGACCCCGGAGTACGCGCGCGAGGTCATCCTCGCGGGCCATCGCGCCGTCCCCGAGCACGAGCTCGACCGCCGGGTCCAGCTGCGGGTCGGCCGGCAGAAGATCCTGGCCGAACCGGGCGCTCCGCAGTTCTGGGTGGTGCTCGACGAAGCGGCGCTGAGGCGCCCCCTCGGCTCGCCCGAGATCATGCGCGCGCAGGTCGAGTACCTGCTGGCGACGGCGGAGCGGCCCAACGTCACGGTGCAGGTGCTGCCGTTCAGCCGTGGTGGGCACGCCGCGGCGGGCGGGCCGTTCACCATCCTCCGGTTCGCCGAGCGCGACCTGCCCGATGTCGTGTACCTGGAGCAGCTCAACAGCGCCGTCTACGTGGACAAGCGCTCCGACGTCGAGGAGTACCTCACCGTCATGGAGCGGGTCAGCCTGCAGGCCGAGACGCCGGTGCGCTCGACGGCGATGCTGCGGGAGCTGCTCGCGGAGATGTGAGTGCGCTGTCCCCGCACCGGCCCTCACTCCATCGGGTGCGTCGTGACCGGGCGTGTGAGGACCCTTGCCCCGGCCTCCTGGTCGGGCGATGATGTTACCGCACCGTACGGGTCTCTCCGAACACGAAGAGTGAGCAGCGGTGAGGACGAGCAAGGGGGACGGCTGATGTCGGCAGAACTCGACCACGCCAGTGACTACGGCTCCGACCTGGCGCAGGAGGTCAGGGCCTCGCTGCACATCCCGTCCCGACGCAAGCGCCCCCCGGTCGGCGGCATCCGCGCGGCCGGCCATCGGCCCGACGTCGACGGCGACTACGGCTACGACATGGTGCACGAGCAGTAGCCGGTCGTCGCGGCCGGGCACGATCGTTCCGAGATCGACGGCCGGGCCCCGGCCAGGGCGCTCGGCTCGATCTCGGACGGATCACGGTCTGTCGGTATCGACGCGCGACCTCGACACGCCACGATGTGCACGTGACCACGCACCCGCTCGATCCCCTGACCGCCGACGAGATCCGTGCCGTCGCGCACATCCTGCAGCGCGAACGGGGCGTCGCCCGGCCGGGGTGGCGGATCGCGTCCATCGAGCTGACCGAACCGGCCAAGGACGTCGTGCGGGCGTTCCGGCCGGGGGACCCGGTCGAGCGCACCGCGCGCGCCGTCGTCTGGAGCACGGGCGAGGGCACGGCCCACGTCGCCGTGCTCTCGCTGACCGGCGACGCGATCGTCTCGTGGGAGGCGCAGCCGGGTCGCCAGCCCAACGCCACCACCGACGAGTGGAGCGACTGCGACGCCGCCATGCGCGCCCACCCGGACGTGGTCGCGGCCATCGGGCGGCGCGGCGTCACGGACCTGGACCTGGTCCTGATCGACATGTGGACCTTCGGCGCCCACCTGGTCCCGAAGGCGTACGCCGACCGGCGGATCGGCTGGTGCGACGTCTGGGTCCGCGGCACCCACGACGGCAACCCCTACGCGCACGCGGTGAGCGGGTTGAAGCTCGTGGTGGACCTCAACACGATGGAGCTGCTGGAGATCGAGGACACCGGTGGGGCCGGCTTCCCTGACGTGCAGGGGGAGTACGCCCCGAACCGCGTGCCGGGCCTGGTCGAGCGCACCGACCGCCGGGCCCTGCACGTCAGCCAGCCCGATGGCGTCTCCTTCACCCTCGACGGTCACGAGCTCGCCTGGCAGAAGTGGCGCCTGCGCATCGGGTTCACCCACCGCGAGGGCCTGGTGCTGCACACCGTCGGCTACGACGGGCGCTCGGTGGCGCACCGCATGTCGTTCGCCGAGATGGTGGTGCCCTACCGCGACCCGTCGCCCGACCACGTCCGCCGCACCGCCTACGACGTCGGCGAGTGGGGTCTGGGCTTCATGACCACCTCGCTGGAGCTGGGCTGCGACTGCCTCGGTGAGATCACCTACCTCGACGCCGTCGTGCACGACAGCGCCGGCGAGCCGAAGGTGATCCGCAACGCGATCTGCATCCACGAGGAGGACAACGGCGTCCTGTGGAAGCACGTCGACGCCCGTGCGGGCGCCGAGGTGCGCCGGATGCGCCGGCTGGTGGTCTCCTGCCACGTCACCGTCGCCAACTACGAGTACCTGGTCTACTGGCGGTTCCACGAGGACGGCAGCATCGAGAGCGAGGTGCGGGCCACCGGGATCATGGTCACCACGCCGTTCGACGGCGACGCCCCGCCCTACGGCACCGTCGTGGACACCCGCACCTATGCCCCCATCCACCAGCACTTCATCGTCGCCCGCCTGGACATGGAGATCGACGGTCCGCACAACACCGTCGTCATGACCGAGACGGCACAGCCCCCGATCGGCCCGGACAACCCGCACGGCCTCGCGCTCGTCCAGCGCTCCGTGCCGCTGCGCACCGAGGACGAGGGCAAGCAGGACTACGAGTGGTCCACCCAGCGGGCCTGGAAGATCACCAACCCGGGCCGGCCGAACAAGGTCGGCGCCCCGGTGGCGTACAAGCTCGTGCCCGGTGCGGCGATCCCGCCGATGCTGGACCCCTCCTCGCCGGTGTTCCGCCGCGCGCAGGTGCTCGGGCACACGCTGTGGGTGACGCCGTTCGCCCCCGACGAGCGCTGGCCGTGCGGCGAGTTCGTCAACCAGAGCGGCGACGACGAGGGCCTCCCGGTCTGGACGGCCGCGAACCGCTCCATCGACGACACCGACGTCGTGCTCTGGTCCGTGTTCGGCATCCACCACGTGCCGCGCGTCGAGGACTGGCCGGTGATGCCGTCGGACACGGTGTCGTTCTGGCTGAAGCCCGCCGGGTTCTTCGACGCGAACCCCGCGCTCGACGTGGCGGCGGGGTAGTGGCCCGCTACGGGGCCCAGTTCGGGCCGGACATCACGTTCCTGGGCGTGCCGCGGTGCGACTGGGCCGACGCCACCACGTTCGCCGACGCCGATGTCGTGATCATCGGCGCGCCGTTCGACGGCGGCACCTCGCACCGGCCGGGCACCCGGTTCGGGCCGCAGCACATCCGGCAGAGCTGCTACCTGCCCCACGACGGCTCGCGGCCGTCCCTCGCGCTGCGTGTCGACGGGTTGCGTGACGACCTGACGGTCCACGACGCCGGCGATGTGGAGATGTACTCCGGCGACGCCGTGCGCTCGGTGCGCGACCTCCAGGAGGCCGTGTACGCCGTGGCCCGCACCGGTGCGATCCCGCTGGTGCTGGGTGGCGACCACACCATCGCGTGGCCCGACGCCGCCGGAGTGGCCCAGCACCTCGGCGCCGGCCGCGTCTCGATGATCCACTTCGATGCGCACGCCGACACCGGTGACATCGAGTTCGGCTCGCTGGTGGGGCACGGCCAGCCGATGCGGCGGCTGATCGAGTCCGGGTCGCTGCGCGGCGACCGGTTCCTGCAGATGGGGCTGCGCGGCTACTGGCCCGGCCCGGACACGCTGGCCTGGATGGCGCAGCAGGGGATGCGGTCCTACGAGATGACCGAGATCGTCACGCGCGGGCTCACCGAGTGCCTGAGCGAGGCGTTCACGATCGCCGTCGACGACTGTGACGGGGTGTTCCTCTCGGTGGACATCGACGTCTGCGACCCCGGCCACGCACCGGGCACGGGCACTCCGGAGCCCGGTGGGCTGACCGCCCGGGAGCTCCTGGACGCGGTGCGCCGCATCGCTCGCGAGCTGCCGGTGGTGGGCGTCGACGTCGTGGAGGTCTCGCCGCCCCACGACCACGCGGAGATCACGTCGTTCCTGGCCAACCGGGTCGTGCTGGAGGTGCTCTCCGGCATCGCGCGGCGGCGCAAGGACGCCCGTGACGGCACCGTGTGGGACCCGGCGCGGCCGCTGCTCGACGGGCGGTGACCGGTTCGACCGGGAACCCCTACCCCGTCACGGTATGGATTCGGGCGCGTCCGTCCGGTTAGCGTCCCGCCCATGGGACTCGGCGTGGCGTGGCTCGACGTGCCGCTGGGCGTCGCGTGCCTGCTCGCCGGGCTCCACCACCTCGGCCTGGCGCTGGGACGCCGTGCGCCGGCCCTGCCCGCTGCCGGGTACGCGGTGATGGGGTTCGGGATGGCGGCCGTGTTCGGGCCGGCCGCCGATCCCGTGCCGAGGGCGGCCTGGGTGGCCGTGTTCGCCGCGTCGGCGCTGTGGTTCGGGATCGGGCGGTTCGGGATCGGGCGGTTCGGGACCGGGCGGTTCGGGACCGGGCGGTTCGGGACCGGGCTGCTGCGCCGGGTCGGCCCCCGATCCCGCGACCGGATCCACGGCGGGCCGCTGTTCGGCGACGCCGGGCATCACGTCGTCGGCGCGCTGGCGATGCTGTTCATGCTGCTCGTACCCGGGCACGGGATGGCGTCCGGGCTGCTCGCGTCCGCGGTGGCGCTGCTGCTGGCGGCCTGGTTCCTCGCCGACATCGTCGCGCTGGTGGCCCACCCGGCCCCGGTCGCGGTGCCGGCCCCGGCCACCGCCGCGGCGATGGGCACCCCGGCCGGGGCGGTCGAGCGGCCCGGCCCGGACACCGCGCGCGGCCTGCCGGTCGCGTGTCTCGTCATGGACGGGGCGATGGCGCTGATGCTCGTCGTCATGGCCTAGCCCGAGCGCCCGCAGCGGGGTCCTCGACGAGGTGCTCGGCACCGCACGGCCGGCCCGCGCGGTCAGCCCGCGGCCGACGTCGCGAGCGCGGTGCGCATCGCGCGCAGGGTGTCCTGCACCCGGGCCAGGTCGGGGCCGCAGGTCGTCCCCGGCGGGGCGGGCTGGCTCGGCGACAGCACACACCCGTCGCGGATGAAGACCGACACCGCGTCGCCGACGCCCGTGGCGGCGGTCGTGAGCGCTTCGGCGCCGGGATGGCCGGGTGCTCCGCCCTTGGCGGCCAGTGCGGCGTTCGCGACCTCGGCGATGAACCGCGGGCAGTTCGGGAACACGGTGGCCGCCGTCCTGGTCGCACATTCGTCCTGCGTGATCGCATCGACCTTCTCGGTGAGGTCGGCGAGGGACGCTCCGGCGGCCGCCGGCACCGGGGCGGTGTCCCGAGCGGGCGAGCCGCAGGCGTGGAGGAGGAGCAGGACTGCGGCGAGCGGGACGAGGCGGCGGGGCACCGGTCCACCGTAGGCCGCCGTGCTCAGAGCGCCCCGACCAGCATGCGCAGCAGCAGGACCGCGACGAAGACGACCGGCACGGCCAGATCGAAGCCGACCGACCCGGCGCGCACGGGCGGCAGCACCCTCCGGACCGGCGCCAGCACGGGTTCGGTGACCGTGTGCGTCACACGGCGGGCCTGGCGGCGCCACTGGGGCTCCACACCGTGTGACAGCACGCTCACCCAGTCGACGACCACCCGCGCGATCAGCACCAGCTCGAACAGCAGGAGAACCAGACCCAGCAACGCACCGATGGCACCCATACCCGGAGAACGCGCGAGGGAGGCCCGGCGTGCCCGGGTCAGCTGCGGGGCGCGGAACGCAGCTCGTCCACGCCGAGCAACCGGTCCAGGACCCGCCAGCGGTAGGCGGCGCTCAGCACCACGAACCAGATCGCCAGTGCCGGGATCACCGTCACCAGCATCGGGCGCGACGGCCCGGTGAGGCCGAAGTAGTCCGAGAGCACCGGCGTGTACAGCACGCCCACGAACGCCACCAGCAGCGCGACGACCAGCAGGGACGGTCGCCGGTCGGGGATCGGCCGGGTCCACGACGCGAAGAACCGCGTGCGGGGCTTCAGGAACAGGATGAGCCCGAAAGACGCCACCGTCACGAACGTGGACAGCCCGGTCTGCGCGCCGATGGTGGCCGAGGCCATCGTGAAGTCGGCGTCGGCGTAGGTGAGCCCGGTATAGCGCTGGAAGCTCTCGATCACCCGCGCCGGCACGGTCATGCTGGACAGGCCCTGCATCACACGGGTGTAGATGATCGTGTAGACCCCGACGCCGCAGGCGGCCGTGACCACCGCCGCCGGGATCACGAACCGCGCGAGCGAGCCGAGCAGGTGCGGGTCCGGGTCGACGGGACGCGCCCAGAGCGTCAGGAACAGCGTCGGGACGCCGACGGTGAGCAGCGTCAGCCCCACCTGCGTCGGCTCGTACGGGAACCCCAGTCCGAGCAGCGTCACCGTCAGGATCACCAGCGCCTGCGTCGCCACCCGGGCCAGGAACACGTACATCGAGGTCGCGATGCCGTCGATGATCCGCCGCCCCTCGCGGCGGGCCGGCACGAGCGCGGTGAACGCGTCGTCCACGAGCACGATGTCGGCCACGTCGCGGGTCACCGCGCTGCCGCTGCGCATCGCGACCCCGACGTGGGCCCGCTTCAGCGCGCGGGCGTCGTTGACCCCGTCGCCGATCATGGCGACGTAGTGGCCGTGGCGGCGCAGCGATCCGACGATCCGCTCCTTGTCCTCCGGGGAGACCCGCCCGAACACGGTGGTGGCGGCGACCAGCTGGTCGAGCCGCTCGTCGTCGAGGTCGGTCCCGGACACGGGGGTGCCGACGTCCATCCCGGCCCGCCCGGCCAGCGCCGCGACGGTACGGGGGTCGTCGCCCGAGAGCACCTTCACCGCGACGCCCGCGTCGCGCAGGCCGGCGACGGCACCCTGGACGTCCGCGCGCAGCTCCTCCTCGAGGGCGACCACGGCCAGCGGCTCCAGGCCGGGCAGGGCGGGCCGGTCGCCGTCGTGCAGCGGAGCCGCCGGATCGAGCGCGCGGGCGAAGACGAGCACGCGGAGCCCGTCGCGGGCGTGCCGCGCCACCACCGGAGCGAGCGAGGGCCCCCGCAGGACCGGGGCCAGCGCCTCGAACGCACCGAGCACCCATGTGCCGCCGGCCGTCGCCACGGCGCTCCACCTCAGCGACGACGTGAACGCCACCTCCTCGCGCACCGCGTACACCTGCCCGGGCAGGGCCGCGGCGAGCGCGTCGCCGGTGGGGGTGGGGGTGCTCGCGCTGCGGACCGCCGACCCCAGCTGTCGCTCGACGTCGGCATCGATGCTCGGGCCACGCACGACCTCGACGGTTGCGACCGTCAGCCGCCCGCTGGTGAGCGTGCCGGTCTTGTCGGTGCACAGCACGTCCACGTTGCTGATCGACTCGACGGCGTTGACCTGTTGGATGAGCGCGCCCTGCGTGGCGATGCGGGTGGCGCCCAGCGTGTAGGCCACGGCGATGAGGAAGAACAGCCCGTAGGGCACCAGGCCCGACAGCACCGCGGAGATCTGCACGATCCGCAGCAGCGTCACGCCCTCCAGCGCGGCCTGGGCCACGATCGCGGCGCTCATCAGCACCACCAGCACCATCACCAGCCGGACGACGAACTCGATGCGGCGCTGCAGCGGCGTCTTGTCCACCGCGGGCCGTCGCGCGTGCAGCGTGAGGCGCTGGGCGTAGCTCGCCTCGCCGACGTCACGCGCGAGCTGGAGGCCGCTGCCGCCCACGCTGAAGCTGCCGGACAGGACGTCCTCGCCGGCGCGCCTGACCACCGCGTCGGGCTCACCGGTGAGCAGCGACTCGTCGATCTCCAGGACGCCCTCCACGACGGGCCCGTCCACGACGATCTGGTCACCGGGCCGGATCCGCAGGATGTCGCCGCGCACCACGTCCTCGGGGAAGACCGCGGCGTCGCGGCCGTCGCGCAGCACGATGACCTCGGTGCGGCCGAGCAGTTGCAGGCGGTCGAGCTTCCGCTTCGCGCGGATCACCTGGATGGAGCTGAGCACGGCGTTGACCAGCCCGAGCCCGACGCTGACGAACGCGTCGTTGTAGCGGCCCAGCGCCAGCAGCGTGAAGCCGATGACGAACAGGATGTTGTTGTAGAAGTTGAAGACCTGCGTGCGCAGGATCCGGACGTAGCTCGCCGAGCCCCCGGACACGGCCGTGTTGGCCTCGCCACGGCGGCGCCCCGCCTCGGCCTCCTGCTGGGTCAGTCCGGCCGTCGCGAGCTGGTGCATCTCCTCAGCGTAGGGATCTTCCCTGTGGATCGCCCCGGAACCGGGCGATCACCACGCCCGTCGTGGTGGTGACGCTGTCGACGAGGTCCAGGTCGGCCGGTGCGCCGTCCGGGAACAGGCGCAGGCCCGACCCGAGAAGCACCGGGTGGATGGACAGCAGGTACTCGTCGATCAGGCCGTGCTCCCGCAACGACTGCACGAGCGCTCCGCTGCCCAGGACGGTGAGGTCCGGTCCGTCGGTGGCCGTGACGGCCGCGAGCGCCTCGCCGAGCTTGCCCTCCAGCAGCGTGGCGTTCCACGCGAGCGGCGCCGTCAGCGTGGTGGACGCGACGAACTTGGGCATGGCATTGATCCGCTCGGTGAACGGGTTGTCCGCCGGCATGTGGGGCCAGTTCGCCGCCATGTTCTGGTAGGTGCGCCTGCCCAGCAGCAGGCAGCTGTCCGCTCCTGCGTCGGCGGTCATGTACTCGGTCATGACGTGGTCGGTGTAGGCGGGAGCCCAGCCACCGCGGGCGAACCCGCCCCGGGTGTCCTCGTCGGGGCCCATCGGCGCCTGCATGACGCCGTCGAGCGAGATGTTCTCCACAACGGTGATGGTGCGCATGCCGCGACCCTACACTCCTAAATTAGGAGTAGTCTAGGGGCATGGAAACGCGGAAGTACGACGATCCGTGCGGTGTCGCCCGCGCGCTCGACGTGGTCGGGCCGCGCTGGGCGATGCTGGTGGTGCGCGAGCTGCTGCTCGGCCCGAAGCGCTTCCGCGACCTGCTGCGCGGGCTCGACGGCATGAGCCCCAACGTGCTCACGCAGCGGTTGAAGGACCTGGAGGCCGCGGGAGTCGTCGATCGGGAGCGGCCCGGTGTGTACGGGCTCACCGAGGAGGGTGCTGCGCTGGAGCCGGTTCTCATCGCGCTCGGCCGCTGGGGTCGGTGCCGACCGCTGGAGCAGCAGGGTCCGATGAGCCCGGACGCCCTGTTCCTGGCGCTGCGGACCACGTTCGACCCGGCCGCGGCCGGGGACCTCGACCTCGAGATCGTGCTGCAGATCGGCGACGACCCGGTGGCGGTGACCGTCCGCGACAGGACGATCACGATGGTTCGGGGAGCGGCGCGTGATGCGGCCACCACCGTCAGGGGCGACGTCCCCGGGGTGCGGGCGATGGTCTACCGCGGGGCGACGGTGGCCGAGGCGGTGGCTGCAGGCACCGTGACCGTCGACGGGGACACCGCGGCGGTGCAGCGCCTGGTGGCCGCACTGGGCTAGTCAGAGCGCGCTGCCCTTCTGCCACTGCGGCCAGCTCAGCTCCCAGTCGCCGTAGGTGTCGCCGAGGGGCAGCTGCGGGCCGCCCGAGTTGGTGATCTCCACGACGTCGCCGATGCCGAAGTGGTCGAAGAACCACTGCGCGTTGGCGGGGCTGAGGTTCACGCAACCGTGCGAGACGTTCTGGCCACCCTGCGATCCCACCGACCACGGTGCGGAGTGCACGAACTCGCCGTCGTCGGAGATCCGCTCGTCGAGGTCGACCTTCTCCTTGTAGTACCCGGGCTGGCCCTCGCAGACGCCGTAGGTGCACGAGTCCATCGTGATGCTCGGCTGCTTGTCGGAGATCACGTGCGGCCCGATGTGCGACGGGTGGCCGGGGGAGCCGAGGCTGATCGGCATCGCCTTGACCAGCGCGCCGTTGTCGAAGATCTGCATCTGCTCGGTGGCACCGTCGGCCTTCGCGACCCACGCGTCGTGCACGTGGATGGTCTCGGTGCGGTCGGTCTCGCCGAACGTCCCGTTGCCGAGGTCGACGCCGAACACGTCGGCCTTGAGCGTCAGCGTGGAGTTCGCCGTCCAGTACGTCGCCGCCCGGTAGTGCGCCTCGGTGTTCGACAGCCAGTACCAGGCCCCGCTCTGCCCGGTGCTCGACGTCACCGACAGGGCCTTCTGGGCCGTGGCGCGGTCCTGCACCGGGTGGTTGAAGCGCACCACGATCGGCTGCCCGACCCCGACGGTGGTCTGACCGGGCGGCGGGATGAACGACGGGTAGGCCTGGGTCTTCGGGTCGACGGTGGCGACCGTGAGGTCCTGGTGGCCCGGCGTGCCCCCGGCGTCCACCGTGTCGACGCCCACGGCGTAGGTGGTGCCGTAGGCCAGCTTCCCCGTCGACGTCCATGTGGTGCCGCCCGCCCCGAGCGACCCGGCGACGGCCCTGCCGTCGGAGGTGTCCCTGACCGCCACGGCCTTCGCGGTGCCCTGGGCGACCGTCACGACGATGGGCTGTGCGGGGCTGAGCGACGCGTCCGGTGTGATCGAGACGACCGGCCGGACCGCGGCGGCGGCGACGACCGGCGCGGCGGGATCGGCCCGGTCGGTCCTGGCGGCCGCCGCGTTCGGATGCGTGGCGATCGTGAGGCCGAGGGTCAGCCCGACCAGTACCGCCACGCCGAGCGCCACCGACACCCGCTGCCGCCCGGGCCCGTTCGGCCACCCCATCCGGTCCGCCCATCCCACTCGAGCGCCGCCCGGCCGCCCTGACCGGATCCCCACGAGCGCCCTCCGATTGTGGCCTGTCCGAATTCCTCAGCGCACGGTGGGTAATCGTCGGCCCGAAACAGCGGAGTTGTGCGGTATACCCGCCTGTCAGCGGCTGCGGAACCGGTCAGAACGGTCGGTTCGGCTCGGCGCGTCGCGCTGCCGGACCGACCGCGGTGCCGGCCACGGCGAACACGCCGCCGAGCAGCAGCCAGCCTGCCGGTGGCTTCGGCCGGGCCGATGTGCGCAGCTGACTCTGCGGAATTCGGATGCAGCGTCCCCCCGTCCGGCACTAGCGTCGCCCCATGTCAGAAGCCCGGACAGCAGCGGGAAGGGTGCGCGGCGCCATCGAGTCGGACGTGGCGGTCTTCCGCGGCATCCCGTTCGCGCAACCGCCGGTGAACGACCTGCGCTTCGCCGCGCCGACGCCGCCCGCACGGTGGGACGGCGTGCGAGAGGCGCTGGCGTTCGGCCCGGCACCACCGCAGGCAGGCGGGTTCGGCATGAACCAGACGGCAGCCGGCGAGGACTGGCTCACGCTCAACGTCTGGTCGCCCGACCCGAGCCGCGACGCGGGCCTGCCGGTCATGGTGTGGATCCACGGCGGTGCCTACACGATCGGCATGTCCGGCCTTCCCGAGTACGACGGCGCCCGGCTGGCACGCGACGGCGTCGTGCTGGTCACCGCCAACTACCGCGTGGGCATCGAGGGGTTCGCCCACATCGAGGGCGCGCCCGCCAACCGGGGGCTGCTCGACCAGGTCGCCGCGCTGGAATGGGTGCGGGACAACATCCGCGCGTTCGGGGGTGACCCCGCGCAGGTCACCGTGTTCGGCCAGTCGGCGGGCGGGGGATCGGTCGCCGCCCTGCTCGCGATGCCGCGGGCCGCGGGACTGTTCCGCCGGGCCGTCGCGCAGAGCGTCCAGGGCACCTTCTTCACCCCGGAACTCGCGCGCGACATCGCCGGAGCCTGCGCCGCCGAGTTCGGGCTGAAGGCCACCGCCGCCGATCTGTCCACGGTGGAGCCCGAGTTGCTGCCCGCGGCGGGCGACGAGGTCACCGCGACCATCGGCGCGCACGTCGGGAGATGGGGGCAGATCGCGCACCGGTCCATCCTGTTCTCGCCGGTCGTCGACGGCGAGATCCTGCCCGCGACCCCGTGGCAGGCGCGGCACGGCGTCGACCTGCTCGTCGGTCACACCCGTGACGAACACCGGCTGTTCGCCGCGCTCGCCGCGGTCACCGAGGAGCAGGTCGCCACCGCGGTCGAGGTCTTCGCGCCGGGGCCGTACCCGGCGGCCGAACCCACCCAGCTGTACGAATGGATCCTCGGGGACTGGTTGTTCCGCATGCCGTCGCTGCACCTAGCCGAGGGCGCCGCCGAGCAGGGTTCCGTGCACTTCTACGAGCTGGCCTGGTCCGGTGTCCTGGGCGCCTGCCACGGCCTCGATGTGCCGCTCGTGTTCGGCAACCTGACCAGCGGGCAGCCCTCCGCGCTGATCGACGACCTCGTCGCAGCCGAAGCGGTGTCCGCTCGCATGCGCACCGCCTGGATCGCGTTCGCCACCAGCGGTGATCCCGGCTGGCCCAGGTTCGACAGCGGGCTCGTGCAGATCTTCGACACCGAACCCGTCGTCGCGCCCTACCCGGAGGCGGAGTCGCGGAGGATCTGGCAGGACCACTGCTTTCCGCCGCTGGCGTTGGGGTAGCGACGCTCCTGCGTGGTGGGCGTCGCGGCGGCGGTTGGCCCTGTGTGGAGTCGACCGCCGGTAGCTGTCGGCCGCCCCGGCTCGGTCACCACCCACGTCTCGTAGGGGCACCGACAGGTCCGCGTGCGCGAGGTCACCAGGTGTGCAGTACTGCCGCTACCGCCGGTACTGCCGCCGGACCCGTGCGGCGCCCGCACCGAGGACAGCGAAGGTGCCGAGGAACAGGATCAGGACGCCGGCGTCCAGCGGCCCGCTCGTGTCGGCCGCGCCGCCCGAACCGGCGTTGACCCCGCTGGGGGCCGGAGGCGCGGTCGTCGTCCCGGTGGTGGGCGGCGTCGTGGCCGACGTGGAGGGGGAAACCGCCGTGGTCGTCCCCGACGGAGGGGCGGTGCTCGGGGTGACCGGCGGCACGACCGGGCCCGCGGTGGTGGTGACCCCGGCGCTCGCCGTCGAGCTCGGAGCCACCGGCGTCACGGTCGACGCCACGGGTGTGGTGGTCGTCGTGGTGGTGCACGAGGCGAAGCCGATGAGGATCAGGATGATGGCGATGATCGCGGCCACGAGCACCCACCACCACCGCCGGCGGGACGCAGGCGGGGAAGCGGGCGGGGGAGTGGGCGATGTTCCGCCGCCGCCGTCAGTGCCATATGTCATCGTCGACGTCCTCTGTTCACGCACGCATCGTGCCGCAGAACGATGATGGGTGGCGGCCGTGGCGTCAATACGCCGTTCGTCCTATCCCAACGGCGGCGGGGCGTGGACAATGCAGGCGCACACGTCCGCGATGACGCGGTGGAGGCGGGTGGGGACGATTCGGCATCGATTTCGGAGGGCGCTGCTCGGGGCGTCCTGTGCCGTGGTCGCACTTGCCGGTATCGGGGGGGCGGGGACGGGTGGTCCCGCTCAGTCGCTGGGCGGGCCTCCGCGATTCGTGACGCCGTGGCCGATGTCCGCGGCGGTGGCGCGACCGCCCCGTGCGGCACCGGTACGGCTGCGGATCCCGCTGCTGGGCGTGGACGCCCCGATCGTCCCGGTGGCCACCGGGACGACCGGTGAGCTGGGCGTTCCGGACGATCCTCAGATCGTCGGCTGGTGGCAGGTGGGCGGAGCGCCAGGGGCGGCGGGCGCCGCGGGGGTGCTGGACGGCCACGTCGACACCGCCCGGGACGGGGCCGGTGCCCTGTTCCGTGCCGCGGCGCTGAGGCCGGGTGACGCCATCGCGGTGGAGACGCGGGCCGGGGTGACGGACGGGTTCGTCGTGCGCACCGTGCGCCGTTACGCGAAAGCCGCCTTGCCGCTCGAGGTGTTCCGGGCCGGTGCAGATCCGCAACTCGTGCTCATAACGTGCGGGGGACGATTCGACCATTCCACCCGTCAGTACTCGGACAACATCGTGGTCGTCGCGACCGCACAATCGTGAGAATGCACGCCGATGGGCACCGGCCCGCCGGGCGGAGCGGCGCGGGAAATGGGCGCACAATCACGGCCGCCGGGCTCGCCGGGGCTGTCGGCCTCGGATGATCACGAGCAGGGGCTGGAGCACTACGACCGAGCGTTGCGCCGCTGTGTGAACGCGGCGATCAGGGTGTCGCAGGCCCGCTCGGAGAGCGTCTCCACCGGAACGGACCCCAGCATGCTGATCGTGGCGCGCATCTGGTCGAGGTAGGCGCGGCAGGCGTCGCAGTCGTCGAGGTGGGCGTCGACGGCCGCCACCTCGTCCGGCGGCAGGACACCCTCCAGGTAGTCGGTGAGCAACTCCACCAGCTCCCGGCAGGCGATGTCGCGAGGCGTCATGCGACGCGCTCCTCGACCGGGGGCGTGGTGGGAACCGGGGGTGTCATACGCGGGCCATCTCGAGCACGGCGCGCAGGCGGGCGCGCCCCCGGTGCAGCAGGACGCGCTGGTTGGCCGGTGTGAGGTCGAGCAGCTCGCACACCTCCC
>JBBQEF010000118.1:0-15262 GCA_038320445.1 Mycobacteriales bacterium
AGGTAGCGGGCCACCAGCGCCTTCACCTCGGGCCCGTAGACGGTGATGTCGTTGTCGAACTCGGGGTTGGGCCAGATGATCGAGTTCACCTGGCTGGCGGGACCGCTGGCGTAGGTCTGCAGGATCTCGACGTCGCCCGCCTCGCCGGCGGGCGCGGGCGCGACGACCAGCGCGGCCGCGCCGTCACCGAAGATCATCCGGGACGTCCGGACGGCGCCGATCTTGTCTGAGAACTTCTCGACACAGACGAGCAGGACCGGCCGGTCCACCTCCTGGAGCTGGCGGACGGCCTCGGCGAGCCCGTACGGCAGGCCCGCGCAGGCGGCGACGATGTCGGCCGAGCAGTGCGTCTGCAGCAGGCCCAGCTCGCCCGAGATCCAGGTGGCCAGCGACGGGATCAGCCGTCCGCTCGTGCAGGTGGACACGAGCACGGCCCCGATCTCCTCGGCGCGGCGCCCGGAGTGGGCGAGCGCGGCCGCGGCGGCCTCCAGCGCGAGATCGCCGATCTCGTGCTCGGTGTAGCGGCGCTCGCCGATCCCGGTCTTGGTGCGGATCTCCTCGGCGCTCATGGGCGACCAGGAGAAGCTCGCGTTGCGCACGACGTCGGTGTTGGTGCAGATGTGCTCGCCGCGGACGACGGCGAGCGACTCCAGCTTGGGCTGGACGCGGAACGCCTCGCGCACCTTGACCGGGGGGTAGGGCGTCTGGGGGGCCACCGCCTGCGGTGCGGTCCGCGAGATCCGGTTCGGCACGACGCCGGACTTCACGCGGTCGATGAACGCCAGCACGTCCCGATTGCGCGGATGGAAGGCGACCACGAAATCGTCGTCGCCGATCTCGGACGGCGGTCGCAACTCGGTGCGCGAGCGGTCCCACGGGTACTGGTTGTGCAGCACCATCGCCCAGCGCGTGAGCGCTTCCAGTTCGGGAACGTCCTCGTTCGCGTCGACGATGGAGTTCAGGTCGAATACCGGGTAGTCCGGATCGTGGTCGGGCAGGACGAATGTGAGCGATTCCGGCTGGGCGCGGAACTCGGCGACGGTCGGCTTGATCGCCGGCAGCTCGGTGGCGTGGTGCAGCTTGTTGCGGAACAGGTCGAAGAGCATCGTGAAGACGCGGTCCTCGGCGCCGGCGTCCCAGGTGACGGGCAGCTCGCCGTAGGCGCGCTCGACGGCGGCCACCTTCTTCTCGCCGTCCAGCCAGGGGGTGAGCACGGGCAGGAAGACATCGGGACGGTTCCGGGGGACGTCGCGCCATCGGGTCGGCCGCTTCTCGAACATCGTCATCGAGTACCGGTTGACCCAGAACAGGTTCTGCGCGACGTCGCGCAGCAGCTGGAAGCGGCTGGGGTACGCGCCGGACTCGACACGCGCCAGTATCTCGGTGCCGGTGGGCGCCTTGGCCTCGAAATCACGACCGATCACGGCGGCGAACTGGTCGAGGGTGTCGAGCACCGTGAAATCGAGTTCACCGAGGAAGTTCGCGGGGAACACGAGGCGGCCGTGGGCGTTGACGACGAAGGGTTTCATGGGCGGCTCCAGCTGGTGCGATCAGGTGATTTCGGCGGTGTCCACAACCTAGCGCGGATCATGCGGTGATCGATACGTGATGCGTGACCTGGTGCGCGGCCGTCGCGGGTCGCCCAATACCGCGACCCGAAGCGGTGTTCCGCCGCGCTGCTCGTCGCTCGGCGGTCCGGAACGCGGATCTGTCCTCCGCCCGGGACTGTCGGTGGCACGTCCTAGACTCGCCGCCGATGAGCCCCGCGACCCGAACCCCCGCCTCCAAGAGCGCCGCCGCCGTCGGCACCGTCCGGCCCGCCTCCACCACGGGCAAGCGGCTGCTGCTGCTCGACGGCCATTCCCTGGCCTACCGGGCGTTCTTCGCGCTGCCCGCGGAGAACTTCCGCACGGGCACGGGGCAGACCACCAACGCCGTCTACGGCTTCACGTCGATGCTGATCAACCTGCTGCGCGACGAGGTGCCGACCCACCTCGCCGTCGCGTTCGACGTCTCGCGCAAGACGTTCCGCTCGGAGCGCTTCACCGAGTACAAGGCCAACCGCACCACCACGCCGGACGATTTCCGCGGCCAGGTCGACCTCATCAAGGAGGTGCTCAGAGCGCTGGCGATCCCGTTCTTCGCCGTCGACAACTTCGAGGCCGACGACGTCATCGCCACCCTCGCCACCCAGGCCGAGGACGACGGGTACGAGGTGCTCATCACCAGCGGCGACCGCGATGTGTTCCAGCTGGTCAGCGACAACGTGATGGTGCTCTATCCCAAGCGCGGGGTGTCGGATCTCGGGCGGATCGACCCGGCCGAGGTGATGGCGCGCTACGGCCTCACCCCGGCCCAGTACCCGGATTTCGCGGCCCTGCGCGGCGATCCCAGCGACAACCTGCCCAACATCCCCGGCGTCGGGGAGAAGACCGCCGCCAGGTGGGTTCGCGAGTTCGGGTCGCTCGCCGAGCTCACCGATCGGGTCGACGAGGTCACGGGCAAGGCGGGTGATGCGCTGCGCACCCACCTGGCCGGGGTCCTGCTCAACCGTCAGCTCACCGAGCTGGTGCGCGACGTCCCGCTCGACACCGCCCCGGCGCAGCTGGAGGTGCGGCCGTGGGATCGCGATGCCGTGCACCGGCTGTTCGACGAGCTGGAGTTCCGGGTGCTGCGCGAGCGCCTGTTCGCCACGCTGCAGAGCGCCGAGCCCGAGGCCGAGGGCGGCATCGAGGTGCAGGGCGGCGCGCTGGAGCCGGGCGCCGTCCGGGCCTGGCTCGACGCCAACGCCCGCGACGGGCGGCGGGTCGGGCTGGCCTTCCACGGCCTCACCGGCGGGGTGTCCGAGCGCGATCTCGACGGTATCGGGCTGGCCGCGGGCGAGCCCACCGTCGAGGCCCGTGCCGCCGGTGCGTCGGCGGGGGTACCGCAGGCCGCGTACCTCGATGTGGTGACGCTGAACCCGGACGACGAGCAGGCACTGGGGGAGTGGCTGGCCGACGCGTCGGTGCCGAAGGCGGCGCACGACGCGAAGGCGGCGCTGCACGCGCTGCGCGGCCGGGGGTGGAGACTCGGCGGCCTCACCAGCGACACCGCGCTCGCCGCCTACCTGTCGCGGCCGGGCCAGCGCACGTTCGACCTCGCCGATCTCGCGCTGCGGCACCTGCGCCGGGAGCTGCGGCTCGACGGCGGGGACGAGGGCGGCCAGCTCTCCCTGCTGGGGGGCGAGGAGGAGGCCGATGCCCAGCTCGCCGGCGCACAGATGGTGGCGGCGTCCGCGGTCTCCGAGCTGGCCGATGTGCTCGACGTCGAGCTCGCCGAGAAGGCAGCGGGCACGCTGCTGGCCGATGTGGAGTTGCCGCTGGAGTACGTGCTCGCCGATCTGGAGGCCGCCGGCATCGCCGTCGACCACGAGCTGCTCTCAGGCCTCGAGTCGGAGTTCGCGTCCCAGGTGCAGCAGGCCGCGCAGGACGCCTACGCGGTGATCGGCAAGGAGATCAACCTCGGCTCGCCCAAGCAGCTGCAGGTGGTGCTGTTCGACGAGCTGGAGATGCCCAAGACCAAGCGCACCAAGACCGGCTACACCACCGATGCCGATGCGCTGCAGACGCTGTTCGAGAGCACCGGGCACGAGTTCCTGTCGCACCTGCTGCTGCACCGCGACGCCACCCGGCTCAAGGTCACCGTCGAGGGCCTGCTCAAGTCGGTCGCCGCCGACGGGCGCGTCCACACGACCTACAGCCAGACCATCGCGGCCACCGGGAGGCTGAGCTCCACCGAGCCCAACCTGCAGAACGTCCCGATCCGCACGGCCGCCGGGCGGCGCATCCGCGAGACGTTCGTCGTGGGCCCGGGCTACGCCGAGCTCATGACCGCCGACTACAGCCAGATCGAGATGCGGATCATGGCGCACCTCTCTGAGGACACCGCGCTGATCGAGGCGTTCCGGTCGCAGCACGACTTCCACGCCGAGACCGCCGCCCGGGTGTTCGGTGTCGAGGCGTTGTCGGTCACCCCCGCGCAACGGGCCAAGATCAAGGCGATGAACTACGGCCTGGCGTACGGGCTGTCGGCGTTCGGGCTGTCCAACCAGCTGCGGATCCCCACCGAGGAGGCCCGCGGCCTGATGGACGACTACTTCGACGGTTTCGGGGGCGTGCGCGATTACCTCGGCACGGTCGTCGACCAGGCCCGCAAGGACGGCTACACGGCCACGATCATGGGCCGGCGCCGCTACCTCCCCGACCTCACCAGCGACAACCGCCAGCGTCGCGAGATGGCCGAGCGCATGGCGCTCAACGCCCCCATCCAGGGCAGCGCGGCCGACATCATCAAGGTCGCGATGCTCGGCGTGCACCGGGCACTGGAGGACGAGAAGCTCCGCACCCGCATGCTGCTGCAGGTGCACGACGAGCTCGTGCTGGAGGTGGCCGAGGGCGAGCGGGAGGCCGTCGAGACGCTCGTGCGCCGGGAGATGGCGGCGGCAGCGGCCCTGTCGGTGCCACTGGAGGTGTCGGTCGGCTACGGGCGCAGCTGGGACGACGCTGCCCACTGAGGACGGGGGCGGCGGGCTGGATGTCGCGCCGTTCGTCGCCACCCGCTACCACGACCCCGCCCGGCTGCCGGTCCTGACCTCGCCCGCCTACGACCTCATCGAGCCCGCGGAGCGGGCCCGGCTCACCGAGGCCGACGAGCACAGCATCGTGCACCTGACCCTGCCCACGTTCGGGGCTCAGGACGCAGCGCGACGGCTCGCGCTGTGGCGGCGCGACGGCACGTTCGTCGTCGACGACCGCCCGGCACTGTTCGTCTACGACATGGCCGAGGACGGGCGGGTGTCGACGCGCGGCTGGGTCGGCGCTGTCGGGTTGCCCGCCGTCGGGGTGGTCTCCCCGCACGAGGCGACCGTCCCCGCCGCCGTCGCCGACCGGCTGGCGCTGCTGGCCGCCACGCAGGCCGATCTGGAGCCGATCGTGCTGACGTTCGACGGTACGCCCGGGACCGCCGACGCGATGGCTCGCCGCTACGCCGTGTCGAACACCCCGCTGATCGACGTGACCGACAGCGGCGGCGTCCGGCACCGGCTGTGGCGGGTCGCCGATCCCGGAGAGGTCGCGGAGGTCCGAGCCGATCTCGCCGCCCGCCGGGCCGTGATCGCCGACGGGCACCACCGCTGGGCGAGCTACCTCGCCCACCAGCGCTCGCGGGCGACGACCGGTGCGTGGGACCGGGGCCTGGCCCTGCTCGTGCCGACCGGCGTCCACGGGCCGCAGGTGCACGCCATCCACCGGGTCGTGCCCGGCCTGTCGCTCGCCCGGGCGGTGGAGGCACTGGGCGGCGCGTTCCGGGCGGTGGCGACGGAGCCCCCACCGGATGTGGAGCGGGCCCTCGCGGCGGCCCCGGACACGCTGGTTCTGCTCACCGACGGCACGACGTGGGCGGCGCTGACCGAACCGGACCGCAACCGGTTGCTCGCGCCGAGCGGCGTGCCCGGCTGGCGCGACCTCGACGTGGCACTGGTGGACGTCGGGCTGGTCGCGGGCCGCTGGGACGCCGCCGATCGCGTGCTGCTGCGCCACTCGGTGGAGTCGGCCGTCGCGGCGGCGCGGGAGACGGGCGGCGTCGCCGCGCTGCTGCGGCCGACCCCGGCCGCCACCGTCCTCGACCTCGCGGCGAGCGGTGTCCTGATGCCGCGCAAGTCGACGCTGTTCGTGCCCAAGCCCCGCACCGGCCTGGTGCTGCGCTGCTTCTCCGACCAGCCCGCCGTGCGGTGACCGGTCAGGGCCGGGGCGGCCGGCGCCGGCGTGGACACGACACCACGCACTGCCCGACGATGCCCGGGTGCTCGGTCCCGGCGATCCGCTCCCGTCCCGCCCACGTCGCATCCTCGTCGCCGGGACCTCCGGGTCCGGCAAGAGCACCCTCGCGGCGGCGCTGTCGCAGCGGCTGGGAATCCCGTACCACGAGCTGGACGCCCTGCACCACGGCCCGAACTGGGTCCCGCGCCCGGAGTTCGCGGCCGACGTCGCCGCGTTCGCCGCGACCGACACCTGGGTGACGGAATGGCAGTACCGTGCGGTCCGGCCGCTGCTGCTGGCCCGCGCGGACCTGCTCGTCTGGCTCGATCTCACGCGCTGGCAGGTGGCCAGGGGGCTGCTCCCGCGCACCGTGGCGCGCCGGGTGCGCCGGGTCGAGCTGTGGAACGGCAACGTCGAGCCACCGCTGTGGACCGTCCTGACCGATCCCGAGCACGTCGTTCGCTGGGCGTGGGCCGCTCATCCCCGGACCGCCGCGAGGGTGCGGGAGGTGCTGGCCGCCCCGGACGGCCCGGCCGTGGTGCGGCTGCGCGGCCGTCGGGACACCCGCCGGTGGCTGGCCGGCCCGGTCGCGGCTCCGAGGTCCTGACGCCTCCGCGGCCGTCCCGCGTCGGCGTCAGGGGCGGCGGAACGTCCGCACCACCGCGAGCTCGTCGCGGAAGTGCCCGCGCATCAGCAGCAGCACCAGCGCCGCGGCGGCGCAGGCGGCGAGGGCGCCGAGGGCGAGGGTCAGGGCGTCGGAGCCGATCGGGCGGGCGGCCGCGGCCACCCCCTCCGTCGCGATCAGCACCGCCAGCGCCGCCGGGATGTGCTTGAGGTACATCGCCAGCACGTGCCGCTCCAGCCCGGCCGACACCCGAGCCGAGAAGCGCAGCATCACCAGGAAGTGCAGCACGATCGCGACGGACGCCCCGATCGCCACCCCGTCGACGCCGAGGTAGCGCGCCCCGACCGAGCAGAAGACCACCACCTCGGCCGCGTACAGCCACTGCCGCCACGCGGCCCGGTACACCGCTCCGGTCGCCCTCGTCAGCGACGTGCTGATCTTGTAGGAGGTGCGCGGGAGCAGGACGAGGGCGAACACCTGCAGCGGCACGACGACGGCCTCCCACTGCGCCCCCAGCAGCACGTGCACGACCTCCGGCGCGAGCGCGAACAGCACCACCCCCGCCGGAACCGTGACGAGCGCGACGAGCGACGCGGCGCGGACGTACGCCCCGCGCAGCCGCTCGCCGTCGTCGCGGACCCGCGCCATGGCCGGGAAGAGGACCTTGTCCGCGGCCCCGCCGATCACGTTGGCCGGCTCCGAGAGCAGGTTGTAGGCGCGGGTGTAGACGCCCAGCGGGCCCGTGCCCAGCAACCGCGCGACGACCACGTTGTCCGCGTTGAGCGCCACCCAGTTGCCGAGCTGGGTGATCGAGTACCCGGAGCCGAAACCGATCATCGGACGCAGGCTCCGCCAGGCCGCGGCGGGGGACTGCGGGGTGATGGCCGGCCGCGCGACGACGGCGTAGCCCACGGCCGTCACGAGGGCCGCGACGATCACCGCCCAGGCCAGCGCGTCCGGGCCGAACCCGCGCAGGGCCAGCACGACGCTGACGCCGATCGTCGCAGGCCCGGCCGCGAGCAGGTCGACCACGGCCATCGGCCGGAACCGCAGCCTCCGCTGCAGCAGCCCGGCCGGCACCGCGGTCGCCCCGGCCAGCACGAGCGTCACCGAGAGCAACCGCAGCAGGTGCGAGTCGGGACCCAGCCCCACGAACGCGCCGAGCTGCGGCGCGAACGCGTACATCCCGGCGGCGAACACGCTCGACAGGGTCAACGAGAACCAGAAGGCGGCCGCGATCTCGGAGTCGGTGAGGTCCTCGCGGTGCACGAGCGCAGCGGCCACGCCCAGCTGGGCCACGAGCTGGGTCAGGCCGACCACCAACAGCGCGGCGGCCACCGCGCCGAACTCGGCCGGGGTCAGCAGCCGGGCCAGCACGACCGTGGCGCCGATCTGCAGCACGGCCTGCCCGGCCGAGCCGGCGAACGACCAGGCGAACCCGCGCAGCGTGCGGCCGGTCAGCGAACCCGTGCTCAACGTCGGCCGCGCCGCCGGACCAGGGCCGCGTGGACGGGGGTGAGGAGACCGAAGGCGGCGAACCAGCCGAGCTGGACGGCCGACATGCGCAGTGCGTCGCCCCGGCGGGCGGGCCGCAGCAGGTCTCCGATGCGCGCACCGGAGACGGCGGGATGGAACACCGAGTTGCCCACCCCCTTCGTCAGCACGAGTTCCGGGACGTCGTCACCCGGCGATCGGAGCTCCCGGGGCACCCCACGGAACGTATAGCAGTCCTCCAGCGGCGGCGGCGGCCCGGCGTAGGGCTGCACGAACTCCAGGTCCAGCACCTTCAGGCCGGACTCGGGATCCGACATCAGGTTGTGCGGCGACAGGTCGAGGATGAACATGCCCCGCTCGTGCAGCGCGCAGGCGAACCGGGCCAGTGCACGGCCGACGTCCGGCCACAGCTGGCTGACGCCCGCCACGTTCGGCAGGTGCCGCCGGATGTGGCGGGCGTCATCGGTGTAGAAGGGCGTGAGCAGCCAGTTCGGCCCGTGGTCGAGCAGGGCCGGCACCTCGGGCAGGTCGGCCAGCTCGATCCGCGCCCGCAGCTCGCGCCGGAAGTACCGGGCCGCGCCCGGCCGGAAGATCTTGCAGACCGACCGGCCGTGGACCGGGTGGTCCACGAGCGCGACCCGGGCCCGGTAGCCGGGTGACTCCGGTGCCAGCATGCGCACCAGCGGGAACGGCACGGCGCACGCGTCGCCCAGCTCGCGGAGCTTGACCAGCAGCCGGGACTGGACGGTGAGGTCGTCGAGGACCTCGAGGTAGTCCAGGGCCTGCTGCGGGCCCACGGAGTGGTGCAGCGGCTCGTAGGCGACGCGGTCGTCGACGGCGCGCAGCAGCCACCGGGTCGTTCGCGCCCGGACCTCCGTGGCACGGGTCTCGACGGTGCGGGCGCCGGGTTGGCCGTCGGGCGGGACCACGTCGCACGCGACGATGAAGGTGTGCGGGCCGCCACCGTCGACCGGACGGCCGTCGCGGCCCCACCGACCTCCGCGGAGGCGGCGGCGGGCCGTGTCGCGCTGGGCGCGGTCCAGCGGGACGACCTCGATGATCTCCATCCCGCGTGTGATGCCGGCCAGGGCGCTGTCGAGCTGCTCGGCCGCGTGCTCGCGCAGCACGAACACCACCACCCCGCGCCAGGCCTGACTCCCGGTGCGGGGCCGCGATCGAACGGCGTCGGGTCCCGTCGGGGAACGATCCACGTCAGTCCGCCTCCTGATCACGCCCGCCGTCGGTGGGGCGCGAGCGTAGGGCGCGGTGTGAACGGAGCATGAACCCACCCTGTCCCGGGTATGACGGAGAACCGACACGTGGGGAGGTCGTCAGCCCGTCGGCGCGCCCCTGCGGGAGCGGACCGGGGCGCCGGTAGCCTGCGTCCTCGAACGGCTGTTCGCGGCGAGGGGAGTGCGGGTGCGGGTGCTCGGCGTCGACCCGGGGCTGACCAGGTGCGGGCTCGGGGTGGTCGACGGGACCGGTGGGCGCCAGGTGCGGTGCGTCGCGGTCGACGTCGTGCGCACCCCGGCCGACGCGCCGCTGGAGCGCCGGCTGTTGGCCCTCGGTGCGGAGGTGGAGCGCTGGATCGCGCTGCACCGCCCGGACGTGGTGGCGATCGAGCGGGTGTTCAGCCAGCACAACGTGCGCACGGTGATGGGCACGGCCCAGGCCAGCGGGGTCGTCGCGCTGCTCGCGGCGCGCGCCGGGCTGCCCGTCACGTTCCACACCCCGAGCGAGGTCAAGGCGTCGGTCACGGGGGAGGGACGCGCGGGCAAGGAGCAGGTCACGAGCATGGTCACCCGGCTGCTGGGGCTGTCCGAGGCGCCCCGCCCCGCCGACGCCGCCGACGCGCTCGCCCTGGCGATCTGCCACTGCTGGCGGGCCCCGATGCTCGACCGGATGGCCGAGGCGAAGGCCCGCTCCGACGAGCTCGCGAGGGCGCACAAGGCCCGGTTGGCCGCGGCGGCGAAGGCGGCGGCGAACCGATGATCAGCTCCGTGCGGGGTGAGGTGCTGCAGATCGGCCTGGACCACGCCGTGGTCGAGGTCGGTGGGGTCGGGCTCGCCGTGTTCGCCACCCCCACCACCCTGGCCGGGCTGCGCCGCGGCCAGCAGGGACGGCTCGCGACGGCGCTGGTGGTGCGGGAGGACTCGCTCACCCTGTTCGGCTTCGCCGACGACGAGCAGCGCGACCTGTTCGGCCTGCTGCAGTCGGTGGCCGGCATCGGCCCGCGCATGGCGCTCGCGACCCTGGCCGTCCTCGACCCGGACGCGCTGAGCCACGCCATCTCCGACGGCGACGTGAAGACCCTGACCAGGGTGCCGGGCATCGGCCCGAAGGTCGCGCAGCGGATGGTGCTGGAGCTGAAGGACAAGGTCGTGGCGCCGTCGTCCGCCCCCACGGTGCTCCCGTACGCGGCGAGCGGTGCGAACCCCCGGCGCGACCAGGTGGTCGAGGCGCTCGTCGGGCTCGGTTTCACGGCCCGGCCCGCCGAGGCGGCGGTGGACTCCGTCCTCGCGGGCGACGCCGACGCCGACGCGGCGGCGCTGCTCCGCTCGGCACTGAGCCGCCTGGGCGGCTCCCGATGACCGCGTCCGGTGGACCTCGTGGGTGAGGTGAGCGTGCTGCCCGAGCCCGAGCCGGAGGACCTCGAGATCGAGGCCACCCTCCGGCCGCGGAACCTGCGGGAGTTCATCGGGCAGCCACGCGTGCGTGAACAGCTGGAGCTCGTGCTCGAAGGAGCCCGCCGCCGCGGGGACCCGCCCGACCACATCCTGCTCTCCGGCCCACCCGGGCTGGGCAAGACGAGCCTCGCGCTGATCGTCGCCGCCGAGCTGGGCGCGGCGATCCGGTTGACGTCGGGTCCCGCACTGGAGCGCGCGGGCGATCTCGCGGCGATGCTCTCCAACCTCGCCCCGGGCGACGTCCTGTTCATCGACGAGATCCACCGCATCGCCCGCCCCGCGGAGGAGATGCTCTACCTCGCCATGGAGGACTTCCGGGTCGACGTGGTCGTCGGCAAGGGCCCCGGCGCCACCTCGATCCCCCTGGACATCGCGCCGTTCACGCTGGTGGGGGCCACGACGCGGTCGGGGGCGCTGACCGGTCCGCTGCGCGACCGCTTCGGGTTCACCGCGCACATGGAGTTCTACGAACCGCGCGAGCTGGAGCTCGTGCTCCGCCGCGCCGCGCCGATCCTGGACGTCGACCTGCGCCGCGACGGCGCCGAGGAGATCGCCGGCAGGTCCCGGGGCACCCCCCGCATCGCCAACCGCCTGCTGCGGCGCGTCCGGGACTTCGCGCAGGTCCGTGCGAACGGTGCCGTCACCCGGCAGGTCGCCCGCGACGCACTGGACGTCTACGACGTCGACGATCTCGGGCTCGACCGCCTGGACCGCGCCGTCCTGAACGCCCTGGTCCGGTCGTTCGGGGGCGGTCCGGTCGGGGTGTCGACTTTGGCCGTGGCGGTCGGTGAGGAGGCGGGTACCGTCGAAGAGGTCTGCGAGCCGTACCTCGTGCGCGCCGGAATGCTGGCACGCACCTCGCGGGGCCGGGTGGCCACCGCTGCCGCCTGGGCCCATCTGGGCATCGCTGCACCGCCCGACGTCACCCCGGGCGGCCCAGCGGCCCAGAGCCCGACGACACTGTTCTGAAGGACGGCTGGCAGACTCGGGTGGCCCTCGACACGCGGAGCTACGGAGACCATGGACCTCTCGCTGATCTTCCCCTTCCTCATCCTGTTGCTGTTCATTCCCATCTTCCTGTCCGGACGGAAGCAGAAGCGGGTGATGGCGCAGATGCAGGCGCTCCAGGCGTCGCTCGAGCCCGGTGACATCATCATGACCACGTCGGGCCTGCGCGCCACGGTCGTCGACGCGTCCTACGAGGACACCATCGACCTGGAGATCGCCGACGGCGTCGTCACCACCTGGGTGCGGGCCGCGGTCAAGGAGAAGGTCGACGTGGCCGCCCACGACGCGGAGTTCACCGCCGACGACGCGGCCGCCGACACCGACGACGCGCCGCACGAGCCCTCCCCGTCGTTGGAGAAGGCGTCGTTGGAGAAGGCGCCGTCGCTGGAGAAGGCTCCGTCGCCGGAGAGGGCTCCGTCGTTCGACAAGGCCGACGACAGCAGCAACGGCACCCCGCGCAGCTGACCCACACACTCCCTCACCGCGGCTCGCGGTGACATCAGGAAGAGACCTTCTGCAGTGGCATCCACCCCGGGGCAGATCCGCCCCGCGCGCTACCTGGCGGCGTTCGCCGGCATCGTGGTCGTGCTGTACGCGCTGGTGTTCTTCACCGGCGACGGCCGACCGGCCCCCAAGCTCGGCATCGACCTGCAGGGCGGCACGCGCGTCACGCTCGTGGCGCGCACCGAGTCCGGAGCGGTACCGCCGCGCGACCAGCTCGTCCAGGCCCAGCAGATCATCGAGCAGCGCGTCAACGGGCTCGGCGTCAGCGGCGCCGAGGTGGTGCTCGACGGCAACAACCTGACGATCACCGTGCCCGGCGACGCCGGCGAGCAGGCCCGGTCGCTCGGCCAGACCGCCCAGCTGCGGTTCCGTGAGGTCATCGGCGGCCCGGTGGCGGCCGTGCCCGCCGCCGCGACGCCAGGGGCCGCCGGGACGCCTGCCGCCCCCACGTCGGCGCCGGCGGCCACGCCCGCTCCCGCGCCCGCCACGACCCGGCCGCAGGGTGCGGCCGAGCCCGGAGCGCCCGTGGTGCGGGCGGTCGAGCCGGTGGCCCTGTCGCGTCCGCTGCAGAACCCGACGCCCACTCCTGCGCCGGCCCCCACCCCCGCCTCACCGGGGGCCGGGACGCAGGCCGATCCGGCCGACCCCCAGGTGGCGGCCGCGATCGAGGCGGCACGCGCGGTGCGGCAGAGCGCCGACCAGGCCACCCAACAGGTGGCGCTGCAGACGCTGGACTGCGCGGCCAACGACCCGCTGCGCGGCTACGACGACCCGACGCGCCCGCTCGTCGCGTGCAACCAGGACGGCACCGAGAAGTACGTGCTGGGGCCCTCGTTCCTGGAGGGCACGCAGATCGCCACGGCGCAGGCCGCGATCAACTCGCAGGGTGCGGGCTACGTCATCAACCTGACCTTCAAGAGCGACGGCCAGGCGATCTGGGGCAGCTACACCTCCGGCAACATCGGCAAGCGGGTGGCGTTCACGCTCGACGGTGAGGTCGTGTCCGCGCCGAGCATCAACAGTGCGATCTACGGCTCGACCGAGATCTCCGGTCAGTTCAACCAGGCCTCGGCGAACAACCTGGCCGGGGTGCTGCGCTACGGCTCGCTGCCGCTGTCGTTCGAGTCCTCGGAGGCGCAGACGGTGTCGGCGACGCTCGGGCTGGCGTCGCTGGAGGCCGGGCTGATCGCGGGCGCGGTGGGCCTGGGCCTGGTGTTCGTGTACTGCCTGTTCTACTACCGGGTGCTCGGGGTGCTGACGATCCTGTCGCTGGTGCTGTCGGGTGCGATCGTGTTCGCCGTACTGGTGCTGCTCGGACGCTGGATCGGGTTCACCCTGGATCTCGCGGGCGTCGCCGGGTTCATCGTGGCCATCGGCATCACCGCCGATTCGTTCGTGATCTTCTTCGAGCGCCTCAAGGACGAGATGCGGGAGGGCCGGACGTTCCGCTCGGCCGTGCCGCGCGGCTGGGTGCGGGCCCGGCGCACGATCCTCTCCGCGGACGCGGTGAGCTTCCTGGCCTCGGCGGTGCTCTACATCCTGGCCGTCGGGCAGGTGCGCGGCTTCGCGTTCACCCTCGGGCTGTCCACGGTGCTGGATCTGCTCGTGGTGTTCCTGGTGACCCATCCGCTGGTGGCGCTGGCGTCGAACTCGCGGGTGTTCGGCAGCCCGACGCTCTCGGGGCTGGGTGCGGTGGCGCGCATCGGTGCCGACCGCAAACGCGCCGCCGCGGCCACCGCCAAGGCAACCGCTTCGAAGGGGGCCTGACATGGCTGTGACGGCGTCGCGATCCGGCGTGCTCTCCCGCCTCTACACCGGCACCGGCGCGTTCGACATCGTCGGGCGCCGCAGGACCTGGTACCTCTCCTTCGGACTGCTCGTGCTGGTCTGCGTCGCGTCGATCGTGTTCCGGGGGTTCAACCTGGGCATCGACTTCACCGGCGGCACCCAGCTGCAGTTCCCGGCCACCACGGCCGGGGCGCCCGCCGAGGTCCCGGCCGTGCAGCAGGTCTTCGAGCGCACGATCGGCGTGCCGGCCGCATCCGTGCAGACGGCGGGCACCGGATCGTCGGCGTCGGTGATCATCCGGTCGGGGTCGTTGAACCCGGCCCAGACCGTCGCGATCAAGCAGGCGCTGTTCGACACGTTCACACCCGTGGGATCGAACGGCCGGCCGTCGCAGCAGGTGATCAGCGACAGCGCCGTGAGCGGCAGCTGGGGCGGCCAGATCACCCGGCAGGCGATCATCGCGCTGATCGTGTTCCTGGTGCTGGTGACGCTGTTCCTCGCCTTCTACTTCGAGCGCGCGATGGCGGTGGCGGCGCTGGTGGCGCTGCTGCACGACGTCACCGTCACGGCAGGCATCTACTCGATCGTCGGGTTCGAGGTCAGCCCGTCCACGGTGATCGGCCTGCTGACGATCCTGGGGTTCTCGCTCTACGACACGGTCGTGGTGTTCGACAAGGTCAGGGAGAACGGCCGCGGGCTGCTCGGGCTGACCCGCCGCACGTACGGCGAAGCGGCGAACCTGGCGCTGAACCAGACGCTGATGCGCTCGATCAACACGTCCCTGATCGCGGTGCTGCCGGTGATCGGGCTGATGGTCGTGGGGGTCGGGGTGCTCGGGGTCGGCACGCTCGCGGATCTCGCGCTCGTGCAGATGGTGGGCATCCTCGCCGGCGCCCTGTCGTCACTGCTGCTCGCCACACCGCTGCTGGTCGACATCAAGATGCGCGATCAGCGCTACCGCCAGCAGGCCGCTCGGGTGGTGGCGCGGCGCACGAAGGCGTCCGCGGCCGGGGAGGTCGTCGCCAGGGAGACCGCCCCCGACGACGAGCCCGATCTCGCCGACGACGCCACGCTCGCCTCGGAGCTGCGCCGCGAGAAGGCGATGGCGGCGGCGTCGGCTGCGCCGGCCCGGCACGGCAAGGCCGGTGCGCGGCCGACGGGCAAGGCGTCACGGCCCACCGGGAAGCGCCGCCGATGACGGCTGTCCCGTCCGAGACGGAGCTGGGGCTGGCCCACGTACTGAGCCTGGTGCACGACGTGGCCGACTACCCCGAGCCGGGCGTGCTGTTCCGCGACATCACCCCGGCGCTGGCCGACGCCGAGGCGTTCACCATCATCGCCACCGAACTCGCGTCGTT
>JBBQEF010000119.1:0-15181 GCA_038320445.1 Mycobacteriales bacterium
TACACCTCCGCGGGGCTGCGCCGCTGAGCACGGCGTCCCCGGGAACAGACCGCGCCCGTGGGACGCTGGACCGGCTGGAGGGGCCACCCGGTCCCGCGAGGGGAGCGAGTAATGGCGACCACCAGGGGATTCCTCGGCCGCCGGCGGGCCGAGCACGACCCACGGCTCCCACCGGGCCAGTACGACGCCCGCGACAGCTGGCCGGTCCTGCACGCCGAGGCCACGCCCCGCATCGGCACCGACCGCTGGACGTTCACCGTGGAAGGGCTCGTCGAGCACGAGACGGCCTGGACGTGGGACGAGATCCACGCGCTGCCGCGGGCCCGCTACTCCGGGGACATCCACTGCGTCACCACGTGGTCCAAGCTCGGCATGACGTTCGACGGGGTGTCGGTCGACACCCTGCTCGACGCCGCGGGGGTGCTGCCCGGCGCCACGCACGTCGTGGCCGTCACGCACACCGGGTACACCACGAACCTGCCGCTCGCCGACGTCACCGGCGGCCGGGCGTGGGTGGTGTGGGACGCCGACGGGAAGCCGCTCACCACCGAGCACGGCGGCCCGGCCCGCTTGCTCGTCCCGCACCTGTACTTCTGGAAGAGCGCGAAATGGGTGTCCGGACTGCGCCTGCTCGACCACGACGAGCAGGGCTTCTGGGAACGCAACGGCTACCACGACCGCGGCGACCCGTGGACCGAGCAGCGCTACCAGGGCGATTGAGGTGACCGCGACCCCCGGGGGCACGACCCACCGGAAGACGCTGCGCTGGCAGAACGCGCGGGTCGTGTCGGTGCGCGACGAGACCGCCCGCGCCCGCACGTTCCGCCTGGCGTTGCCCGAGCCACGCGAGCACCTGGCCGGGCAGTACTACGTCGTGCGCCTGACCGCTCCCGACGGCTACTCCGCACAGCGCTCGTACTCCGTGGCGTCGGCTCCGGACCGGACGGGCGAGATCGAGCTGACCGTCGAGAAGCTCGACGACGGCGAGGTCTCGGAGTTCCTGCACGACGTCGTCGAGCCCGGTGACGAGCTGGAGGTGCGCGGGCCGATCGGCGGGTTCTTCGCCTGGGCGGGTGACACGCCCGCGCTGCTGGTCGGCGGCGGTTCCGGTGTGGTGCCGCTGATGGCGATGCTGCGGGCCGCGCGGCAGTCCGGGCGTCCGGACCTGGTGCGGATGGTCGTGTCCGTCCGTACCCCGGACGACCTGTACTACCCCGACGAGCTGCCCGGCCCGGAGACCACGGTCGTCTACACGCGGTACGGGCCCGCGCGACGGCTCGCGCTCGGCGACATCGCGCCGCTCGTGCGCGGCGGGGAGACCGTGTTCGTCTGCGGCTCCCCCGCGTTCGCCGACGCGGCCACCGCGCTGCTGGAGGAGGCCGGCGTGCCCGTCGGCGCCATCCGGGTGGAGCGCTTCGGCCCGTCCGGGTAGGCCGGGATGACAGGATCGGGGCCATGATCCGCACCGCGCTCGTCACCGGGGTCAGCCGCCGTCAGGGCATCGGCTTCGCGATCGCGCGCCGGCTGCTCGACGACGGCCACCGCGTGTTCGCCCAGTCCTGGAGCCCCTACGACGCCACCGAACCGTGGGGAGCCGACCCGGCCGGGATCGACGGCGTGCTGGCCGAGCTGGGCGGCGAGGGCCCGGCGCTCGCGCACGGTGCCGTGGACCTGGAGGACCCGCAGGCCCCTGCGACGCTGCTCGCGGCGGCCGTCGAACGGCTCGGCCCGCTCGACACGTTGGTGGTCAACCACGCGCGCAGCCAGAACGGCACCGTCGGCGAGCTCACCGCGGCCCTGCTCGACCGCACGTGGGCGGTGAACGTGCGAGCCTCGCTGCTGCTGGTGCAGGCGTTCGCCGCGCAGTTCCGCGGTGCGGCCGGGAGGGTCGTGCTGTTCACCTCGGGCCAGCACCGCGGCCCCATGCCCGCCGAGCTCCCCTACATCGCCACCAAGGGGGCGCTGCACCAGCTCACGGCCTCCCTGGCCGATGCGCTCGCGGATCGGGACATCACCGTCAACTGCGTCAACCCCGGCCCCACCGACACCGGCTGGGCCACCTCCGACCAGGACGCGTTCGTGGGCAGCCACATGCCCCGCGGACGGTGGAACGCGCCGTCCGAGGCCGCCGCGGTGGTCGCCCTGCTGCTCGGCCCGGACGCCGCGACGATCACCGGACAGGTGGTGGACGCGGAGGGCGGGTTCCGGCGCTTCACACCGTGATCGGCAGTGCCCGGCCGGACTAGGTCGCGGTGCCGCGCAGGCCCCAGATGTTGGCGCGGTCGGTCGGGTCGGCCGCCGCCACGCGCCGGTACATCTCGGCGGCCGCGCGGGAGAACCCGTCGGGCACCCCGACGTCGGCGAGTGCGTCGCCCGCCTGCTCCATCTCCCCTACCCACCGCCACGCCCGGCCCACCGCGCGCGCGTCGATCCCGTCCAGCGCGGCGACGAGATCGCCTCCGGTGCGCTCCACCTCGGCGCGCAACGCGTCCTCGACGCCGTAGGCGCGAGCCGCCTGCGCCATGGCCAACCAGATCGTCGGCAGCGCCTTGCTCTGCAGCGCGAAACACGCCTTGAGCCCGCTGGCCGCGCCGAGGCCGCCGTCGAGGACCCGTGCGGTGAACGGCGAGCCGGCGAACAGCGACGCCACCTCGCCGGCGGCTTCGCCCGCGAGCCACAGGACGGTGTGGCCCGGTTCCCAGGCCGGCGGGCCGATGATCGCCCCGTCGACGACGCGGTCGGCGCCGAACAGCTCGCCGACGGCCCGGACGGTCGCAGGCGAGACGGCGTTGGCGTCGACGTAGAGGGGCCGGTCCGGCCGGTCCGCGACCGCGGCGGCCACCTGTTCGGCGACGTCGTACGCAGCGTCGGGCGGGCAGATCGAGATGATCACGTCGGAGCGCCGGGCGAGCTCGGCGACGTCCGGGACCCCGACGAGATCCGCGATCTCCGCCCGCTTCGACGTGGTGACGCTGCGCCCGGCCGCCGCCCAGATCACGGCACCCGCCACCGGTTTGAGCGCCGAGCCCACCGAGGCGCCCATCACCCCCGGATGCAGGATCCCGATCACCGGCCGCGCAGGGAGTTCGTTCACGTACTCATCATCGCGCTCCGGTCGAGCGAGCGCTCGGGGCGCCTCCGGTCCACCGGACGGCCCTGCCCACCCCGCGAGACGGTACGTCCCGGTACGCGAATGGTGGCCTTTCCGGGCGGACCGGGAAGCGCGCTTTCGCGCACGAAACCGTGCCGACTCGCGGGCGGGGGGGCGGGGGGCGCCGCGCTAGAAGCCCAGGTGGCCCAGGATGCGCCGGGCGGCCAGGGTGGGGGTGAGCGCGCCACCCCGGACGTCGCGCTCCAGCCCGGGGAGCTCGTGCCGGACCGCGGGATCGGACTGCAGGCGGTCCAGGAGCTGGTCGCGCACCATCGCCCACATCCACTCCACCTGCTGGGCCGCACGTCGGGGAGCGAGCTCGCCGTGCTCGTCGAGGACGCGGCGGTGCTCGGTGACCTTCTCCCACACCTGTGCCATCCCCATCCCGGTCAGCGCGCTGCACGGCAGCACCGGCGGCCGCCAGGAGGCGCTGGCCGGGGCCATCATCCGCAAGGCCCCGGCCAGCTCCTGCGCCGCCACCCTCGCGGGCCGCTCGTGCTCACCGTCGGACTTGTTGACCGCGACGACGTCGGCCAGCTCGAGGATGCCCTTCTTGATGCCCTGCAGCGCGTCGCCGGTGCGCGCGATGGTGAGCAGCAGGAACGTGTCGACCATCGCGGCGACCGCCACCTCGGACTGTCCGACCCCCACCGTCTCGACCAGCACGACATCGAAGCCGGCCGCCTCCATCAGCACGATCGACTCGCGGGTGGCGCGCGCGACGCCCCCGAGCGTCCCGGCGCTCGGCGACGGCCGAACGAACGCGTTCTCGTCGTTCGCGAGGCGGGCCATCCGGGTCTTGTCGCCCAGGATCGAGCCCCGCGTGCGGGTGGAGGACGGGTCGACGGCCAGCACGGCGACGCGGTGCCCGTCGGCCGTGAGCTGCGTGCCCAGCGCCTCGATGAACGTCGACTTGCCCACGCCGGGCACCCCGGAGATCCCGACGCGGTGCGCTCCCCCCGCGTGGGGCAACAGCTCCATCAGCAGTTGCTGCGCTGCGTCACGGTGGTCGGGCCGGCGCGACTCGACCAGCGTGACCGCCCGCGCGAGCACCGACCGGTCGCCCTCCAGCACGCCCTTGGCCAGCGCGGGCACGTCGACGGGCCGGCGGCGGCCCTCAGCCACGGGGCCTCCGGCCCTCGTGCGCGGAAAACGTCGCCCCGGCGACGTTTTCCGCGCACGGGGGGGTCACCGGGACCATCAGGCGTCGACCGCGGCGGTCAGCTTCGCCAGCAGCTCCACCGCCGACTCCGCGATCACCGTGCCGGGCGGGAACACCGCCGCCGCGCCCATCTCCAGCAGCGTGGGCACGTCGGCGGGCGGGATCACGCCGCCCACGATGACCATGATGTCCGGGCGGCCCAGCGCGGCCAGCGCGTCGCGCAGCTCCGGGACGAGCGTGAGGTGCCCGGCCGCGAGCGACGACACCCCGACGACGTGCACATCGGCCTCGACCGCCTGCCGCGCGACCTCGGCGGGGGTCTGGAACAGCGGGCCCACGTCCACGTCGAAGCCGAGGTCGGCGAACGCCGTGGAGATCACCTTCTGGCCGCGGTCGTGGCCGTCCTGGCCCATCTTCGCCACGAGGATGCGCGGCTGGCGGCCCTCGGCCTCGGCGAACTCCTCGACGGCGCCGCGCGCGCGGGCCACGGCCGGGCTGGTGCCCGATTCCTGTGCGTACACCCCGGTGATGATCCTGATCTGCCCCGCGTGCCGTCCGAACACCTTCTCCAGCGCGTCGGAGATCTCCCCGACGGTCGCCATCGCGCGGGACGCGTCGACGGCGAGGGCGAGCAGGTTCTGCTCGTCGGTGCGGGGCGAGCCGTCGGCGATCGCGGCCGCGGCGTTCGTCAGCGCGGCGAGCGCGGCGTCGACCGTGCGGGAGTCCCGCTCCTCCCGCAGCCGCCGCAGCTTCTCCAGCTGTTCCGTGCGGACCCCGGCGTTGTCGACCTTGCGCACCTCCAGCTCCTCGTCCGACACCACCGCGTACTTGTTGATCCCGATCACCGGCTGGCGTCCCGAGTCGATCCGGGCCTGGGTGCGCGCGGCGGCCTCCTCGACGCGCAGCTTCGGGATCCCCTCGTCGATGGCCTGGGCCATGCCGCCGGCCCGCTCGACCTCGGCGATGTGGGCCCAGGCCCGCCGGGCGAGGTCGTAGGTGAGGCGTTCGACGTAGTACGACCCGCCCCACGGGTCGATCACCTCGGTGGTACCGGACTCCTGCTGCAGCAGCAGCTGCGTGTTGCGGGCGATGCGCGCCGAGAAGTCGGTGGGCAGCGCGAGCGCCTCGTCGAGGGCGTTGGTGTGCAGGCTCTGGGTGTGACCCTGGGTGGCGGCCATCGCCTCGACGCAGGTGCGGATCACGTTGTTGTACGGGTCCTGCGCGGTCAGCGACCAGCCCGAGGTCTGCGAGTGGGTGCGCAACGACAGGGACTTCGCGTTCTGCGGGTCGAACTGCCGCACGAGCTTGGCCCACAGCAACCGGGCGGCCCGGAGCTTCGCGACCTCCATGAAGAAGTTCATCCCGATCGCCCAGAAGAAGCTCAGCCGCGGGGCGAACCGGTCGACGTCCAGCCCCGCGTCGATCCCGGCCCGAAGGTACTCCACGCCGTCGGCCAGCGTGTAGGCCAGCTCCAGGTCGTTCGTCGCGCCGGCTTCCTGGATGTGGTACCCGGAGATGGAGATCGAGTTGAACTTCGGCATCGCCCGCGAGGTGAACGAGAAGATGTCGGAGATGATCTGCATCGAGGGACGCGGCGGGTAGATGTAGGTGTTGCGGACCATGAACTCCTTGAGGATGTCGTTCTGGATCGTCCCCGTGAGCTGCTCCGGCGCCACCCCCTGCTCCTCCGCCGCCACGATGTAGAGCGCGAGCACGGGCAGCACGGCACCGTTCATCGTCATCGACACCGACATCTCGTCCAGCGGGATGCCGTCGAAGAGCTGGCGCATGTCGTAGATCGAGTCGATGGCGACGCCCGCCATGCCGACGTCGCCCGCGACCCGCGGGTGGTCGGAGTCGTAGCCGCGGTGGGTGGCCAGGTCGAACGCGATCGACAGGCCCTTCTGCCCGGCGGCCAGGTTGCGCCGGTAGAACGTGTTGGACTCCGTCGCCGTGGAGAACCCGGCGTACTGGCGGATCGTCCACGGCTGGGTGGCGTACATCGCCGGGTACGGGCCGCGCAGGTAGGGCGCGATGCCCGGGTAGGTGTGCAGGAAGTCGACGCCGTCGAGGTCGGAGGCGGTGTAGAGGGGCTGGACGGCGATACCCTCGGGCGCCTCCCACGGCTCCGGGCCGGGACCCCACGTCCGGTCCGGGGTGGCACCGCCGTCGAGATCGACGGTGGTGAAGTCGGGGATGCTCATCGCGCGCCTCCTGGGTGTGTCGTGCGCGGGAACCTGCGCGGCCGGGACACCACTGCGGAGGCGCTCACAGCGCGGTCCAGACGGAGTCGATCACGGCCAGTGCATCGCATCCCGCGAACAGCTGCCCGTCGACGCCGGAAACATCGGCCCGGCCCGCCAGCAGGACGCGCCGTGCCCCCGCCTCGCGCAACGCGACGACGGTGGCCTCGCCGCGCTCGGCGTAGAGGGCGTCGGTGGAGCAGAGCACCGCCACCGGAGAGCCGGTGTCCGCCCAGGCCTTCGCGACGTCGTCGGGCGTCTCGGTGGGTCCGGCGTCGACCGTGTCGATGCCGCCGCCCTGGAGCAGGTTGCGGGCGAACCCGGCCCGCGCGGTGTACGCGGCGAGCGGGCCCAGGGTGGCCAGGAACGCGCGCGGGCGGACGCCGGTCTCACCGAGGACGGCGTCGGAGCGGTCGCGGCAGGCCTCGTACGCGGCAGCCGGGCGGTAGACCGGCAGACCACCGGATGCGGTGGGGGGCAAGGGATCCCGCTCGACGGGCGTCTCGTCCAGGTCCGGGTACTCGCTGATCCCCGTCAGCGGCGCCCTGCGGGTGGCGACGCCCTTCTCCCGCTTCGCCCGTGCCTCGGCGGTCCGGTCGGCGACGAGGCCGGAGTCCAGCGCCTCGACCGCCCCACCGGCCGCCTCGACCTCCTGGAAGAAGGCCCAGCCGGCGCGCACCACTCCGTCGGTGAGCGACTCGACGTACCACGAGCCGCCCGCCGGGTCGATCACCCTGGCCAGGTGCGCCTCCTCCACCAGCACCGACTGGGTGTTGCGGGCGATGCGCCGCGAGAACGACGTGGAGCGGCCGATCGCCGCGTCGAACGGGGCGACGGTCACCGCGTCGGCCCCGCCGATGCCGGCGGCGAACCCGGCGATCGTGCCGCGCAGCAGGTTCACGTACGGATCGCGGCGGGTGAGCATCGTCGGCGACGCGACGGCGTGCTGCGCCTGCGGGGTGTCGGGCGAGGCTCCGCAGGCCTCCAGCACCCGCGACCACAGCCGCCGGGCGGCCCGGAACTTCGCGACCGTCGGGAACTGCTCGGCCGTGGCGGCGAGGCGGAACTCCAGCAGGCGGGCTGCCGCGTCGACGCCGAGCCCGGCCGCGGTCAGGGCACGCAGGTAGGCGACGCCGGCGGCGAGGGAGAAGCCGAGCTCCTGCCCGTCCGAACCGCCCGCGGAGTGCACCGGGATCCCGTCCACGACGATCGCCCTGACCAGCGGGAACTCCGCGGCCACGCGCAGCGCCAGCGGCACCGCCGCCCCGATGTCGGGGCCGGTGCCGGTGCGGGCGCGCTCACCCACGGGGTCGAGACCGAGCGTGCCGAGCAGGGTCGCGGGATCGAGGCCGCGCTCGGTGGCCAGCGCGAGGAACTCCTCGGCGCCACCGCCGTCCAGCACGACCGGTGCCAGGTCGAGGAACACGCCGTCGAGCACGGCGGGCAGGTCGGCCGGGGAGGTGCCGCCCTCGCCGACCGCGAGCCAGATCGAGCGGACGCCGTTCTCCAGATCGGCCAGCACGGCCGTGTTCGCGGCCGCCGGGTCCGGTTCGGCGTGGCGCTGGCGGACGTCCCACCCGTCGGGCCGCGCGGCGCCGGGCCCGCGCACGTACGGCGGGTGGCCCGGCACCCCGACGTCCGGCAGGTCGGCGACGTCCTCGGCGGTGTAGAGCGGCCGGACCGCGATGCCGTCGGGGGTGGGCCGGACCAGCTTCGCGACGCCCGCGCCCGGCGCCGCACCGTCGCCGATGCGGCCGCTCCTGCGCATCACCGCGTCGACGAGCCCGACCCACTCCTCCTGGGTGGCCGCGGGGAACTCCGCGGCCAGGCTCAGCTCATCGGGTGTCTCGGGTGCCCCTGCATCGTTGCGGCCGTCGACCATGGCCGGATCCTAGTGACAGCAGGTGCCTGCGGCCGGGTGAGACAGCGCACCTCGGGCCGGGGGCCGCCACCCGGGGCGACGATCAGGGCGGCGGGTCGAGGCTGTGCGGTTCCCGTGGACGGTCTGGAGCTAGGCCAACGTGATCGACTTCCCGCTGACCTTGATCTTCTTGGCCGCCAGCGACGAGCGGGCCGGGCCGTCGACCACCGAGCCGTCGGCGATGTCGAACGTGCTGCCGTGGCACGGGCAGATGATCGTCCCGTTCGAGACGCTGCTCACCGCGCAGCCCTGGTGGGTGCAGACGTTGGAGAACGCCTTGAACGTCCCGGCCTTCGGCTGGGTCACCACCAGCTTCTGGTTCTCGAAGATCCTGCCGCCGCCGACGGGGATGTCCGCCGTGGAGGCGAGGGCCTTCGCGGCCGCAGCCGGCTTGCCCGCCCCACCCGGGGCGCCCGACGGTGCCGGCTCCACCGCAGGGGCCGGCGCGGCGGCCGGGGTCGGGTTCGCCACGCCGGCGACGGCCCCGCAGCCCGCGAGGGCGACGGCGCAGGTGCCGCACGCCCCGACCAGGACGGAACGACGGGTGAGAGACGATGGTGTCGTGAGAGCCATGCCTTGAACACGGGCGGGTGACCGGAACGGTTCAGCTGCGTTCGCCTCCGGTGACCCCCGACGGCAGTTCTAGGACGGTGCTCCCGGCAGGTCGGGCAGCACGGTGAGCGTGCTGGGGGTCGCGGGGAGGATCTTGCCGACGTAGGAGTGTGCGGCCGCGGTGGTGCCGACGTCCGTGCCCTCGTGCTCCGACAGGAACCACCGGTGCTCCAGGATCTCGTGGAACACCTCGGCCGGGGCGAGCCGGTCGACCAGGTCCTCGGGCACCATCGCGATCACGCGGTCGTAGATCTCCGAGCGCCACCGGTGGGCGGCGACGGTCTCGGGCACCGACCGGCCCTCCTTCTGCTCCAGGTGGGCGCGGTAGCTGATCACGTCGTTGAGCATCCGGCGGGCCTGGTTCTCCGTGACCTCCAGGCCGGTGAGCGCGAACAGCCTCGTCCGGTGCCGGCCCGACTCGGCCACCCGCGTGTGCACGCGCAGCCGGGTGCCGTCGTCGGTGGTGATCAGCTCGATCTCGTCGACGTCGAACCCCAGCTCGTTGAGCCGGTCGACGCGCTCGGCGACGCGGTAGCGCTGCTCGTCGGGCCGGAACAGCTCTTCGCGGGTCAGCTCCTCCCACAGCGCGTGGTAGCGGCGCGGGATCTCACCGGCGATCTCGATCGGGTCGACGTCGTCGGGCAGCAGCCCGCCGTACTGGAGGTCGAACAGCTCACCGCCGACCCGCTCGGCGGCGTAGTCGATGTCGAAGCGGCGCTGCCCGTCCGACAGCGTGGGGTGCATCTCGGCCGTCTCGGCGTCGACGAGGTACGCGCCGATGCTGCCGGCGTCGGGCCGGAACAGCGTGTTCGACAGCGAGCAGTCGCCCCAGAACAGCCCGGCCAGGTGCAGCCGGGCGAGCAGCTCCACCATCGCGTCCACGAGCTGGTCGGTGGCCCGCTGGGTGTGGCCGTGCGAGAACACGTAGCGGTAGGACATGGAGTAGTCGAGGAACCGGGTGACGAGGATCGCGTCCTGCTCGTCGGCTCCCGCGGGCGGGCGCTCCACGCACACGCCGAGCACCGAGACCGCGGGCATGCCCATCGCCTCCAGCTCGCCGAGCAGCCGGTACTCCCGCCGCGCGAGCCGCTCGTCGATCTCCTTGAGCGCGTACACCATCCCGTCGACCTCGACGAACCGCACGACGTGCCGGGAGATGCCCCGGTGGGCGACCTCCAGGATGCGCTCGTCGTGCCAGTCCTCGAGCGGCTGGTCCCACGGCAGCGACAGGAGCCCGGCGGCCTGAGACGCGGGCGGGCGGAAGATGAAACGCACGAGCGCAGTATCAGGCCTTCGGCCCGCCCGCCACGTAGAGGACCTGACCCGACACGAACCCGGCGCCCTCGCTGACGAAGAACGACACCGCGTGGGCGATGTCCTCGACCTGCCCGGCCCTGGCTACGGGGATCTGCGCGGCGCGGGCCGACACGTAGGTCTGCCAGTCCTCGCCGATCCGCTCGGCGGTGGCCTTCGTCATGTCGCTGACGATGAAGCCGGGGGCGACGCAGTTGGCGGTGACGCCGAACTTGCCGAGCTCGATCGCGAGGGTCTTGGTGAAACCCTGCAGGCCCGCCTTCGCCGTGGAGTAGTTGGACTGGCCGCGGTTGCCCAGCGCCGAGGTGCTCGACAGGTTGACGATCCGCCCCCACTTCGCGGCGACCATGTGCTTCTGCACGGCCTTGCTCATCAGGAACGAACCCTTGAGGTGCACGCCCATGACCGTGTCCCACTCCGTCTCGGTCATCTTGAACAGGAGGTTGTCGCGGGTGACGCCGGCGTTGTTGACCAGGACGGTCGGGGCACCGAGCTCGGCGGCGACGCGGGCGACCGCGGCCTCGACCTGCGCGGCGTCCGAGACGTCGGCGCCGACGCCCAGCGCGCGCCCGCCTGCGGCCCCGACCGCCGCCACGGTGCCCGTGGTCGCGGCCTCGTCGAGGTCGATCACGGCGATCGCCAGCCCGTCGGCGGCCAGTCGCACGGCGGTGGCAGCCCCGATCCCCCGGGCCGCCCCGGTCACGATCGCCACGCGCTGGTTGTCGGTCATCGTTGTCCTCTCCTACGCCGTCACGGTCCCGTGAGTCTTATCCCGGCCCGCCCGCGCGCGCCATGGGGGCCGGGCCCACCATCCGATGTGGTCGACGTCAGGTGATCTTGCGCTAGGTTCGGCAACCAGTGTCCACAGTGTCACCGATCCGTGATCCGGATACGACATTGTCGATGCGGCTACTGACGGTGACATCACGTGAGATGTGGGGGCCTAGTGGCCGACAGCACGAAGGACCATCGACCCGCCTGGCTGCCGCTCGCGGTGGCGGCGATCGTCGTCCCGACCGCCCTGGCCGGGCTGACCCTGCTGTGGCCACGGCCGCAGATCGAGACGGAGCTGTCCTCGGCCGGCGCCGCGGCCCTCGACGCGGCCGGCCTCTCCTCCGCCGGGCTCACCCTCTCCGGTCGCGACGCCACGGTCGGCGGGGTCCCCGCCGCCGATCGGCAGCGCGCGATCGACGCCGTGCAGGCCGTCACCGGCGTGCGCGTCGCCATCGCCCCCGAAGGGGCGCCCGGCGGCGGCGGGGGCGCTCCCAACCCCGCTCCCGCGGTCCGGGCCGCGCCGTTCGGCATGACGCGCAGCGGCGACGACATCGTGCTCACCGGTGAGGTCGGTTCGGAGGAGCAGCGGGCCCAGTTCGTCGCCGCCGCGACCGCACGGTCGGGCGGCAAGAGGATCGTCGACAAGCTCACGGTCGCAGCAGGCGCGCAGCTGCCGTCCGTCGTCGACGGGAACGCGATCGGCGCTGTCGTCGCGGCGATGGCAGCCGGTCCGGCCGATCTCGCCGTCGTGATCACGGGCGACGCCGTGAAGATCACCGGAACGGCCGCGGACGAGGCGGCGAGATCCGCGGCCGGTCAGGCCGTCGGGGGCGCCCTGCAGGGTTCGACCGCCGACAACCAGCTCACGGTGGCCGCCGCTCCGTCCGGCGGCACCACAACGGGCGATCTCGACGCCGCCGCGAAGCGGCAGCTCCAGGCGTCGATCGCCGCGCTGGTGGCCGGTGCCCCGATCACGTTCGAACCCGACAGCCCGCAGCTCACCGCGCCGGGACGGGCCACCGTCGCGAAGGTCCTCGCGCTGGTGAAGGCGGCCCCCGGGGCCCGGCTCCAGGTCGACGGCTACGTCGCCGCCGGCCCCGGCGACGGGAAGCTCACCGCGCAGCAGCTCTCCGACCAGCGTGCCGCCACCGTCCGGGACGCCCTCGTGGCCGGGGGGGTGCCCGCCGACCGGCTCACCGCCACCGGCAAGGGCGAGGACACCACCGCCGCGAACCGGGCCCTGGGCCGCCGCGTCGCCGTCACCGTCGTCTGAGGAGGCCGCCATGCTCTGGTTGTTCACCCAGGTCTGGGTCTGGATCATCGTCGCGCTCGCTCTCGGGGTGCTCGCGGGCTGGCTGTTCTGGGCGCGGCCGCTGCGCAGGCGCGCCGACGAGCTCGACTCCGCCGGCTGACCTTCCCCGCTGACCCACTCCCTCTGGAGGACGTTCCTCGTGTCGTGGCTCTACGGCCAGACCTGGCTCTGGTACCTGATCGCGTTCCTCGTCGGCGTGCTGCTGGCCTGGCTGTTCCTCGTGCGGCCGCAGCAGCGCAGGCTCGACGCGCCGCCGAGCCGGACGACCCGAACCTCGACCGATACCGACGCGGTCGCGCCGGTCACCGCGGCCCGGGCGGGCGGCGCCGCGGCGGCCGCGGCCGCGACGGCGCAGGAGACGTCGGGCGCCCCGGAAGCCGATCCGGTGACCGAGGAGTTCGAACCGGTCACCGAGGGGTTCGAGCCGGTGACCGAGCAGCTGCCCGCCGTCGACTCCGCGCTGAGCACGCTCGACTCCGCGAGGGCCGCCCAGGACGACACGGTGGTGATCGAGGACGCACGCGTCGGTGACACCGGGCCACACCCCGACGACGACCAGACCGTGGTGATCGAGGACGCACGCGCCGGTGACACCGGGCCACACCCCGACGACGACCAGACCGCCGTGATCGAGGGCACGGGCGTCGGTGACGCCGGATCGCACCCCGACGACGAGGAGACCGTGGTCGTCGCGCCGACGGACGACACCGGCGAGGCCGACGGCGGTTCCGTGCCCGCCCGGGCCGGGGCCGTGGCGCCCGGGGCCAGGGCCGTGGCTGCGGGCGGCGCCGCCGTGGCGGCTGTGGCCGCGGTGTCGGCGACGGCCGGCGCCCACCGGGACGCCGGGGCCGGTTCGGCCGCGTCAGGTGCGCAGGAGATCGGCGCCGATACGGTCGCCACCACCGGCGTGGACGCCGACGTTGCCGACGGGTCTGCGGAGGGTCCGGCAGCTGCTTCCGGCCGCGCTCCGGCCGTCGACGGGGAGGGCGGCCCGACCGGGGCCGCTGCTGCAACCACCACCTCCGCCACCACCGACCCGCCGGCGGACGGCGGCGACGCCGACGGCGGCGTTGCGGGTGGAGCCGGTGGTGCCGTGGGAGCGGCTCATCCGCCGGTGGCGGACGGCACGAGCGCGGCCGGTGCAGCTGCGGACACGACTGCCGCAGGCGCGAGCGACCCCGCCGAACCGGCCGACGCAGCTACGGGAACGCCCGCCACGGACGCGAGCGACCCCGCCGAACCGGCCGAGCCCGCCGGCGCGGACGACACAGCGCCCGTCGACACAGCGCCCGTCGACACAGCGCCCGTCGACGTGACCGGCGGCCATGCCGCGCCGAGCCGGGAGCTGTCCGGTGCTGCGGCGACCGGGGCCGGGCTCGGAGCCGCGCAGAACGGGTCGGTCGTCGCAGACACCCCGGGCGAACCGCCGAGCGGGTCCGCCGACGAGCCCGCCGGAGGAGCCACCACCGCCGGCGCGCTGGGCGTCGCCGGGCTGGGCGTTGCCGGGCTGGCGGCCGCGGGTTCCGGCACCCGTGCGGCCGAGGCACCCGCCGGCACGCCGTTCGGCCCAGGCTCGGCCCACCCCGCCCCCGACGGCTCGTCCCCACACCCGGACTACACCGTCAAGGGCAACGGGGACTCGATGCTCTACCACTCCCCCGAGTCCCCGTACTACGTGCGGACGCGGGCCGAGGCCTGGTTCACCTCCGTCGAGACGGCCGCAGCGGCGGGATTCCAGCCGTGGCACCGCAACCGTAAGCAGGCGGCCGTGCAGGGGCTGGCCGCGCCGGCGCCGACCTTCGAGCCGGGCCGGTACGCGGGGTCGGCGAAGCCGCGCTCGGACGGCTCGGCCCCGGCGGACACCTTCACGATCAAGGGCAACGAGGACTCGATGCTCTACCACCTCCCCAGCTCGCCCTACTACGGGCGGACCCGGGCCGAGGTGTGGTTCTCCGACGAGGCCGACGCCGAGGCCGCCGGCTTCACCCGGTACCGACGCACGTAGCCGGAGATCGTGGCGGGTCGCACCGGAGCTCCCTGTTCGGGGCGACGCGGTGCGGCCGGCGACGATCGCCGCGCTGCGTACGTCAGCGCCCGATCGGGGGCCGCGGCGTCCGCCCGGCAGCGATCACGGGAGCCGGGAGAGGGCGGCACCGACGGCCTCTGCCGGCGTGCCCACCGACATGATTCCCGGCACCTCCGCACCGGATGCGTCGAGCACCTGCCAGCCGCCCAGCGACACCACCGGCACCGACTCGCGCCACATCGCGAGCGCCACCTCGCTGAGCGTCCCCCACGAACCGCCCACGACCACCACCGCGTCCGCGCTCCAGACGATCACCGCGTTGCGGGCCTCGCCCATGTTCGTCACCAGCGTGGCGGTCAGATCCGGCGACGAGCCCTCCCGGGTGTCGCCGGGCCGCACACCGACGACCACACCACCCGCCGCGCGGGCACCCGTCGCCGCGGCGGCCATCACCCCACTGCCCCCACCGCAGATCACCACGGCACCGCGCTCGGCGAGCAGTCGTCCGACCTCGCGTGCGCGATCCGCCTCCGCCGCCGAGCAGGACCGGGGCCCGCATACCGCCACCTGCACCGCCATGACGCCGATTCTCGCCCACCTGCCGTCGTGAAGCGGCGCGCGCAGCACCACCTCGCGGCCCACCCCCGGACCCGCGTTCCGCGGAAC
>JBBQEF010000120.1:0-15141 GCA_038320445.1 Mycobacteriales bacterium
GCCGAGCACCCCGCAGCGTTGCAACTGCGCCTGCTCCAGACCGTCGTCGAAGTCGCCGCCGAGAAGAACTCCACCCTCGTCCTGCCCTTCCCCGTCGAACTACTCCGCTTCCTCGAACGCGCCACACCCCCCGAGGCGTCGCCAACCCCGCCCGCGGCACCACCTGAGGCAGCCAAGGACGCACCACCGGCTCCTCTGAACGGGCTGGTCACCAGCCAGCCGTCCGGGGTTGACAGCGGCGGCCCCGCCACGGACGACTACCAGAGCACGGTGGCTGGCACCGCTTCGACGGAAACGTGGGTGGCCTCCGCGGCCGCGGGCAGATGAACCGCGGTGTCGAGCGGGAGGTCGTCGTCGTGAGCGTCGACGACGACACCTCCGGCAACGCAGTGGACTGGGCCGCCGCCGAGGCCGCGACCCGCGGCTCTCACCTGCGGATCGTGCACGCGTTCCGGCCACCCCTACCCGCTGACCCCTACGGGTTCGTCGCGCAGATCGACGACGTCCTCCCGGTGCGTACCGCGGCCGAGCAGGTGTTGCGGGAAGCCGTGGTGCGGGCGCACTCGGTGGCCTCCGACATCGACGTGTCGACCCGGCTGACACCGGGGTCCGCGGCGCGTGGGCTGCTCGGCGAAGCCCAGGCCGCCCGGCTGCTGGTCGTAGGCAGCCACGGCCGCACCGGGCTGCGCGGGCTACTGGCGGGGTCGGTGTCCGTCCATGTCGCCACCCATGCGTCCTGCCCCGTCGTCGTCATCCGCCCGACCGACAGCGCCCGCGGCATCGGGACCGCGCCCCGGGCCGTCGCCCGGGTCGTCGTGGGTGTGGACCGGAAGCCGTCCTGCACGCCGGCCATCGGGTTCGCGTTCCAGGCGGCGCGGCAGCGCGAGATCCCCCTGACCGCGGTGCACGCCTGGACACCGGACCCACCGGCCGACCTCGAAGGCGTCGCCGCACGCCCGGCGATGGCCGAGGACTTCGCACGCCGCGCTGTGGAGAAGGCGCTCGCCCCGTGGCGCGACGAGTTCGCGGGCGTTCCGGTCATCACCAGAATGGTGTGCGGCGACCCGGCCCCGACCTTGATCACCGAATCGCGCGGTGCGGCACTCCTGGTCGTCGGGTCGCGCGGCCGAGGCCACATCCTGGGCACAGTCCTGGGTTCGGTCAGCCAGACCGTGCTCAACCATGCCCACTGCCCGATCGCTGTCGTTCAACATGGCTGCGGCGCGGAAGCGCAGCCCACCACCGGGGTGCACCATGGGATCGTGTCGTGAGCTCGCCCACCCCACCGAACCGCCCGAGCCTTCACCGGATCGCCCCGGCGGTCACGGCCCAGGACGGCGGATCAGGCAATCGACGACCCCACCCGGGTAGACCCGCCGCCGCGGCGACCCGATGTCAGCAGAGCGGAGCAGCGGACGTGCCGTACAGGAGCGTCAACAGCCATCAGCTACGCGCACAAGCCGCTCTGCAGAACGTCAACATCACCTGGCTCAACGAGGTCGCCGAGGCCGCCAGCCGGGACACCGGCGCCCCGGTCGAGCTGCTCGGCGACTACCTCTTGCTACTGGCCGATGCCGCCACCTCGGGCCGCGAACCACATCCCGCCGAACTCGAAGCGGTGGGCCAGCTCGGCAAGAGAGCAGCCGAGCTGGGAGTGTCCGCGGGCACCGCGGTCCAGCTCTACCTCGCGGCGGCGCGACGACTCTGGCAACAGCTCCCCACAGTGATCCGCTCCCGGGACAACGAGGCGGTGCGGATCGCGGCGGCCGCGGTCCTGCGGGTGGTCGACGACGCCGTCGCGTGCATGGCGGAGGGACACGCCGAAGCCCGCCGCCAGACAGCGCGATGGGAGGAGACGCTCCGCCACGAGTTCATCGAGGACCTGCTCCGCGGCGACGGCGACGTGGGCAGGCTCGTGGAACGCGCAGAGCCCTTCGGAATGGACATGGCCCGCCCCCATCAGGTCGCGCTCGCCGCACCGACCGGCCGCCTCGACGACGCCACGGCAGCGATCAGCTCCCTGGAACACGACATCGTGCACCGGGTCGGTGACCGCGACGTGCTGGTCGCCACCAAGGACGGCCTGATCGTCGTCGTCGCGCCGGCGGACACCGACCTGCCCGGACCACGAGGCGCGCCGAACACCGTCGGCGGGCTCATGCTCGCCGACCTCAGCCGCTCGGCCCGCGGCCGACCCTGGCGCGTCACCGTCGGACGCCCCTACCCCGGCTCCTACGGGATCGCGCGCTCCTACGAAGAGGCCCGCGAAGGACTCACCATGGCGGTGCGGTTGCACCTCGACAGCCCACTGATCCACGCCGAGCAGCTTCTGATCTATCGCGTGCTGCTGCGCGACCAGCCCGCCATCACCGACCTCGTCCAGTCCGTGCTCGGCAAGCTGGTCCACGCCCGCGGCGGCGCCGAACCACTCCTGACCACCCTCGACGCCTACTTCGCCACCGGAAGCGTCACCACCAAGACCGCGCGACGCCTCCACCTCTCCGTCCGCGCCGTCAGCTACCGCCTCGACCGCATCAAGACACTCACCGGACACGACCCCACCGATCCCCCGCAGCGATTCACCATCAACGCGGCCGTACTCGGCGCAAAGCTCCTCGGCTGGCCCGAGCAAGACCTGCCCGAGCGGCGCGCGAGACCAGCGCGCCCGTCATGACCCGCGATATCGCGCGCTCTCACCCACTAGCCTGGGTTCGACAGCCACCAGTTCACCTGGATCTGAACGGCAGCGACACCGTCGGAGGTCACATCGAGGGACATGACGCCGACGGCCCGGTCGCCGACCACGACGGGCACCGCGGGGCCGCCGTTGACGACGGCGGCGTGCACGGCGTACCCACCGCCGATGATGGCACGCTTGCGGCGGTCGGCTTGAACAGGCCTCGCAGGAAATCGCGCGATGCCGAGCGTCGATGATCGGGGTGCTGCGGGCCGCGGTGACGAACTCCTCCACGATCCTGCCCGCGGCGGCCGCGTCGATCTCCGCGCGTGCCCGGTCCGCGGCAACGTGCTGTTTGGCGCCGGTAGGTCTGCTGGCAGTTCGACTCGGTGACGTCGAGGAATGCCGTCGATGCGGGTGTCGGCCGGGTAGCCGGCCTCGGGGGTGAACGCGTCGGGCTCCACCGACCGCATCCGGAAGCCCTGCCGCTGGAGAACCGCAGGTTGCCGACGTCGGCCGCGGCGGTGGCGACGTGCAGGATGCGCATCCCGTCCGCGGTGAGCCGGGCGACGGCGGCCTGCACGAGCCTGGCGCCGATGCCGCGGCCCTGCCGGTCCTCGCGCACGGCCATGTTCTTCAGCTCCGCCTCGCCGGGCCGGTGTCCACCAGCTGCAGGTGCCCGACGATCTCCGCCGCCGTACCGGACCCGATGCGGGCGACGAGGACGCGCCCGCGATGCAGGTAGGAGCCCAGCTCGTCTGCGGAGTCCTCGGCGAGCTCGAACAGCGACCGCACGCCGGTGCGATCCCCGTCGAACCAGCCGATGTGGAGCTCGCCGGACGCCTCCGCGGTCGCGGTGAGCGCGCCGGGGACGAGCACGACACGCCAACCATCAGGGTCCTCGACGGTCACCGCGCCGATCCCGGTCCAGTACGGGTTCTCCGCCGAGACCGGGCCGTGGCCGAGACCGGCCAGCCGCGCCGCGACCCGGCGCGTCTGGTCCGGGCCGTCGAAGCCGAGCACCAGCAGGTGGTCGCGGGACGGGGCCGGGCAGTCCGAGCAGCACCTTGTGGGGTTCCAAAAGTCGGATGAGTTCGTGACCTGCGGTGATCGGCGTTAGCCGGTCGTCCGGCACGATCATGGTTGTGTCGCTTCGTCTGCTCTACCTGATCTTCGGTCAGCTCCTCAGCTGGCTGACACTGCTCGGCCGCACAACCTCGTCCAAGGACATCGAGCTGCTCGTGCTGCGCCACGAGGTCGCCGTACTTCGCAGAGCCAACCCGAGGCCGCGCTTGGATTGGGCCGACCGAGCCGTCCTGGCCGCGCTGATCCGACGCCTCCCCACGAGCCTGCGCGGTCACCGCCTGATCACCCCGGCCACGGTCCTACGCTGGCACCGCCGACTGGTGACCAAGAAATGGACCTACCCGAACACAGGCGGCCGCCCGCCCATCGACGACGCCATCGCCGCCCTGATCGAACGGCTCGCCCGACAGAACCCGAGCTGGGGATGCCAGCGCATCCAGGGCGAACTGCTGAAGCTCGGCAATCGCGTCGGCGCTTCCACAATCCGCAGAATCCTCAAACACCGCCGCATACCCCCGGCGCCGCTGCGAGCGACCGACACCTCCTGGCGACAGTTCCTCCGCGCACAGGCCTCGACCATGCTGGCCGTGGACTTCTTCCACGTCGACTGCGCCCTCACCCTCAAACGGATCTACGTGTTCTTCGCCCTGGAAGTCCGTAACCGCTACGTCCACATCCTCGGCGTGACCAGCCACCCGACCGGAGCCTGGACCACCCAGCAGGCCCGCAACCTGCTGATGGACCTCGACGACCGCGCCGCCACCTTCCGGTTCCTGGTCCGCGACCACGCCGGACAGTTCACCGCCGCGTTCGACGCCGTCATGGCCGGCGCAGGGATCGACACCGTGAAGATCCCGCCGCGTTGTCCGCGAGCGAACTTCTTCGCCGAAAGATTCGTCCTGACCGCCAGGACCGAACTGACCGATCGCATCCTGATCTTCGGCGAGCGCCATCTACAGGCCGTCCTGGCCCGATACAGCGTCCACTACAACCATCGGCGGCCACATCGAGCACTGCGACTCGTCCCCCCACACCCTGATCGCCCCGCTCCGGATCTCAGCCAGTCGCAGATCAGGCGCCTACCGATCCTCGGAGGACTGATCAACGAGTACGAACGCGCAGCCTGAAACCGCAGATCAGTGGCCGTGGCGGAGTTCTGGAACCCCACAGGGTTCCCGACGGGTCCAGATCATCCAGCATTGCGTCTCATCGCGGCATGACAAGCGGTCTCGGGGCGGGCGCTCCCGTGCGGACGACGACTCGGCCGTCGGTCAGTGCTCGGGCCGGGCCTCCGGCGTTGTCGCGGCACCGGAGGACTGTCCAGATGCCGCTGTCTTGTCAGCATTCCGGTGGCGGTGAGGGTCGCGCAGATCCTCCCGCGAGACCCCGCCCGGGACGTCGTGGTCCGGGGTGACGCCGACGGTCGGCGACTCGGCGAAGATCGCCGCCTCCACCCCGTGCCGACCCAGGATGTTGAACAGGATGTTCAACACGACCGCGATGAGAGCGGCCGAGCTGATGCCCGAGTCGAAGATGGTCTGGAACCACGCCGGGAACTGGTCGTAGAAGGTCGGCACCGCGATGGGGATGACGCCGACGCCGATCGCCACCGCGACGATGACGAGATTGTTGTTGCTCTCGTACTCGACGCGGCTCAGGGCTCGGATACCGCTGGCGGCGACGGTCGCGAACAGCGCGAGACCGACCCCACCGAGAACCGGAAGCGGGATGGCGGCGACGACCGCACCGACCTTCGGGAGCAGCCCGAGCAGCACCAGGATGACGCCGCTGGCCGCGACGACGAAACGGCTCCTGATCCCGGTGATCGCGACCAGACCCACGTTCTGGGCGAAGGCGCTCGCCGAGAACGAGTTCAGCAGGCCGCCCGACACCGCCGTGGCCAGGGTGTCGGCACGTAGGCCCGCAGCTACTGTCGGACCGTCGGCGGGCCGGCCGACGACCTCGCCGATCGCCAGGATGTCGGCCGTCGTCTCGGTCATGATCACCAGCATCACGATGATCATCGAGATGATCGCGGCGATGTCGAAGGTCGGCAGGCCGAAGTGGAAGGGCGTCGAGACCGAGACCCAGTCGGCGCTACCGATCTTGCTGAAGTCCGTCTTCCCCATCGGCCACGCGATCAGGGTGCCGATCACGAGCCCGAGCAGGATCGCGATCCGGCTGAAGAACCCAGGGAGGAACCGGTAGATCAGCAGGATGGACAGGAGCGTGACCGCGGCCAGCGCGATGTTCGACGTGTCGCCGAAGCCGGGGGTCACACCGGGCACGCCGCCGCCCGCCCATCTGATGGCGACGGGCAGCAGCGATATCCCGATGACGGTGATCACCGTGCCGGTCACCACCGGCGGGAAGAAGTTCAGGAGCCTGCTGAACGTGCCGGAGATCAGGAAACCGACCACACCGGCGACGAGGATGGCACCGAAGATCGCGGTCAGTCCCGTGATCCCGCCGCCGTTGCTCTTGCCGATGGCGAGCATCGACGAGACGGCCGCGAAGGAGGTGCCCTGCACGAGCGGGAGCCGGGAACCGATCTTCCAGATCCCGAGGGTCTGGAGCAGGGTGGCCAGCCCGGACACCAGCAACGCTGCGGTGAGCAGATAGGCCAGGTCGGGGAAGGACAGCTTCAGTGCCGTGCCGACGATGAGCGGCACGGCGATCACGCCCGCGTACATGCTCATCACGTGCTGCAGGCCGTAGACGAACAACGGTCCCGGCTTCATCATCTCATCGACGGGGTGGGGATCAGCGGCGGTCACGCCGCCGTCCACCTGCTTCTTCCTGCCTAGTGCCAATGTCGTGTCTCCCTCTCCCCTGTCCCCTACCAGCCCTGGCCGGGGTCGAAGGCGGCCGAGCCCGGATCCGGGGCGTCATCGCGGCGTACGGTGCCCTCGATGTAGCCGTAGGGCCGGTCGTCGGCGTGGAAGACCTCGTTCTTGTTCTCCACGTCGAACGGGCTCAGGTCGACGACGAAGTGGTGCTTGTTGGGCAGCGCGAACCGGACCTCGGCGATCTCCGGCTGCTCGTTGATGATGTTCTCGCCCATCACGTACATGGTCTGCTGCAGGGCGAGGCTGTGGTGGCCGGCGAAGCTGCCCGAGAGCGTCGCCAGCGCCCGGTCGAACGACTCGCCCCAGGCGACCGACGTGTCGGTGTGCAGCCACTGCGCGGTCACCGCCGTAGCCATGATCCGGTCGTCCGTGGGCCTCAGGGTGGTGTAGCGGTCCTGGTAGAAGTCGTGGAACTCGGAGTCGGTGGTCTTGAGCACGGTGAGGTCCCGCAACCCCGACACGACCCAGAGTTGGTTGCCGTCGTAGCTGACGACGGCCGTGCGGACGTAGGACCCGCGGCGGGCGAAGGCGTGCGGGTTCGGTTGCCCGCCGGAGGAGAGACGGTCCCACGGGAAGTCTTCCAGCTTGATCCGCACCCGGCTGACCTGCGGCACGTCGTCGACGAAGTGCTTGGCCAGCGCGATGCCGAACGACTCCGGCTGGCGGACGGCGTCGCCCGCCTCCTTGGCGAAGGAGTTGACCGTGTTCTTGGTCGCGTCGGTGGTGAGGCACTGAGAGTTGTCGCCTGTGAGGTGGACGTCGTCGAAATCGCCCACGAGCGCGACGCTGACGTTGTAGTCGACGATCTCGTGCGGGTCGGAGTCGCGGAACACCCGCACGACACGTGTCTCCGCCTTGCCGTACTGGTTGTGTCCGAGTCTCACGCTCATGAGATCAGCTCCCTCGATAGGTGGAGTAGGCAAACGGGGACAGCAGCAGGGGTACGTGGTGGTGACGCTCGGGCTCGGTCACCGTGAAGGCGACCGTGACCTCCGGGTAGAAGCCGCACACGCCGGTCGCGGCGAAATGGGCGGCGGTGTCGAAGACGAGACGGTAGGTGCCCGACTCCAGACCCGCGGGCACCAGCGTCGCGCAGCGGCCGTCGTCGTCGGTGAAGCCCGAACCGACCCGCTCCCAGTCGTCCCCGACCCGGCGGTCCAGCGTCAGTGGCACCGTCGCCGCGGGGCGTCCGCTGCTCGCGTCGAGCACGTGCGTCGACAGCGTCACCGCGACGCCTCCTCAGCCGGACCCAGCACGCGCTCCAGCCGGAGCCGGGTGATCTGGGCGAGCTGCTCGGTCACCTCGGCACGCTCGGCCGGCTCGTCGTTGCCGAGCCTGCGCTGCAGCTCGGCGAGCATCTCGTCGGGGCCTCGGCCCGCGGCCCGGATGAGGAACACGGTGCCGAACCGGCGTTCGTAGGCGGAGTTGCCCTCCGCCAACGCCACCCGCAGTTGCGGGTCCGCGGTGCCGACGGAGGACTGCTCGTGACGTGACAACGCTGCCTCACGACTGTCCCCGGTGGCACGGTCGCCGATCCGCGGATGGGCGTGGAGCGCCTCGCACACGTCGTCCCACTCGAGGGTGCGGGCCAGGTCATCGGCACCGGCCAACAAGTGGTCGGCATCCGCGTACGGCCGGCCGGCCAGAACCCCATCGACCCAGCGCCGGGACGCGTTGCAGGTAGAGAGCTGCTGGACCGCGTCGGCCGAGCCTCGGTTGACGTCATCGAGCAGCCGCACAACGATCGTCCGATCGGTCGAGGTGAAAGCGAAATTTCGCTGTGCGACACGCTAGGCGCGGGTTCGAAACCCGTCAAGGGCAGTCCGGGCACCGATACGCGCTTGCGGGGAGCCGCAGACGACCCGACGGCATGGCGGCAGCGCGGTGGGCCCCGACCCGGCCCCGCCGGGCGCACGACCACGACCGTAGTCGGCGCGAGGCCGCGACCAGGCGCCTCCTACGGCGCAACGGCCCGCTTCACGCCGCGAACTGCGCCGCCAACGACTCGGCGGCGGCGCGGAGCACCGCGGCGGAGCGCCGGGTGATGTCCGGGGTCATCCGCGGGGTCGGTGCCGAGATCGAGATGGCGGTTGGGACCGGTGCACCTGGCACTGGGACGGCGACACAGGACACCCCGATCTCCTGCTCGCCGCTGTCGACGAAGTATCCCAGCGCGCTGCCACCACTCAGCTCGTGCAGGAGCTGGTCCACCTCGGTCACGGTGTGATCGGTGATGCTGGACATGCCGCTCGACGTCAGCAGGGTGGCCGCCTCGGATTCGGGAAGCTGCGCGAGCAGGGCCTTCCCGACACCGGTCGAGTGCAGCGGCACGCGGCGGCCGACCTCGGTGAACATCCGCATGGCGTGCCTACCCGCGACGTGGGCGACGTACAGCGCGTGCGTCCCGTCCAGGACCGCCATGTTGGCCGACTCGCCGATGGCATCCACGAGCCCCGTCAAGACCGGGTTCGCCGCGATCCCGAGCTGGCGTGCCGCGGCGTCCCCGAGCCGGATCAGACCCGGCGCGAGGGCGTAGCGGCGCGAGGCGTCCTGACGGACATAGCCCAGCGGCACCAGGGTGCGCACCAGGCGGTGCACGGACGGGGCAGGGCGGCCGACGGCCGCGGCGATCTCCGAGAGCGACGCTGCCCCACCGAGCCGGGCGATCGCCTCCAGCACCTCGAACGTGCGGCCGACCGACTGCACGCTGCTGTCACGCTGCGGACCCGTCACCCCGTCGCCTCGACCTTCGTCCGGCCCCTGATCGCCGTCCGGCGATTCCGTATTGCAGAATACAGCACCCGCAGCGCAGAATGCTCGCCGTACTCGGTACTCCGTCCTCGGAGACGGTGCCGACAATCACAGTAGGCCACGCCCGTAGCGGGCGCTCGACGACTCCCGTGGCCTCGGCACCTTGCTCAAGGGCCTGTGGCTCGCCGGGCGGATGGCGTCACCTGGGACGTAACCGCCGGCGTGGAGGGTGAGGGTGAGCGGACATGTCCACTGATGGCGGCGTGGGCGGTATCGAGGTGACCGGGCACGCCGTCGAGCGCGGAGACGAGATCCTGACGCCCGGCGCGCTCGGATTCGTTGCGCGGTTGCAGCGCGAGTTCGGCGCACGGCGCGGCGAGCTGCTCGAGCGACGCCGCGTCCACAGGCAGGAGATCGGGCGCACCGGCCGCCTCGACCTCCTCCCGGAGACGCGGGAGGTCCGCGGCCGACTGGACCGTGGCACCGGCCCCGGCGGAACTCGTCGACCGGCGTGTGGAGATCACGGGGCCACCCGAGCCGAAGATGGCGATCAACTCGCTCAACTCCGGAGCCCATGCCTGGCTGGACGGCCTGGAGGATGCCGACACGCCGCACCGGCGCAACGTCGTGACGAGCCAGGTCGTGCTCGCCGATGCGGCGCGCGGCGTGCTCGCCCACGACGCATCGGACGGTCGGCAGTGCCGGCTGCGCGACGACGGCCGCACCGCGGTGGTCGTGGCCCGGCCCCACGGTTGGCCTTTCGACGAGCCGCGGCCGTTCGTGGACGGCGCACCCGCGGTTGCCGCCCTGGTCTTCCACAACGCCGCGGCGCTGCTCCAGCGCGGCAGCGGCCCGTACTTCTACCTGTCGAAGATCGAGAGCCACCTCGAGGCCCGACTCTGGAACGACGTGTTCGTCCTCGCCCAGGGGCAGCGCGGGATTCCCCCCGGGCGCACGACCGAAGGACTGCGTACCAACGTGGGCGTCGGCCTGCGCTACATCGAGGCGTGGCTGGGCGGCAACGGGGCTGTGGCCATCCACAACCTGATGGAGGACGCCGCCACCGCGGAGATCTCTCGCGCGCAGGTGTGGCAGTGGGAACACACGGGGTCCTCCTCGAGACGGGGCGGCCCATGACCCCGGACCAGCTGCGCCGGGTCGTCGACGACGTGCTCACGGCGATCCGGACCGAGACGGGCGACGAGGCGTACCGCACCTCTCGATTTCCCCGGGCGCGGTCGGTGTTCGAGGAGGTCGCGTGGGCGGCGGACTTCCCCGATTGCCTCACCCTCGCCGCGGCGAGGGTGATCGACCGACCGCCCGCGGAGGCCGGATGGCGCGGGTCGTGGTTGACGGTGGTCGTCGACCCGTCCTACCCTGCTTCTGCGAAAGTTAAATTATGCTATGCGAAACGGAGTTCGGCGTGAGCGGCCTGCGGTACGACGTCAACCTGTCCATCCTGTTCACCGAGTTGCCGCTGCTCGAACGGCCGGAGGCCGCGCGACAGGCGGGCTTCACCGCGGTCGAGTTCTGGTGGCCGTGGCCGGTGGCGGTGCCGACCGACACCGAGGTCGCGCGGTTCGCCGCGGCAATCACCGATGCGGGCGTGCAGCTCGTCGGGCTCAACTTCTTCGCCGGTGACATGCCCGGTGGCGACCGTGGCCTGGTCTCGTGGCCTGCGCGCACCAGCGAGTTCCGCGACAACATCGACGTGACCGTCGGGCTGGGCGAGCAGTTGGGCTGCCGTGCCTTCAACGCCCTTTACGGCAACCGCCAGGACGACGCCGAGGTCGACGACCAGGACCGGCTCGGTGTCGAGAACCTGGTTCTCGCCGCGAAGGCGGCGCAGCGCATCGGGGCCACGGTGCTCGTGGAGCCGGTCAGCGGCGCTCCGCGCTACCCGCTGCTCACGGCGGCGGACGCACTCGGCGTGATCGACCGGGCCGTCGCGGAGGGCGGCGTGGACAACGTGGCGCTGCTGTTCGACGTGTACCACCTCTCGGTGAACGGCGACGACGTCGAGGCAGCCATCGACAGGGCGGCGGGCCGGATCGGGCACGTACAGATCGCCGACGCACCGGGCAGGCACCAGCCGGGCACCGGCAAGCTCGACCTCCCCCACTTCCTCGACCGCATCGCGGGCACGGGCTACGGGGGCTGGGTCGGGCTGGAGTACTCGCCGAGCGGCGTGAGCGGGGAGTCCTTCGACTGGCTGCCGCGCGAGCGACGGTCGGCCGCCGGCTGAGCCGACCGGCTCCGAAGCGGCGGGGACGTCGCACACACACAGCGAGAGGGTGCTCGGAACATGACCAGTGTGGGCTTCATCGGTTTGGGAATCATGGGGCTGCCGATGGCGAGGAACCTCGTCACGGCGGGCTTCGACGTCGTGGGGTACAACCTCAGCCCGGCGGCGGTCGAGGCGCTCGTCGAGTCGGGCGGGCGTGGCGCCTCCGACGTGGCCGGTGCCGTGGCGGACGCCGATGTGATCATCACGATGGTGCCGGACTCCCCCGACGTGGAGTCCGTCACCGGGGGCGCCGACGGCGTGTTCGCCAACGCCCGGAAGGGCGCGCTCTACATCGACATGAGCTCGATCCGGCCCGACGTGTCCGTGCGGGTGGCGGCGGCCGGACGGGAAGCAGGGCTCCGCGTGCTCGACGCGCCGGTCAGCGGCGGGGAGATCGGGGCGATCGAGGCCAGCCTGTCGATCATGGTCGGCGGCGAGGCCGAGGACTTCGCCGCAGCCAGACCCGTGCTCGACGCCGTCGGCAAGACCGTGGTGCATGTCGGGCCGGCCGGATCGGGCCAGACCGTGAAGGCGGCCAACCAGCTCATCGTCGCGGGCAACATCCAGCTGCTGGCCGAGGCGATCGTCTTCCTCGAGGCGTACGGCGTCGACATGGCGTCCGCGCTCGAGGTGCTCGGCGGGGGGCTCGCCGGGAGCACGGTGCTCGACCGGAAGGGCGCCGGCATGCTCAAGCGCGACTTCCAGCCCGGCTTCCGGCTGGCGCTGCACAACAAGGACCTCGGGATCGTGACGTCGGCCGCCCGCGAGGCAGGCGTCGTGATCCCTCTCGGCGCTGTGGTCAGCCAGCTGGTCGCGGCGATGGTGGCCCGCGGCGACGGCGGGCTGGACCACTCGGGTCTGCTCAAGCTGGTGCAGGAACTGTCAGGACGCAACGGTTGAGCACCGCACGCTCTCGATTCGATGAATCCGACGACCGGTGCCGATGCGGTGCCCACGGGAGGACCAGATGGCTCGGATGACGGCCGCTGACGTCGCAGTTGCGATCTTGCTGCGGGAGGGCGTGACGCAGGCGTTCGGTGTGCCCGGCGCCGCGATCAACCCGTTCTACGCGGCGATGCGACGCGACGGGGGCATCGACCACGTGCTCGCCCGGCACGTGGAGGCCGCCGCGCACATGGCCGAGGGCTACACGCGCACCCGGGCGGGCAACATCGGGGTCTGCCTCGGGACCTCGGGTCCGGCCGGTACCGACATGATCACCGGGCTGTACTCGGCGTCGGCCGACTCGATCCCGATCCTGTGCATCACCGGTCAGGCGCCGGTGGCGCGGCTGCACAAGGAGGATTTCCAGGCCGTCGACATCGCGTCGATCGCCAAGCCGGTGGCCAAGATGGCGGTCACCGTGCTGGAGGCGGGACAGGTCCCCGGCGTGTTCGCCCAGGCGTTCCACCTCATGCGGTCCGGCCGCCCGGGACCCGTCCTGATCGACCTGCCCTTCGACGTGCAGATGACCGAGATCGACTTCGACATCGACACCTACACGCCGCTCCCGGTGCACCGTCCCGCCGCCTCCCGCGCGCAGGTCGAGAAGGCCCTGGACATGCTCCAGGCGGCCTCGGCGCCGCTCATCGTGGCGGGCGGAGGGATCATCAACGCCGACGCCTGCGACCTGCTCGTGGAGCTCGCCGAGGTCATGGGCGTTCCGGTGATCCCCACCCTGATGGGCTGGGGCACCATCCCCGACGACCACCGCCTGATGGCGGGCATGGCGGGCCTGCAGACCTCCCAGCAGTACGGGAACGCCACCTTCCTGGCGTCGGACTTCGTGCTCGGCATCGGCAACCGGTGGGCCAACCGGCACACCGGCGGGCTGGAGGTCTACCGGCGGGATCGCACGTTCGTCCATGTCGACATCGAGCCCACCCAGATCGGGCGCGTGTTCGCACCCCACTACTCCATCGTGTCGGACGCGGGCGCCGCTCTCACGCTGTTCGTCGAGGTGGCCAAGGAGCGCCACGCGGCCGGACGGCTGCGTGACTACGGACCGTGGGTCGAGGAGTGCGTCAAGCGCAAGCACACGATGCTGCGCCGCACCCACTTCGACAACGTCCCCGTCAAGCCGCAACGGGTGTACGAGGAGATGAACACCGCGTTCGGCCGCGACACCCGCTACGTCAGCACGATCGGCCTCTCGCAGATCGCCGGCGGGCAGTTCCTGCACGTGTACAAGCCTCGGCACTGGATCAACGCGGGCCAGGCCGGTCCGCTCGGCTGGACGTTGCCGGCCGCGTTGGGGGTGTGTGTCGCCGATCCCGACGCGACGGTGGTCGCACTGTCGGGCGACTACGACTTCCAGTTCATGATCGAGGAGATGGCGGTCGGGGCCCAGTTCAACCTGCCCTACATCCACGTGGTCGTGAACAACTCCTACCTCGGCCTGATCCGCCAGTCGCAGCGTGGCTTCGAGATGGACTTCTGCGTCCAGCTCGCCTTCGACAACATCAACTCGCCCGAGCTCGACGGCTACGGGGTGGACCACGTCAAGGTGGCCGAGGGGCTGGGCTGCAAGGCGCTGCGTGTGGACCGCCCCGACGACCTGCAGTCCGCGTTCGAGCAGGCCAAGAAGCTGCTGGTCGAGTTCCGCGTCCCGGTGCTGGTCGAGGTGATCCTGGAGCGGGTCACCAACATCTCCATGGGCACCGAACTGGACAACGTCGTCGAGTTCGAGGAACTGGCGACGCTCGACCAGCACGCGCCCACGGCCATCGCCCTGCTCGACTGACCGGAGGAGGACGCATGCGGGTGGTGGTGGCCCCGGACAAGTTCAAGGGCTCGCTGACGGCGGCCGAGGTCGCGGCCCGCGTCGCGGCGGGCATCGCCGCGGTCAGGCCCGGCGTGACCGTCGTCCAGGTTCCCGTGGCCGACGGCGGCGACGGCACGGTCGACGCCGCGCTGGCCGCCGGGTACGAACGCGTCCCCGTCCAGGCGCAGGGCCCGCTCGGGGACCCGCTGGAGACGGCCTTCGCGGAGCGCGACGGCGTCGCGGTCATCGAGATGGCCGGCGTGTCGGGCCTGGCGCTGCTGCTGCCCGACCGCCTGGCCGCATGTGACGCCAGCTCCTTCGGCACGGGTCAGGTCGTGCGGGCCGCGCTCGACCGGGGCGTCACGACGGTGACGCTCGGGATCGGCGGCAGCGCGAGTACCGACGGCGGCGCGGGCCTGCTCCAGGCACTGGGCGCGCGGCTGCTCGACGACCGGGGCGCCGAGCTCGCCCGTGGCGGCGCCGCCCTCGGCGCGCTGGATCGGATCGACCTGTCCGCACTGCACCCGAGGATCCGGGAGACCCGTTTCGTCGTCGCCAGCGACGTGGACAACCCGCTGCTGGGGCCCCACGGTGCGGCGGCGGTCTACGGTCCGCAGAAGGGCGCGACCGACGCGGACGTCGCGCTCCTCGACTCGGCCCTGACCCGCTGGGCCGATGTCGTCGACGCCACGGTCGGCGCCGGCCCTGCGCTGCGCGACACCCCGGG
>JBBQEF010000121.1:0-15113 GCA_038320445.1 Mycobacteriales bacterium
GAGGGCGGCGCGCAGGAACCCGAGGCCGGAGGACCCACCCGTCCCCGGCTTGTCCCCGATGATGCGCTCGACGGTCTTGAGGTGGCGGAACCGCCAGAGCTGGAAGCTCTCCTCCAGGTCGACGAGCTCCTCGCAGGCCTCGTAGGCCTCCCAGTTCTCGGCGGAGTGCTCGTACACGGTGCGGAACACCGGCACCAGATCGGGTGCGAAGACGTGGGCCCGCGTCACGTCGCGATCCAGGATCGTCGCGGGCACCGGATGGCCGTGGCGGGCCAGGTAGCGGAGGAACTCGTCGTAGACGCTGGGCCGTTCCAGCAGCTCGGCCAGCTGGGCGCGGGCGCGCGGGTCGTGGTCGAACAGGTCCAGCATCGCCGCGTCCTTGTTGCCCAGCACGAACTCGACGGCCCGGTACTGGTGCGACTGGAACCCCGATGACGTGCCGAGGAAGCTGCGGAACTCCGCGTACTCCGACGGCGTGAGCGTGGCCAGCACCGACCACTGGTCGGTCAGCGTGCGCTGGATGTGCTTGACGCGGGCCAGGCCCTTCAGCGCGGGCCGCAGGTCGTCGGCGGCGAGGTGACCCTGCACGGCGCCCAGCTCGTGCAGGATCAGCTTGAGCCACAGCTCGGAGGTCTGGTGCTGGATGACGAACAGCAGCTCGTCGTGGTGCTCGGGCCGGCTCACCGGGTGCTGGGCGCCGAGCAGCTCGTCGAGGTGCAGGTAGGCGCCGTAGGAGAGGTTGACCCGCCCCTCCCGCCCGCCGAAATCGCGCACGATGCCGTCCTCGATGTGCCGGGTGCCCATGGCGGAACTGTAAGCGGGGTGTCGGGACGGTAAGCAAACCCTTCCCCGGGGGTACCCGAACCGCGCCCCCGCGGTGATGCCGCCGGACCCCTCTCGCGACGGATGCTTTCCCCACGGCGCCGCGAGGGCGCGGACCAGGGGAGACATCATGAACGACTTCGGCAGCCAGCACCCGCAGCAGTACGCCTCCGCAGGTGCGGCCGGCCGTCGGGCCGTCCCGCCGCCGCGGCCGGCGATGCCGGGCATGGCCGCCCAGGGTCGCCCCGCTCCCCGCCCGCAGCACTACTCGGCCCAGCAGCACCCGGCCCAGCAGCACCCGGCCCACCAGGGCCCCCCTCCGCGTCCCCCCATGCAGCAGGGCCCGGCGCAGCAGGGTCCGCGTCAGCCGGTTCCCGCGCAGCGCCGCCCGCCCCAGCAGAGTCCGGCCCAGCAGAGTCCGGCCCAGCAGGGACAGGCCCAGCAGGGACAGGCCCAGCCGCAGCCCGGTGCGTGGCCGCAGGCCCAGGGCTCCGGTGCGTCGTGGCCCGTTCCGTCGGCGCCGGCTCCCTGGACGGCCGCCGGCCCGCCTGCGGGTTCCGGTGCCCCGACAGCCGCCCCGGTCGACGACGACCCCGCCGCGGTGCCCACGCGCAAGCGCGGCAAGGCGGGCAAGGTGATCGGCCTGCTGGTCGTCGCGGCCGCGCTCGGTGGCGTCGGCTGGGTTCTCGCCAACGGCAGCCCGGCGCCCGTCACGGCGGCGGTCGGCCAGTGCGTCACCCAGACCGGCACCGACGACATCGCCGTGGTCGGATGCGGCGAGCCGTCCGCGCAGTTCAAGGTGGCCGGGAAGCTGGAGAACAAGACCGTGATCGACGCCAGCCTGTTCGCCTGCTCCGACTTCCCGGACGCCACCAGCTCGTTCTGGCAGGGCGTCGAGGGCAAGCCCGGCACGGTCCTCTGCCTGGCCCCGGTCAAGCCGGCTGCCCCCGCCGCGCCCTGACCGGCGTCAGAAGTGGGTGCCGAACCTCGGCTCCCGCTCCGCGCGGAACGCCGCGTCGAGCCGGGCGAGCACGCCCGGTCCCAGCGGGGTCAGCAGGCCGGCCCGGGCGAGCGTGTGCGCCCGGTGCCCGCCGAGCAGCAGCGAGCCCAGCGCCCGGATCTCGATCTCGGCGTCCGCCGCGACGTCGCTCCGCTCGCAGGTGGCGCCCTCGGGCCCGCCGCGCAGCCGGAACCGGCCGCCGCGGCTCAGGAACCCGTCCTCGACGGTGAGCACGATGTCGACCTCCGCGCCGTAGGTGCGGGCTCCGAGCGCCGCGGGCACGTCGAGGATCCGGGCCCACACCCCGTCCGGGAGGCCGGTGGTGCGGACCTGGCGGGGATCGGTGAGGAGGAAGGGCAGCGGGTCGTCGAGCGGGACGTCGCGGGCGGTGATCGTGCTCACGAGGTCGAGGCCCAGCACGACCCGCCACAGCGCGACGTGGGCGTCGTCGGTGGCGGCGAAGAAGTCGCGCAGATGGCAGGTGTCGTCGTCGGTGCGGTAGGACGCGTAGCCGTCGGCGTGCACGAGGTGGAACAGGGCCGAGCCGCCCCAGCGCCGGTGCTCGCGGTCGAGGAGGGCGTTGTCCCACCACTGCTCGCTACGTGAGAGCGCGCCCGGCGTGACCGCGCACCAGCGCCGGTGGATGTCCGGGGCGAGCTTGCGGGCCGTGTCGGTGTCGGCGTACCGGACACCGCCGGGGTCGGGGGTTCCCGGCCGGAACTGCGCCCGCCGCCGTTCGATCGTGATCAGCCGTTCCGACACCGCCGGGCCGTAGCCGAACCGCCCGTAGATGGCACCTTCGCTGGCGGTCAGCAGCGACACCGCCACGCCGTCGTCGACGTAGCCGCGGTGCAGATCGGCCATCATCGACCGCAGGATGCCGCGGCGCCGGTGGGTGGCGCTGACGGCGACCCACGTGACGCCCTCGACGGCCGTCGTCGCGCCACCCGGGAGCGTGAGGTCGAACGGGAAGGAGCCGCCCAGGCCCACGATCGCGCCGTCCGCGGGATCGCAGGCCAGCACGAACCGGTGGGGGTCGAACAGCGGCCGGAAGTCCTCGACGTCGGCGTCGGAGTGGTGGAACCCGAACGCACGGCCGTCCGTCACGGTGATGGCGGGCAGGTCGTCGGCGGTGGCGCGGCGCAGAAACGGGGTCACGGACCCGGAGTGTGCCGGTGTGCCGCCCGGCGCGTCGAGCGGATTCAGGAGCGGGCGAGCACCGACTCGTAGACCTCTTTCAGCCTGCGCGCCCAGCCCCCGGCCTCGAACCCGGCCAGGAAGCGCGTACGGGCCGCCGCGCCGAGCTGCGCGCGCCGCGGCGCGTCCTCGGTGAGGGTGACGAGCGCGTCGGCCATCGCGTGTGCCGAGAGCGGGATCAGGATGCCGGTGGCGGGTGTGACGAGCTCGGGAACGCCACCGACGCGGGTGGCGATCGCGGGCAGGCCCGCCGCCATCGCGCGGATCAGCGCGGTGGGCTGCGCGCCCGCCCGGGACGTGTGCAACGCGATGTCCGCGGCGGCCATCAGCTCGGTGGGGTGGTGGCTGCGGTGGAGGAACCGGACCCGCCCGGCGAGCGCGTCGGTGGCGTCCACGCGCGACTCGAGCCACGGGCGCAGCGGCCCGTCCCCGGCAAGCGCGACGACGAGCGGCAGCCCGTCGGGCAGCGCCTCCACCGCGTCGAGCAGCAACTCGTGGCCCTGCTCACGGCGCATCGGGGCCATCGACAGCGCGAGCACGTCGTCGTCGCCGACCTCCAGTGCCCGTCGCCGCCGCTCCCGCACGGCGTGGTCGATCTCTCCCGGGTCGGTGACGCCGTTGGGCACGACGACGATGTCGGTGTGCGGTCCGCCGAGGCCGTGGTACCACTCGAGCTGCACCTGGGAGACGGCGATCGTGCGCGCCATGAACCGCTGCCGGGCGAAGATGCGGGCGGTGCGCTTGAGCCGGTCGCCGCGGTCGGCCACCTCGGTCCCGACGCGGTGCAGCGTCGACACGGCCGGTATCCGGTTGCGCAGTGCCGCCGACGCCCCGACGACGTCGGCCTGTGGCAGGTGGGTGTGCACGAGATCGGCGCGGCGGCTTCGCAGCAGCTTCGCGGTCTGCGTGACCGCTCGCGGGTCCCAGGGGGCCAGGCCCAGCTCGTCGACCGGCACTCCGGCCCGCCGCAGCGCGCTGACCTCGGTGGTGTCCGAGGTGGAGGCGATCGCGATGACGTTCATCTCGATGCCCACCTCCCGGGCCGCGCCGGCGAGGTCGCTCAACCCGATCTCGGGGCCGCCGGGGTGCAGCGTCGGGACGAGGTGGGCGATCTTCACAGGCCCTCCGGCACGTTCGTGGAACACCGCACCCGTCCGGGCGGGATCGGCCGCGACACTACCGCTGGGCGGGTGTCTCAGGCGGCCATCGGGTGTCGGCGGGGACGGAGGCGTTCGAGGATCGGGTGGGGGTCGAGGCGTTCGCCGCCCCAGGCGGGGGTGAGGCTGTCGCGGGTGATCCGCAGCTCCGCCCGGGTGTTGAGCTCGCGGCCCCCGGGGCCCGCTCCCGAGATCGCCCAGGAGGTTGCTCAGCGCGGTGGTCGGATCGACGGTGGTGGCGGTCAGGGCACTCCCCTTCGGTATCGAACCGGTGTTCGACCCGGTGTGGCGTCGGGCACCGACAGTTTCGTGGTGGTCGCGTTCCGCGGAACGCGGGACCGGGTGACCGCCGTCCTCGGATGGGACAGGATGGGCACGAACGGGAGGGGGCACATGGACGTGGCAGCGGAGGCGGTGGGTGGCGAGGCTCCGGTGGTCGTGCTCGTGGAGGCCGCGAGCGAGGTCGAGCGCGGGCTGGTCAAGGAGTGGATGGAACAGTCCGGGGTGGTGCCGGCAGCCGTGCTGCCGGTGCGCGGATCCGCGCTGGCCCAGCCGCTGTCCGGGTGGGGTGACGACGCCGTGGTGACCCCGGTGCGGGTCGCGTGGCTGCCGCGCGAGCGCAACGGGCAGCGGCGGGTGCGTTGGAGCGACGTCGTCGCGCTCACCAACCCGCGCCACCCCCCGGTCCGGGCCCAGGCCCGCATCGCCCGCCGCGAGCCGGACCGGGCCGCGGTGGTCGTCGCCGAGCCGGCCACGGTCGCCGATCTGCGGCACCGGTTCGGCCGCCGGGTTCCCGGGGCAGACATCGGGTTCGGCGACTTCGTCGCCCGCCAGGCCGGCCTCGCGCTCGACCGCGCCGAGCGGGCGCTGGTGGGTGACCGCTACAAGGTGCCCAAGCACATCGTCGAGGCCGTCGACGGCAGCCCGGAGTTCCGGCGCGGGACCCGGGAGCTCGCCGCGCGCCTCGATCTGCCCGAGGCCGAGGTCGCGGCGGCGGCAGCGGTCGACCTGCACGGGCTCGTGGCGTCGATGAGTCCGCTGGCCGTCGACCTGCTCACCGGTGTCCTGCGCCCGCTGCACGCGCGTGCGTGGAACGTCGAGGTGGACGACGCGGGGCTGGCGAAGCTGCGCGAGCTCAACAAGCGGCATGCGCTGGTGTTCCTGCCCAGCCATCGCTCCTACGCCGACCCCCTCCTGCTCGCCGACGTCCTCGCCCAGCACGACTTCCCCCGCAACCACGTCCTCGGCGGCGACAACCTGCGGTTCTGGCCCGTCGGCCCGCTGGCCAAGCGGGCCGGCATCGTGTTCATCCGGCGCAGCTTCGGCGACGACGAGATCTACAAGCTCGCCGTGCGGGAGTACTTCGCGTTCCTGCTCTCCAAACGGTTCAACATGGAGTGGTACATGGAGGGCGGCCGGTCGCGCACGGGCAAGCTGCGCGCGCCGCGCTACGGGCTGCTGGCCAACGTCGCCGAGGCCGTCGAGCAGGGGCGCACCGAGGACGTCTACCTCGTGCCGGTGTCGATCACCTACGACCAGCTCCGCGAGGTGTCCGCGATGGCCGCCGAGCAGGTGGGGGCGCCGAAGAAGGGCGAGGGACTGGCCTGGCTCGCCCGCTACGCGAGGGCGCAGCTCTCGCCGATCGGATCGGCGTACGTCCGGTTCGCCGACCCCATCTCGCTGCGGGGCGCGCTCCCGGAGCGGCCGGGCGACGACGCCGCGCGCCGCCTCGCGCTGCAGAAGGTGGCGTTCGAGGTCGCGGTCGGCATCAACCGCGTCACCCCGGTCGTCGCGACGGCATTGGTGACGCTCGCGCTGCTCGGCGTGCGCGACCGGGCCCTGACGCTGGGGCAGGTGCGGCGCGTGCTGCAGCCGGTGCAGGCGTACCTGGAGAAGCGTGGCCTCGTGGCGTCCACCGACACGCTGAAGAGCGAGTCCGGCGTGCGCCGGGTGCTCGGGGCACTCGCGGAGAGCAAGGTCGTCACCATGTACGCGGGCGGCGACGAGCCGGTCTACTCCATCGAGCGCGGCCAGCACCTGATCGCCGCGTTCTACCGCAACAGTGCGATCCACCACTTCGTCAACCGCGCGATCGCCGAGCTCGTGCTGCTCACCGAGCCCACCGGCCGGTGGGACGAGGCGCTCGCGCTGCGCGACCTGCTCAAGTTCGAGTTCTTCTTCCCCGACCGCGAGACCTTCCGCACCGAGCTCAGCGCCGAGCTGGCGCGGCTCGGCGCGTCGTGCGACAGCCCGGACGGGGAGGCGTCGCTGGGCGGCGCCGACTTCCTCATCGCCCACCGGGTGCTGCGCTCGTTCCTCGACGCACAGCTCGTGGTGGCGCTACGGCTGGCCGCCCGCGACCCGCGGCACCCGGTGGTGGAGAAGCAGTTCCTGGACGAGTGCGGCGGGCTGGGCCAGCAGATGCTGCTGCAGGGCAGGCTGCACGGCCCCGAGTCGCTGTCGCGGGAGCTGTTCGGCAGCGCGCTCAAGCTGGCGGCCAACCGGGATCTGGTCGACCCCGGGCGCGACGAGCTGCGCGTCCGTCGCGAGGCGTTCGCGGCGCAGCTGCGCGAGGTGGTGGCCAGGGTCGCGAGGATCGACGAGATCGACGCCGCGTCGCGGCGGGAGGTGGTGGGTGTTGAGCCCTAGCGTGGAATGGGACGAGGCACAGCTGATCGCCGACGTCGAGTCCGGGCCGAGGGGCCCGGAGATCGCCGCGTTCTTCGACTTCGACGGCACGCTGATCGACGGCTACTCGTTGGGGGCCTTCGCCCGCCACCACGTGCGGTCCGGGCAGGTCACGCCCGCCGACATCGGCCGGATGCTGCTGATCGGCCTCCGGGGGGTGACGACGGAGGACGACTTCGAGAAGTTCTTCGTGCTCGGCATGCGCTCCTGGGCCGGGCGCAGCGAGGAGGAGCTGGTGGATCTGGGGGAGCGGCTGTGGTCCCAGGGGATCGCGGGCTCGCTCTACCCGGAGGCGTGGCGCCTGGTCGAGGCGCACCGTCGCGCCGGGCACACGGTCGTGCTGGCGTCGTCGGCCACGCGGTTCCAGGTGGAGCCCGCGGCGCGCGCGATGGGCGTCGAGCACGTGCTCGTGACGCCCGTGGAGATCGAGAACGGGTTGTGCACCGGTCGGCCCGGCGGGCCGCCGCTGTGGCGGGCGGGCAAGGCCGCGGCCGTCCGCGCGTTCGGCGCGGCGCACGGCATCGACATGATCAACAGCTATGCCTACTCCAACGGCTCCGAGGACGTGGCGTTCCTCGCCACCGTCGGCCGCGCGCGTGCGCTCAACCCGGAACCCGGGCTGGCGACCGAGGCGGCCCGCAAGAACTGGCCGATCGCGCACTTCCGCTCCCGCGGCCGCCCGGGTGCCCGCGAGGTGGCGCGCACGCTCGGCGTCATCGGCGGGACGCTCGGCGGATTCGGCACCGGCATCGCACTCGGCGCGGTGAACGCGCTGGTGGGTACGGGTACCCGGCGCGAGGCCGTCGACCTCGCACTCACCCTCGGCGGTGAGTTCGGCACGGCGCTGGGCGGGGTCAAGCTCGACGTCCGCGGTGCCGAGCACCTCGTCGACACGCGCCCCGCGGTGTTCCTGTTCAACCACCAGAGCCAGCTCGACGTGATCATCATCGCCAAGCTGCTGCGCAGCGGCTTCTCCGCGGTCGCGAAGAAGGAGGCGGCGAACGTCCCCGGGTTCGGGCTCGCGTTCCGGCTGGCCGACGTCGCGTTCGTGGACCGCGCCGACACCGCGTCGGCGAAGGCCGCCCTGGAGCCCGCCGTGCAGCGGCTCCGCGACGGCGTCTCGCTGGTCATCGCGCCGGAGGGCACCCGCTCGGCCACGCCTGCGCTGGGCCGGTTCAAGAAGGGCGCGTTCCACGTCGCGATGCAGGCCGGTGTGCCGATCGTGCCGATCGTGATCCGCAACGCGGGCGAGCTGATGTGGCGCGGCGCGTCCACGGTCCGCGAGGGCACCGTGCAGGTCACGGTGCTGCCGCCGATCCCGACGTCGGACTGGACGGTGGACGAGCTGGACAAGCACGTCGAGGAGGTCCGCGACCGTTACGTCGAGACGCTCACGGGCTGGGACGGCCCGGCCGTCGGCCGCGTGTCGGTCACGCTCGGACCGTCCGGGCCGGTCGCCACCCCGCTGGACTGGGGCACCGCGCCGGAGATGAACGCGCTGGAGACCGCGATGTGGCGCGGGGAGACCGGCGATCCGCGGCTGCGCTCGAACGTGTCGCTGCTGGAGATCCTCGACGGTGCCCCGGACTGGGAGCGGATGGTCGCGGCCCACGAGTGGGCGTCGCGGATGGTGCCGCGGATGCGCCAGCGGGTCGTCGACCCGGCGTTCGGCGTCGGCGCGCCGACCTGGGTGACGGTCGACGACCTCGACCTCGGCCACCACCTCTCCCGCGTGCACCTCGCCGCGCCGGGGTCGATGCGCCAGCTGCTCGACGTCACCGCCGCGTTCGCCGAGGCGCCGTTCGACCGGCACCGGCCGCTGTGGCGTGCGTTGCTGGTCGAGGGGCTCGACGGCGGCGGCGCGGGCTACGTCGTCACCACCCACCACTCGGCCACCGACGGCCTCGGCGCCGTGCAGCTGATGGCGCGGCTGCACAGCCGGACCCCCGAGCACGACCCGCTCCGGCCGGAACCGCCGGTGCCGCGGGCCGGTCGGGAGTCCCCGGCCGGGCTGCTGGCCGGGCAGGTCGAGCGTTCCGTGCGCGCCGTGCCGGGTGAGGTGCTGCGCCGCGGGGCCGGGGTACTGACCCGGCCGTTCGCGGCCGCGTCGCGAGCACTCGACACCGCGCGGGCGCTGGGGCGGGTCGTGGAGTCCGGACCGCCCGGGTCGCCGCTGCTGGCGAACCGCAGCGGGGAGTGGCACTTCGAGGTGCTGGAGGTGCCGCTCGCCGCGTTGAAGGCCGGGGCCAAGGCGGCGGGCGGGTCGCTGGGCGACGGGTTCCTCGCGGCCGTGCTCGGCGGGTTCCGGCGCTATCACCTGGCGATGGGCGCACCGGAGGTCACGACGCTGCCCATCGGCATCCCGATCAGCCTGCGCAGCCAGGACGACCCGCAGGGCGGCAACCGGTTCACCGGCGCCCGCTTCCCCGCACCCCTGGACGAGCCGGACCCCGCCGAGCGCATCCGGCGTGTGCGGGCCTTCGTGCTCGACGCGCGCACCGGCACGTCCGTCGACCCGGTGGGCCTGATCGCGCCCGCGCTCGCGCTGCTGCCCGGCCCGGTGGTCGGCGCGGTGTCCGGGCGCATGACGGCGGCCAACGACGTGCAGGTCAGCAACGTGCCGGGCGTCTCCCACCCGGTGTACATCGCCGGGTCGCGGATCACCCGCATGTACCCGTTCGGCCCGCTGCCCGGCTGCGCGGCGATGATCACGCTGATCTCGCACGACGGCACGTGCTGCATCGGGGTCAACGTGGACCGGGCGGCGGTGACGGCTCCGGACGTGCTGCTCGACGGCCTGCAGCTCGGCGTGGACGAGGTGGTCGCGTTGGGGCGGTGAGGCATGATCGGGCCGTGCCGATCACCCATGGGCTGCCGCTGGAAGGGATCGTCGTCGTCTCCTGCGAGCAGGCCGTCGCCGCGCCGTTCGCCACCCGCCAGCTCGCCGAGCTGGGCGCCCGGGTGATCAAGGTCGAGCGACCGGGGGCAGGAGACTTCGCGCGCGGCTACGACGAGGCGGCGCACGGGATGTCGAGCCACTTCGTGTGGCTCAACCGGTCCAAGGAGAGCATCGCGCTCGACCTCAAGGCCGACCGCGACACGATCGCCCGCCTGGTGGCGCGCGCCGACGTGTTCGTGCAGAACTTCGCCCCCGGCGCGGCCGAGCGCCTCGGGCTCGGCGCCGCGCAGCTGCGCGAGCGGCACCCGCGCCTGATCACCTGCTCGATCTCCGGGTACGGCCCGGAGGGCCCCTACCGCGACGCGAAGGCCTACGACCTCCTGATCCAGGCCGAGGCCGGGCTGCTGTCGGTCACCGGCACCGAGGCGGAGCCCGCGAAGGCCGGCATCCCGGTCGCCGACATCGGTGCGGGCATGTACGCGTTCTCCGGCATCCTCGCCGCCCTGTACGACCGCGAGCGCACCGGCGCCGGTACGCACCTGGAGATCAGCCTGTTCGACGCGCTCGTGGAGTGGATGGGGTTCCCGCTGCAGTACACGGCAGGATCCGGTGCCCCGCCCCGACGCCGGGGCACGAGCCACGCGGCGATCGCGCCGTACGGCACGTTCGCGGCCTGCGACGGCACCGAGGTGGTGATCGGTATCCAGAACGAGCGCGAGTGGGTGGCGTTCTGCGCGGGGGTGCTGGGCCGGCCCGAGCTGGCCGTGGACGAGCGCTTCGACACCGGAGCCCGCCGCGTCGCGAACCGCCCGGCCCTGCACCGCGAGATCGACGCCGCGCTCTCCGGCCTCAGCGGCGACCAGCTGACCGCGCGGCTCGCCGACGCCCGCATCGCCCACGGCCGCCGCCGCGAGGTGGCCGAGGTCCTGGAGCACCCGCTGCTGCGCGAGCGCTGGGTGGAGGTCGGCTCGCCGGTGGGCCCCCTGCGCACCCTGCTCCCGCCGATCATGCTGCCCGGCCGGCCGCCACGGCTGGACCCGGTCCCGGCGGTGGGGGAGCACACGGAGCAGATCATGGCCTGGCTCGACGGTCGGTGAGCGCGAAGGTGGACGCGGAGCCCCATACTTCCCCGATGGCACAGGCTTCCCCGATGGCGCCGGACCGGTTGGGCCGGCGGGTGTGGGCGCTGTTCACCCCCTACCGCGCGATGCTGGTGACGATCGTGGTGGCGGTGGTGCTCTCCAGCGGGCTGGGCATCCTGACGCCCTTCCTCACGCAGGCCGTGTTCGACCGCGCGCTGTTCCCCACCGACGGCAGTGGCGTGCGGCTGTCGCTGCTGGCCTGGCTGGTGGGCGGGATGGTGGCGGTGCCGGTGGTGACGGCGCTGATCGGCGTCTTCCAGACCTACCAGACCACCCTGCTGGGCAACCGCGTCATGGCCGATCTCCGCAGCCGGCTGTTCGAGCACCTGCAGCGCATGGACCTGTCGTTCTTCACCGCCACCCGCACCGGGGCGATCCAGTCGCGGCTGGCCAACGACGTGGGCGGCGTCCAGTCGGTGCTGTCGGAGACGGCCAGCTCCATCCTCGGCAACGTGGTGACGGTGGCGGCCGCGCTCGTGGCGATGCTGCTGCTGAGCTGGCAGCTCACGATCGTCGCCGTCGCGCTGGTGCCGCTGTTCGTCGTGCTGCAGATCAGGGTCGGGCGGGTGCGGCGCAGGCTCGCCGGGCGCACCCAGGAGTCGCTCTCGGACATGACCGCGATCACCGAGGAGTCGCTGTCGGTGTCGGGCGTGCTGCTGGCGAAGGTGTTCAACCGGCAGTCCTACGAGATCCAGCGCTACCGCGAGGAGAACGCCCGGCAGGTCGATCTCCAGGTGCGGCAGGCCATGACGGGGCAGTCGTTCTTCGCCGTCGTCCAGACGTTCCTCGGGATCACACCGGCGCTGGTGTACCTGGTGGCGGGTGTCCTGATCGTCATGGGCTCGGGCACGGCGGTCACGGCCGGCACGATCGTCGCGTTCACGACGCTGCAGACCCGGCTGCTGTTCCCGACGGTCAACCTGCTGCGGGTCTCGCTGGACGTGCAGACCTCGCTCGCGCTGTTCGGGCGGATCTTCGACTACCTGGATCTGACGCCCCGCATCGTCGACGCCCCCGACGCCCGAGCGCTGGAGGCGGTGGCCGGGCGGATCGAGCTGGAGCACGCGTGGTTCGCCTACCCGCCCGGGGAGGTGCCCGGCGCCGGGGTCGTCGAGCAGGCCGCCGAACCCGTCTACGCGATCCGGGACGTCTCGTTCAGCGTGGAGCCGGGCCAGCTCGCCGCCATCGTCGGTCCGAGCGGCGGCGGCAAGACCACACTGTCCTACCTGGTCCCGCGCCTCTATGACGTCGACCGCGGGCGGGTGCTGATCGACGGGCAGGACGTCCGGGAGCTCACGCAGGCGTCGGTGGCCGATGCGATCGGCATGGTCACGCAGGACACGTTCCTGCTGCACTCCACGATCGCCGACAACCTGCGCTACGCGAAGCCCGACGCCACGCAGGAGGAGCTGGAGTCCGCGGCCCGAGCAGCCAACATCCACGACCGGATCGTCTCGTTCGCCGAGGGGTACGACACCGTGGTGGGCGAGCGGGGCTACCGGCTCTCCGGCGGGGAGAAGCAGCGGCTCGCCATCGCTCGGGTGCTGCTCAAGGACCCCCGCATCCTCATCCTCGACGAGGCCACCAGCGCGCTGGACACCACCAGCGAACGGCTGGTGCAGCAGGCGCTGGAGAACGCGACCAGGCGCCGCACGACCATCGCGATCGCCCACCGCCTCTCCACGGTCCTCGGCGCCGACGTGATCCTCGCCGTCGAGAACGGGACGGTGGTGGAGCGCGGCACCCACAGCGAGCTGCTCGCGCTCGACGGGCTGTACGCGCGGCTCTACACCGAGCAGTTCGCGGGCGGCAAGGTCGAGGTGCGGTGCTCCGACGGCGTCCGGTTCCGCGACGGCCGCACGCTGGTGAGCCAGCCGGCGGCGAGCGACGCCGCGTGACGCGGCCGATCACGGGTCCGGCCCAACCTCACCAGTTGCTGGGGGCGTAGTCCTTCAGGAAGCAGCCGTGCAGGTCCTCGCCCGCCTCGCCGCGGATGATCGGGTCGTACACCCGCGCGGCGCCGTCCACGAGGTCGAGCGGGGCGTGGAAGCCCTCCTCGGCCAGCCGCAGCTTGGTCGGGTGCGGCCGCTCGTCGGTGATCCAGCCGGTGTCGACGGCGGTCATGAGGATGCCGTCCCGCTCCAGCATCTCGCCCGCGCTGGTGCGGGTGAGCATGTTCAGCGCGGCCTTCGCCATGTTCGTGTGGGGGTGGCCGGGGCCCTTGTAGGCGCGGCTGAACTGGCCCTCCATCGCCGAGACGTTCACCACGTACGTGCGGCGGGCGGGCGAGGAGGCCATCGACGGTCGCAGCCGGCTGACCAGGATGAACGGGGCGGTCTGGTTGCAGAGCTGCACTTCGAGCAGCTCGAGCGCGTCGACCTCGTGCACGCGCTGGGTCCAGCTGTTGACCGGGGCGGTGTCGGGCAGCAGGCCGCCCGCGTCGATGGCGGTGCCCGCGGCGATCCGTTCCGGGGACGCGCTGCGGGCCGTCAGGGCCCGCTCCGTCACGGCGTGGGGGACCTGGTGCGAGGACAGGCTGCCCGCCAGCGATGCGGGATGCGCGTCGGACACGTGCTCGAACGTGACCACGTCCACCAGCACCGGTGGCGGGGTGCGCTCCGCCTCGACCAGCGCCGCGTAGGAGCCGGGGGAGCGCCGCACCGTCTGGGCCGCGTTGTTGATCAGGATGTCCAGCGGTCCCTGCCCGGCGACGGTGTCGGCGAGCGCGACGACCTGAGCCGGGTCGCGCAGGTCGATCCCGACCACGCGCAGCCGGGGCAGCCACTCGGCGCTGTCGGACATGGCGGCGAAGCGGCGCACGGCGTCGTTCGGGACGCGGGTGGTGATGGTGGTGTGGGCACCGTCGCGCAGCAACCGCAGCGCGATGTACATGCCGATCTTCGCGCGCCCGCCGGTGAGCAGGGCACGGCGGCCGGTGAGGTCGGTGCGGGCGTCGCGCCGGGCCCGGTTGAGCGCGGCGCAGTCGGGGCAGAGCTGGTGGTAGAACGCGTCGACCACCGTGTACCGGTTCTTGCAGGTGTAGCAGGCCCGCGAGCGCAGCAGCGTGCCCGCCGTGGCGCCGGCGGCGGCGGACACCAGCGGCAGTCCCTCGGTCTCGTCGTCGATGCGGCCGGGGGCGCCGGTGGCCGTGGCCGCCGTGACGGCGTGGTCGGCGGCGGCCACCTCGTCGCGCCTGGCGTGGCGGCGGGCCAGCTTCACCGACTTCCAGAGGCCGGCCGTGGCCCGGCGCACCGCCAGGGCGTCGGGGTGCTCGGGGGGCAGCGCCTCGATCTCGGACAGCACCTGCAGGCAGGTGCTGAGCTTCTCCGGATCGATCGCGTTCACGCCCGTCAGCGTACGGGGGCCTGCTCGTCCATCTCGGCGAGTGCCTTGCGCGCCTGCTCCAGCTCGGCCTCCAGCTCCGCGACCTTCGCCGCACGCTGCTCCCGGGCGGCGCCGATCACGGCGCCGATCGGCTCGGCGAGCTGCGGGTGCAGCTCCTGCGCGGCACGCAGGACGGCGGCGGCGGTGACCGGCAGGCCACGCTCCAGCCACGCCGCGCCCTGCTTGAGCTCGGCCTGCCACTCGCCGTCAGCGGTGCCGCTGACGGTCAGCGTGAGCTCCACCGTGCGGGTGGTGCGGGCCGCTGAACCCTTGGGGCGGCCGCGGCCACGCTTCGGCGGGGAGTCCACCGGGTCTGCCGCCGCGGCGGCGGGTTCCGGGACCGGCTCGGTGCTCTGCGTGTCGTCCACGGTCGGTCAGGCTAGAACACGCGTTCGACCCCTCAGCGGCCGGGTCGCCGTGAAGGCGCAGCCGTCAGCGGGTCCGCAGGCCAGTCGTGTTTCGGGTACCGCCCGCGCAGCTCACCGCGCACCTGCGCGTACGGGCCGGCCCAGAACGACGCGAGGTCGGCGGTCACCGCCACCGGCCGGCCCGCGGGGGAGAGCAGGTGGAGCACGACCGGCAGGCGCCCCCCGGCCACGGTCGGGGTCGCCGTCCAGCCCAGCACCTCCTGCAACCGCACCGCCAGCACGGGCTGCTCGCCGGAGTAGTCCAGCGCGATCCGCGAGCCCGACGGCACCGGTATGCGTTCGGGTGCCAGCTCGTCGAGCCGTGCCGCGGCCCGCCGGTCGAGGACGCTGCGCAGCACCGCCCCGGCGTCGGCGCGAGCGAGGTCCGAGCGGCGCCGGGCGGAGGCCAGGGGTCCG
>JBBQEF010000122.1:0-14988 GCA_038320445.1 Mycobacteriales bacterium
TGATCTCGGCGTTGTCGTAGGGCGGGGAGCACTCGACGACCTCCATCCCCGCGAGCGGGGCGGCGTCGGCGATCGTCTGGATGAACTTCAGGACCTCGCGGGGCAGGAAGCCCCCGGGTTCGGGCCAGCCGGTACCCGGGACGAAGGCCGCGTCGAGGCAGTCGACGTCAAAGGAGAGCCAGACGGCGTCGGCGCCGTCCCACGCGACGTCCAGGGCGCGCTGCGCGGCCTCGGCGATGCCCATCTCGACGCAGTCGGTGACGGTCATGACGGTGGTGCCGCGCTCCCGCCCGACCGCGACGCCGGGCCGCGGGGCCTGCCAGCCGCCGATCCCGATCTGCACGAGGTTCTTGGCCGGCACGTTCGGGATGTCCGTGGCGTGGAACCACGGGGTGGTGTGCATCCGCTCGTCGAGGTCGGTCTCCTGGGTGTCGACGTGGCGGTCGAAGTGGATGATCCCGAGGTTGCCGCCGTTCAGGTGCGGGGCGACGCCGCGGACCGTGGGGTAGCCGATGGAGTGGTCACCGCCGAGCACGACGGGGAAGGCGCCGGAGCAGTAGACGTGGGAGACGGCCTTGCTGATCTGGTCGAACGTCTTCTCGATGTTGCCGGGGATCGTGAAGATGTCGCCGAGATCGGCGATGGTGATGGTCTCGCGCAGGTCGACGCCCAGCTCGAAGCTGTACGGCCCGTAGAGCGCGGAGATCTTGCGGATGCCCTGCGGGCCGAACCGCGTGCCTGAACGGTAGGTGGTGCCGCCGTCGAACGGAGCGCCGAGCACGGCCACGTCGTACTCGCCGCAGCGGCGCACGTCCTCGACGTAGGGGGCCTTGAGGAAGGTGTTGATGCCGGCGAAGTGGGGCAGCTCGCCGCGGGAGAACGTCGGGATGCGTCGGTCGACGATCGAGTCCGCACCCTGAAGCCCCAGCTCCAGGCCGCGAGCGATCTCCTCCTCCCATTTCGTGGTGGGCAGTCCGGCCTCGGCGGCGACGGCGAACGCCGCCTCGGGCCCGTAGTTCGCGTGGAGATCATCGGTCATGCCTCGTCCTCACGGTCGGGGCACCGGCCGGCCAGCAGCCGGCACCACCAGCTGTCTCCCGGGCTTTTGTCCCGCCGTGGGGGTGGCCGCGGCCACCTGCGTCTCTCGGACCAGACCCCCTGCCGAGCAGGGGCGGAACCCTAGACGCGCCTCACGTGTGTGAGTCGGGACGAAGTACAGCCGCCCTCTGTTGCGTCCGGGCGCAGCCGGCGTAACCCCTGGGTGAACCGGAGCGCCCTTCGCGTTTCCCCTGATCCGGACATCCGCCGATGCGGTGTGCCGGGCGGGTCGAAAGGGAGGGACACCATGGTCGTGGGTGAGGGCACCGGCCAGGATGTTCGTGTAGCACGGCAGGTTCGAGGCGCGCTGCAGCTTCCCCCCGTCGGAGGCGATGGCCGCCCCGTAGATCCAGAAGGAACTGGGCGCCGACGCGATGACGGGCCCGGCGTCCGGGAACCGCGAGGCCTGGGCCCCGACCCTCGTGTCGGGATTGCCGACACTGCCGTCGGCGCCGCTGTACTGCAGGGTGAATGCGCAGGCCTTGGCGAGCAGGGGCGGAACCCTGGACGCGCCTGACGTGTGTGAGTCGGGGAGAAGTACGGCCGTGGGCTGTTGCGGCAGGGCGCCGCGCGGTCAACCCCTTCGTCGACGCCGGGCCGGACGGCCGGCCGGACCGGCCGTTCGGTCCTGGGCGCCGCCTCTGCGCCGCGCCATGATCCGGGCATGACGACGGAGTCCGGCGGGTCGCGCCCGATCAGCGCCGACCCGATCAGCGCCGACCCGATCAGCGCCGACGACCTCACCCGCAGGCTCGACCGCTGGGTCGCGCAGGGCCTGATCACCGAGGAACAGGCCCGCCGGATCCGGGAGGCGGAATCGGGCGCTCCCGCGGGGGCGCACCCGGCACGCGCCGCGTCGCTCGTGACGGAGGGGCTGGGCTACATCGGCGGGGTCCTGATACTGGTCGCGGCGGCCACCATCACCGGTCGTTACTGGTCCGACCTCGGCGAGGGCGCTCGGCTCGCGGTCGCGTTCGGCGCGGCGGCGGCACTGCTCGCCGCCGGAGCGGCGCTGCCGAAGCGCCTCGGGGCCGTGACCCGCCGCCTGCGGGCCGTGTCCTGGGTGCTGTGCGTCGCGTTGGTCGCCGCCGGGCTCGGCCTGCTGGGCGAGGACGTCCTCCGCGCCCCGGACGAGTCGGTCGTGCTGCTGGCCGCCGCCGGGGCCGCGCTGCTGGGCGCGCTGCTCTGGGCGTGGAACCGCACTGTCCTGCAGCAGGCCGCGCTGCTCGCGGCGCTGGCGGTGCTGGCGGGAGCGGCGGCCGCGCACCTGCCCCACGGCGACACCGAGGTCGCCGGTCTCGCCGTGTGGGGCGTCGGGGTGGTGTGGCTCCTGCTCGGCTGGGGCGCGGTGGTCGCCGCCCGCGCCGCCGCGTACGTCCTGGGCGGGGCGACGGCCGTCATCGCGACGATGCTCACCGTCTCGACGGACTGGGGCAGCTGGCTGGCCATCGCCTCGGCGGTGGCGCTGGTGGCGGCCGGGGTGGTGCTGCGGGACCTCGTGCTGCTGGGGGTGGGGTCGGTCGCGACGCTCGTCACCGTGCCGGTGGTGCTGTCCCGCTGGTTCCCCGACACGCTCACGGCGCCGCTCGCCCTCCTGGCGGTGGGTGCGCTGCTCGTGGTGGGTGCACTGCAGACGGCACGCAGGCGCCGCGACGCCCGTGCGGCCGCGGCCCGCGACCGGGGCGGCTCACCTCGCACGGCCGTGATGGCCGCCGCGGTCACGGCGGTGGCCGTCGCCGTCCCGGTCGTGGTGCTCGGCCTGGGCTGAGTGGAGTGCCGGTTGCGCCCGGAGCTGCACCGGCGTCGCGGGCAGTCGGGCTCCGGCGCGACGGCCGGTGGTCGCGACACCGGCCCGCCCCTGCCCCGGCCCGCGTCGGTCCGGGGCGTAACCTGGCCGGGAGACCCCATCCCGGGCATCTGTTCCGGGTAGGGGTCTGTTCCGCGTGCGCCCACATCTGCAAGGGGACAACCCGATCGTGGCCAAGCTCTCCGGTCTGCTCGCCTCCGCCCTCTCCGATCCCGACCTCCGCGGTGTGCTCGACGCCGCCCGCGACGTCCGCCCGGTCGACACCCCCGCGCTGCGCATCGAGGGCCCGGCCGCGCTGCGCCCGTTCCTCGCCGCCGGGCTGGCGCAGGGGCGCACCGTCCTCGCCGTCACCGCCACCGACCGGGAGGCGGAGGACCTCGCCTCCGCCACGGCCGATCTGATCGACGACGTCGTCGTGCTCCCGAGCTGGGAGACCCTGCCCCACGAGCGGCTCTCGCCCCGTCCCGACACGGTCGGCCGCCGGCTGTCGATCTTCCGCCGGTTGGGCACGGCCGCGCCGCCGCGGGTGGTCGTGGCCGCCGCCCGCAGCCTGATCCAGCCGATCGCGCCCGGGCTGGGTGCGCTGGACCCGATCCAGCTGCGCGTCGGCACCGTGTACGACTTCGACGCGCTGCTCGTACGGCTGGTCGAGCTGGCCTACACGCGCGTCGAGATGGTCACCGCCCGCGGCGAGTTCGCCGTGCGCGGCGGGATCGTCGACGTCTTCGCGCCGACCGCCGAGCACCCCGTCCGGGTCGAGTTCTGGGGCGACGAGGTGAGCGAGCTGCGCTCGTTCGCCGTCGCCGACCAGCGCTCCGTCGGGCCGGTCGAGGAGCTGGTCGCGCCGGGCTGCCGGGAGCTGCTGCTGACCGAGCCGGTCCGGTCGAAGGCCGCGGCCCTGGCGAAGGTCCACGAGAACAACCCCCCGCTGCGCGAGCTGCTCGACCACCTGAGCCAGGGCATCCCGGCCGAGGGCATGGAGTCGCTCATCCCCGTGCTGGTCGGGGGCGAGCTGGAGCTGCTCACCGACCTGCTCCCGGCGAACGCCGTGCTGCTGGTCGCCGATCCCGAACGCATCCGCACGCGCGGGGCCGATCTCGTCCGCACCGGGCAGGAGTTCCTGGAGGCGTCCTGGTTCGCCGCGGGTACAGGCGGCGAGGCGCCGATCGACGTCGGCTCGTCGGCCTACCGCGGCCTCGCCGAGGTGCTGGAGCACGCCACCGCCACCGGGCACCCGGTCCTCAGCCTCAGCCCGCTCCTCTCGGGACGTGACGACGCGCTCGCCCCGCCCGCGCACGAGGTCGAGTCCTACCGCGGCGACACCGACCGCGCCCTCACCGACCTGCGCGCCCACGCCGCCACCGGCGGCACCGCCGTGCTCGTCGTCGGGGGCCAGGGCACCGCGCAGCGCGCGCTGGAGCAGCTCCGCGAGGCCGACGTGCCCGCCGCCCTCGTCGAGGAGCTCACCGAGGAGCCGGACAAGGGCCTGGTCACCGTCACCTGCGGGCGGATCGCGCAGGGCTTCACGGCGGGCTCGCTCGTCGTGCTGTCGGAAGCCGACCTGACCGGCAACCGTGCCGGGCTCACCGACACCCGCAAGATGCCGTCGCGCCGGCGCAACACCGTCGACCTGGTGACCCTCAAGCCCGGCGACCACGTCGTGCACTCCCAGCACGGCATCGGCAAGTTCGTCGAGATGAGACGCCGGGAGATTCAGGGGGCAACTCGCGAATATCTCGTGATCGAGTATTCGAGCAGCAAACGAGGACAGCCCGCCGACCGCCTGTTCGTCCCCACCGACGCGCTGGACGAGATCAGCCGCTACGTCGGCGGCGAGGTCCCGACGCTCAACAAGCTCGGCGGCGGCGACTGGGCGAAGACGAAGGGACGCGCGCGCAAGGCCGTCCGGCAGATCGCGGCACAGCTCGTGCAGCTCTACGCGGCGCGCCAGTCCGCGCCCGGTCACGCGTTCGCGAAGGACACCCCCTGGCAGCGGGAGATGGAGGACGCGTTCCCCTACACCGAGACGCCCGACCAGCTCTCCGCGATCGACGAGGTCAAGGGCGACATGGAGCGCCCGGTGCCGATGGACCGCGTGATCTCCGGCGACGTCGGCTTCGGCAAGACCGAGATCGCCGTGCGCGCCGCGTTCAAGGCCGTGCAGGACGGCAAGCAGGTCGTCGTGCTCGTGCCCACGACGCTGCTCGCCACCCAGCACCTGGACACGTTCACCGAGCGGATGCGGGCCTTCCCCGTCACCGTCCGGGGGCTGTCGCGGTTCACCGACAACGCCGAGGCCAAGGAGACGATCAAGGGTCTCGCCGACGGCACCGTCGACGTCGTCGTCGGCACCCACCGGCTGCTCCAGGCCACGGTCCGCTGGAAGGACCTCGGGCTGGTGGTCGTCGACGAGGAACAGCGCTTCGGGGTGGAGCACAAGGAGCACATCACGGCGCTGCGCACGCACGTCGACGTGCTCACCCTGAGCGCGACGCCCATCCCGCGCACCCTGGAGATGAGCCTCGCCGGCATCCGGGAGCTGTCCACGATCACCACGCCGCCGGAGGACCGCCACCCGACGCTCACCTACGTCGGTGCCTACGACGAGAAGCAGGTGGCCGCGTCCATCCGCCGCGAGATGCTGCGCGACGGCCAGGTGTTCTACGTGCACAACCGGGTGTCGACGATCGACCGCGCCGCCGCGAAGATCCGCGCGCTGGTGCCCGACGCCCGCGTCGCGGTCGCGCACGGGCAGATGAACGAGGACCTGCTCGAACGCACCGTGAACGGCTTCTGGCACAACGAGTTCGACGTGCTGGTGTGCACCACGATCGTCGAGAACGGCCTGGACATCTCCAACGCCAACACGCTCATCGTCGAGCGCTCGGACACCCTCGGGCTCTCGCAGCTGCACCAGCTCCGTGGGCGCGTCGGTCGGGGACGCGAGCGCGGATACGCCTATTTTCTCTTCCCGCCCGAGCACCCGCTCACCGAGACCGCCCACGACCGGCTGGCCACCATCGCGCAGCACTCCGAGCTGGGTGCGGGCGCCGCCGTCGCGATGAAGGACCTGGAGATCCGCGGCGCGGGCAACATCCTCGGCGCGGAGCAGAGCGGGCACATCGCGGGCGTCGGGTTCGACCTCTACATCCGGCTCGTCGGCGAGGCCGTCACCGCGTTCCGGCGCCAAGCCGGGGCCGGTGCGGGCGAGGAGGAGGAGACGCTCACCGACGTGCGCGTCGACCTCCCCGTGGACGCCCACATCCCGCACGAGTACGTGACGGGCGAGCGGCTGCGGCTGGAGGTGTACCGCAAGATCGCCGAGGCGGGCGACGAGGACGCGCTCACCGCGATCGTGGACGAGCTCCAGGACCGCTACGGCGAGCTGCCCGCGCCCGTGCACAACCTGCTGGCCGTCGCCCGGTTCCGGCAGACCTGCCGGGCGCTGGGGGTCGGCGAGGTCACCGTGGCGGGCACCGGCGTCCGGCTCGGGCCGGTCGATCTCCTCGACTCCGCACAGCTACGCCTGCGGCGGCTGCACCCCAAGGCGCAGTACAAGCAGGCCGCGCGCGTGGTGGTGGTGCCGCGGCCCGTCGAGGGCGGGCGGATCGGCGGCGCCGAGCTGCGGGACGTCGAGCTGATCGACTGGTGCGTGCAGCTGCTCCGCGACCTGCTCGTGCCGGCGGTCGCGGCGGCCCGGTCGTGAACCCGGCCCCGGCCTCCTTCGTGAGCCGGGCCGGCAGCCATCTGGTCGACGTGATCGCGATCCCCGCCGTCGTGTTCGTCGCGTCGGTCGGCCTGGTCCGGACGCGGCACCCGCTCGCCGCGGCCGGGCTGTTCCTGCTCGGGTCGCTCCTGTTCGCCGCCTTCCTGATCTGGAACAGCGGGTACCGGCAGGGACGCACCGGTCAGAGCCTCGGTCGCCGCGCACAGGGGACCCGGCTGGTCGGCGCCACGACGGGGCAGCCGATCGGGTTCGGACGGGCCGTGGTGCGGCTGGTCGCGCACCTGCTCGACCTCCTGCCGTTCGGGGTCGGCTACCTCTGGCCGCTGTGGGACGAGCGGCGGCAGACGTTCGCCGACAAGGTGTGCGGCACGCTCGTGGTGGTCGCCGACCGGCCCGCCGGGAGTCCGTGAGACGGTCGTGCTGGTCGCCCGCAGGTCGGCCGGAGGTCCCTGAGTAAGGTGTTCCGAGTGCGTATGCAGGGTGTCCTGGCCGCGGTGGTGGTCATCGGTGCGGTGGTGAGCGGCTGCGGCGGGCCGGACCAGGCGGGTTCGGCGGTGATCGTCGGCGACACGTCGGTGTCGCTGGAGTCGGTCCAGTCGCAGCTGTCGGCCGCGCTCAAGAGGGTGCCGGCCGCCTCGTCGCAGCAGGACACGCCGGCCGCGGTGGCGCGCGACGTCGTCACCAACGAGATCCTGCACGGGCTCGTGGAACGGCAGGCCGGTGCCGCGAAGGTCACGGTCGCCGACGCCGCCGTCGACCAGTTCATCGCCCAGCAGGGCGGCATGAAGACCCTCCTGCAGAACTCGATCCTCGACGAGTCCGGCCTGCGTCAGCAGGTGCGGGACAACCTCCTGGCCGCGGCGCTGGCGAAGCGCGCGATCGGCGGCCTGCAGGTCACCGCCAACCTCGTGGCGGCCACGTCGCGCCAGCAGGCCGAGGCCGACGCGCAGAAGCTGGCGGCAGGCGGTCCGGGGGCGGACGCGCTGTTCGCCGATCCCCAGACCTCGCAGCGCGGCATCGTCTACATCGGAGCCACCGCGCCCGGCGTCGCGAGCACGGTCGTGTTCGGCACCCCGGTGGGCAACACGGTGTACTTCCAGCCCAACCCGCAGCAGTCCACCTGGATCGTCTTCACGGTCACCGGTCGGCGCACCGACGCGCCGTCGGATCCCGCCGCGGTGAGCCAGATCAGCCAGGACGAGCTGGTCTCCATCGGGCAGCGGACGCTGCAGCCCGTCGCCGAGGAGCTCGGGGTGCGCGTCAACCCGCGCTACGGCGTGTGGGACCCCATCGCGCTGCGCGTCGTGCCGGCCGATCAGGTGTCGGGCGGCGTCGTCGCCGCTGCCGCGAGCTGACGGCGGACTCGATGCTCGAGCCCGCGAGCGGCTCTCCGGAGTCGATGCTCGAGCCCGCGATCGGCTCTTCGGAGTCGATGCTCGAGCCCGCAAGCGGCTCTTCGGAGTCGATGCTCGAGCCCGCGAGCGGCTCTTCGGGGTCGCCCACGGTCGTCGTCCTGGGCCGGGACGGCGCGCTCCCGGCCGCCGCCGTTCCGGTGGTACGCGGGGCGGCGCGGCTGCACGCCGACCCCTCCGTTCCCGACGACGTCCGCACGGCGCTGGGCGCCGAACCGCTCGACGACGCCTCCGCCGTGGAGGTCCTGCTCACCTGCGACCCTGCGCCTGCCGGGGCCGCGCTGCTGGACGCCGTCGCCGTCATGGACCGGCTGCGGTCGCCCGGTGGCTGCCCCTGGGACGCCGAGCAGACCCACCGGTCGCTGCTTCCCTACCTCGTCGAGGAGTGCTACGAGCTCTACGAGGCCATCGAGCACGGCAACGGCAGCGACGTGCGGGAGGAGCTCGGCGACGTGCTGCTGCAGGTGCTGTTCCACGCCCGGGTCGCCGAAGAGGACGCGGAACCGTTCGGGATCGACGACGTGGCAGTCGACCTGGTCGCGAAGCTCGTCGGCCGGCACCCGCACGTGTTCGCCGGCACGGAGACGATCGACACGGCGGAGCGCCAGGAACACCGCTGGGACGAGATCAAGCGCACCGAGAAGCAGCGCGAGTCCAGTGTGGATGGTGTTCCGCTCGGCCAGCCCGCCGTCGCGCTCGCGGCGAAGCTGACCAGCCGGACCGCGAAGGCCGGTCTGCCCGCCGAGCTGCTGCCGACCGGCCCCGGAGTGGGCGAGCAGCTGTTCGCGCTGGCCGCGGCCGCGAAGCTGGCCGGCGTCGATCCCGAGGCCGAGCTGCGTACTGCGGCCCGCCGGTTCGCCGGCGCCGTCCGCGCGGCAGAGGGATCGGCCCGGGCGGCGGGGGAGGACCCGCACTCCCTCGACGATGGGGCCTGGATCCGGCACTGGAGCCCCTGACCCGGGCTACGGCAGGGGCAGTGATCCCGGCTCATCCGGCTGGGTTTCGAGGTCGTCGATGCGGGCTCGCGCGACGGTGAGCTCGTCCTGCAGCCCGACGATCCGGGCGGCGGCGTCGAGCGTCATCCCCTCGTCGAACAGCTCCCTCAAGCGGGCCGCGAGCCTGAGCTGGCGGCGGGAGTAGCGGCGGTGCCCGCCGCCGGACCGCTGCGGTGTGAGGACTCCCGCGGCGTCCAGGCTGCGCAGGAACGCGGGCTGGACGTCCAGCAGCTCCGCGGCCTGGCCCATCGTGACGGCCGGGTAGTCCTCGTCGTCGAGCCTGCCAACACCCATCAGCGTCGTTTTCCGATCCCTTCCCGGCGGACCGTGCGGTACGACGCAGGGTGGGGCCCGGCCATGACGGCCGGGCCCCACGTCGACGAAGGATTACCGGTGATCTCGATTGTGGGGGGATGTCCTGATGATCACCCTCCGTGCTTCTCGATCGGTCGCCGTCCCGGTGGCGTCGTGCCTCGTTGCTGGGCCAATTCTAACGTCACCACCGCAGATCGTGTCAAGTGGTTGATGCAGGAGACGGCGTCAGGTCTCCAGCAGGCCCTGGCCCCAGTACGCGCCGCCGGCCAGGCCGGCCGGGACCGCGAAGACACCCGAGCCGGTGTGCTCGACGTACTCCATCAGCCGGTCGTTGTTGGCCAGCGCCCGCTGCATCGGGACGAACTGCCTCTGCGGGTCGCGCATGAAGGCGAGGAAGAACAACCCCGCGTCGAGGTGGCCCCGCCCGTCGCTGCCGTCGACGAAGTTGTAGCCGCGGCGCAGGATCCTGACCCCGCCCAGCGCCTGCGCCGAGGCCAGCCGGATGTGCGCGTCCTTGTCGATCGCCGTCGTGGCGAAGTCGGCGAGGTCGAACTCCGCCGCCTTCCCCAGCGCCGCGCCCTCGCCCTTCGACCGCCCGACGATCGTCTCCTGCTCGGTCAGCGAGGTGCGGTCCCAGATCTCGACGTGCATCCGGATCCGGCGCGCCACCAGGTAGCTGCCGCCGTCGAGCCACGCGGGCCCGTCACCGGGCTGCACCCAGAGCTGGTCGCGCAACGCGGCGGTGTCCTCGGCCTTGAGGTTGTTCGTGCCGTCCTTGAAGCCGAACAGGTTGCGGGGCGTCGCCTGTGCCGTCGACGTCGACGAGGTGCGCCCGAACCCGAGCTGGGACCAGCGCACCTCGGTGGTGCCGAACCCCATCCGGACGAGGTTGCGCACCGCGTGCACCGCCACCTGCGGGTCGTCGGCACAGGCCTGGACACACAGGTCGCCACCGGAGATCGCGGGATCGATCCGGTCGCCGGTGAACGTCGGCAGTTCGGCGAGCCCGGGCGGCTTCTGCGCGGCCAGGCCGAGCTTGTCGAAGAACCCCGCGCCGAGCCCGAACGTCAGCGTCAGCGACGCAGCGGGCAGGCCGAGCGCCTCGCCCGTGTCGGTGGGCGGGGCTTCCGGGTTGAGGTTGACCGCGCCGCCCGGCGTGGCCTCCGCGCCGGCCGTCATGCGCTCGGCCGCGGCCGTCCACTTCTTCAGCAGGGCCGTCACCTGCGCGCGGTCGCTCGTCAGGAGGTCGAGGGCGACGAAGTGCAGCCGGTCCTGTGCCGCTGTCACGATCCCGGCCTGGTGCTCGCCGCGGAACGGGACGACGGCCTCGGCGGCGGCGGTCGCCGTGGAGCACGCCGCGACGGCGCCCACGCCGGCCAGCGCCGCTCCCGCGCCCACCGCGCCGAACAACCGCCGCCGGGAGAGGCGGATCATGCCGGGCGCTCCCCGACCGGGGGCGCCGTCACGACGTCACGACGCCCGCGACCTGGCTCACGGGCTCGCCCAGCGCGTCCACGGCGGCCGTCATCTTCCTGATGTCGTCGGGCGTGAGCTCGGTGTAGAGCCGGAAGCCGTCGCCGGCGCGGTAGCCGTCCAGCAGCTGGTCGACCGCGGTGAAGCGCGCGTCGAGCGTCGGGCCGAGGGTCGGGTCCTTCTCGTCGATCACCGGCCGCAGCGCCGCCACGGCGGCCTGCGAGCCCGCGACGTTGGCCTCGAAGTCCCACAGGTCGGTGTGCGAGTAGCGGTTCTCCTCGCCGGTGATCTTGCCGGTGGCGACCTCGTCGAGCAGCTCCTTGGCCCCGTTGGCCAACTGCACCGGGGTGAGCTCGACGGTCGCGACGCGCGTCTGCAGGTCCTTGATGTCGACCATCAGCTGGTCGGCGACCGCGGCGGAGTCCGGCTGCAGCCCGGTGCCCCAGAGGTCGCGCTCCAGCCGGTGGTACCCGGTGAACCCGACGCCCGGGGCGCGCTCGTCGTCCTCGCGGCCGTCGATCTTCGGATCGATGTCGCCGAACGACTCGGCGACGGGCTCGATCCGCTCCCAATAGGTGCGCGAGACCGGGAACAGGGCCTTGGCCGCCGCGACGTCGCCCTGCTTGACGGCGTCGACGAACTCCTGCGCCCTCGGCACGAGAGCCTCGATCTGCGACGCGGTGTAGCGCTGGTAGCCGGCGGTGGCCTCGGCGAGCTTGGCGCTGTCGTTCACCGAACGCGTGGCGCTGCCGGTGACGGTGAAGGCGGTGCGGATGCCGTCGCCGACCATGCCCGGTTTGCACACGGTGGTGTAGGTCCCGCCGTCGGGGACCTCGACGATCATCTGGCGGGTCAGCCCCGGGCCGATGTTCTCGGCCTCGCCCATGATGCGGTCACCGGCACCGTAGAGATAGAACTCGGTGACCTTCGTGCCGGTGTTGTTGATCGTGAAGCTGATCGTGCCGGCCGGCGCTTCTGCCGCGCCGAGCTCGCAGGCGGTGTCGGCCGCGGTGACGGTGATGGGGCCGCCCGCTGCGCCACCGGCGTTCGACGGTGCCGCCGTGCTGGTGCACCCGACGAGCGCACCGGCGGCCGCGAGGACGGCCAGGCCGGCGTGGGACCTGCGGAACATGGTTCTCCTACGTGCTGGACGCGACGGCTGCGGCCGGGCGCGTGACGTGCTGCGGCCGCAGGAACAGGGTGAGGACGACGGCCACGTAGGCCGCCCACACGACGGCCTCGAGCCAGGTCGTCTGCGGGGAGAAGTTGAAGATGCCCTTGAGCAGCACGCCGTACCAGGAGTCCGGCGGCACGGCGGCGCTGACGTCGAAGGCCAGTGCACCGACGCCGGGCAGGATTCCGGCCTCCTGCAGGTCGTGCACCCCGTAGGCGAGGATCCCGGCGGCGACGAAGATCAGCAGCACGCCGGTGACCGAGAAGAACTTCCCCATGTTGATCTTTACTGCGCCGCGGTAGATGAAGTAGGCGAGCAGGACGGCCAACGCGATGCCGAGCAGGAAGCCGGTCAGTGGCTGGGTGGACTGGCCGGCCGCCTGGGCGGCGGTGAAGAAGAACAGCGCGGTCTCCAGGCCCTCCCGGCCGACCGCCAGCGCGGCCATCAGGACCACCGCCGTCGATCCGAGCTGGATGGCGTCCTCGAGGCGGCCACGCAGCTCACCCGAGATGGTCCGGGCGGTGCGCCGCATCCAGAAGATCATCCAGGTGACGAAGCCGACCGCGATGATCGACAGCGTGCCGCCGAACGACTCCTGCGCCGTGAAGGTGAGCGCCTGCTCGGTGACGGCCAGTGCGAAGGTCACCCCCACGCTGATCGCGACGGCGATGCCGACCCCGAGCCACACCTTGGGCAGCACCGAGCGCCGGTCGGTGCGCACGAGGAACGCGATCAGGATGCTGACGACGAGCGAGGCCTCGAGGCCCTCCCGTAGTCCGATCAGGAAATTTCCGAGCATCGCTGCTTCCCCGCATCCGTCGCGCCGTGTTAGGGCAGCCTCATCAGTAGCAGGGGAAGGCTAGCTTGTGTGGATGGGCGGATGGAAGGGGTGGGGCTCGGTGCCGTTCCGCACAGCGGGCCGTTCACCGTGAGAGACGTCACGGCGTCAGCCCTGAGCGTCGCCTTCCACGGCCATCCGCGCCCGCACCTCGCCCAGCGCTTCCTGGTACTCGGGCCGCGGATCCATCGCCGCAGCCATCTTCAGCTGCGCGTGGGCCTCGGCGAGCCTGCCCTGGCGCTGCAGCGCCTTGCCCAGCGCGAAGCGGGCGTAGTGATCGGCGGGGTCGAGGTCGAGCACGCGGACGAACGCCTGCTCGGCCCGGTGCAACTGGGCCGAGTTGAGGTACGCGCGGCCGGCCAGGAGCTGCACCGACACGTCGTCGGGCCGGCTCTCCAGCACGGGGCTCAGCGCCTGCAACGCATCCAACGGGCGGCGCCTGGCGATCAACATCTCGGCCCGACGGAAGGACTCGAAGAGGCCGTCGGAGGCTGGCTGGCTCGTCATGGTCCTTCCTACGGTAAATGTCCGCGGCGCGATCGGCGAGAGGCTCTGCGCCGAGTTGCGCCTTGCCTGCGCCTCGCGAGGAGGTGAACGGCGGGTGACCAGGAGCGTCCTGCCGAGGTTGTCGCCGGTGGCCCGATAGGCTGGCGCACCGAACGCAGATCATCGTCGGACGGGAGCACTGGTGGCGGTCATCGAGCAGGTCGGCGCACGCGAGATCCTCGACTCCCGGGGCAATCCCACGGTCGAGGTCGAGGTCGCACTGGACGACGGGACGCTGGCTCGCGCCGCGGTTCCGTCCGGCGCATCGACGGGTGAGCACGAGGCGGTCGAGCTGCGCGACGGCGACCCGGCGCGCTACGGCGGCAAGGGCGTGGAGAAGGCCGTCGCGGCGGTTCTCGACACGATCGGCCCGGAGCTGGCCGGCATGGAGGCCGTGGACCAGCGGTTGATCGACCAGCGGCTCGTCGACCTGGACGGCACGCCGGACAAGTCCGCCCTCGGCGCGAACGCTCTGCTGGGCGTGTCGCTCGCGGTGGCGAAGGCGGCCGCGGAATCGTCCGGGCTGGAGCTGTTCCGGTACGTCGGCGGACCCAACGCGCACGTCCTCCCGGTCCCGATGATGAACATCATCAACGGCGGTGCGCACGCCGACACGTCCGTCGACGTGCAGGAGTTCATGATCGCCCCGATCGGCGCCGACTCGTTCCGCGAGGCGCTGCGCTGGGGCGCCGAGGTGTACCACTCGCTCAAGTCGGTGCTGAAGAAGAGGGGCCTGGCCACCGGACTGGGCGACGAGGGTGGCTTCGCTCCCGACCTGCCCGGCACCGCTGCGGCGCTCGACCTCATCGGCGAGGCCGTCGCCGGTGCGGGGTTCGTGCTCGGCCGCGACATCGGGCTCGCGCTGGACGTCGCCGCCTCCGAGTTCCATTCGGACGGCGTGTACTCCTACGAGGGCAGGAAGCTGAGCTCCAGCGAGCTGGCGGCGGTGTACGGCGAGCTGGTGGGCGCCTATCCGTTGATCTCGATCGAGGACCCGCTCGCGGAGGACGACTGGGACGGCTGGGTCGAGCTCACGTCGGCGATCGGCGACAAGGTCCAGATCGTCGGTGACGACCTGTTCGTCACCAACCCCGAACGCATCGACGAGGGCATCGCGCGCGGGGCGGCCAACGCGCTGCTGGTGAAGGTCAACCAGATCGGCACGCTGTCGGAGACACTGGACGCCGTGACGCTGGCGCACTCGTCGGGCTACCGCTGCATGATGAGCCACCGCTCCGGTGAGACCGAGGACACCACGATCGCCGACCTCGCCGTCGCCACCGGCTGCGGGCAGATCAAGTCCGGTGCGCCGGCGCGGTCGGACCGCGTGGCCAAGTACAACCAGCTGCTCCGCATCGAGGAGTCCCTCGGCGACGCCGCGCGCTACGCAGGCGACCTGGCGTTTCCGCGCTTCACGGCGGCGGGGCCGTCCTGATCGCATGACCGCCGACCCGTTCCTGCCCGCGGCGGCGGCGTCCCCACGCCGGCCGGCACCGCGAGTCCCGTCGCGCGTCCGGTCGAGGAGCGCTCGCGATGTCTGAGGCGAAGGTCCGGCGCACCCCGCGACCGCGCGGCACGGGCACCGGGGCCGGGCGGCGGCGCG
>JBBQEF010000123.1:0-14968 GCA_038320445.1 Mycobacteriales bacterium
CGCCGCCTGTTCCGCGGTCTCGCCCTCCTCGATGTGGCCCTTGGGCAGCGACCACAACAGCCGCCCGCGGCGGTCCAACCGCCCGATCACCGCGGCCGTTCCGGAGGCGTGGTCCACGACGAGCCCGCCCGCGGAGGTCTCGTCGACGGTGCGCAGGCGCCGCCGGCGGTCCAGGGGGCGCCCCGCGCGGCGCCCGCCCGAACGGCCGCGGGAGGTGGACATGCGCCGATGGTAACGATGGGGACCGCCGACGTGCTGTCTCCGCGGAGGCGTCGTCGTTGTGGAGCGCCGCGTGCGCGGGGGGCGACGTCCTCGTCGGCTCGTCCGGACGACGCGCCTAGACTGGCCCGCCGTGCCCGCTGCGCTGTCCGCCGTCCCACCCGATCTCGTGCGTGCCCAGGAGGATGCGGTGGTGGAGCTGATCGCCGTACCCGCCGTCGCCGAGGACCTCGCGGCCCGCTTCAGCGCGTCCGGGCACCGGCTCTACCTGGTCGGCGGGAGCGTCCGTGACGCGCTGCTCGGCCGGGCGATCAGCGACCTGGACTTCACCACCGACGCGCGCCCCGACGTCGTGCTGGCCCTGCTGTCCGGGTGGGCCGAGGCGGTCTGGGACACCGGCATCGCGTTCGGCACCGTCGGTGCGAGGCGCCGCGGCCAGACCGTCGAGATCACCACGTTCCGGGCCGACGCCTACGACCGCGTCACCCGCAACCCGGTCGTGGCCTTCGGCGAGACGATCGAGGACGACCTCGTGCGCCGCGACTTCACGGTCAACGCGATGGCGGTGGAGCTGGGTGAGCACCGCCGGTTCGTCGACCCCCACTCGGGGCTCGCCGCGCTCGCCGCGGGGACGCTCGACACCCCGGCCACCCCGGAGGAGTCGTTCGCCGACGATCCGCTGCGCATGCTGCGGGCCGCGCGGTTCGTCTCCCAGCTGGGGCTGACGCCCGCGGCGCGGGTCGTCGACGCGATGACGGCGATGGCGGGTGAGCTGTCGCGGATCACCCGGGAGCGGGTGCAGGCGGAGGTGTCCAAGCTGGTACTCGGCGCTCATCCGCGCCGCGGCATCGAGCTGATGGTGCACACCGGGATCGCCGAGGACGTGCTGCCCGAGGTGCCCGCGATGCAGCTGGCCATCGACGAGCACATGCAGCACAAGGACGTGTACACGCACTCGCTGGTGGTCATGGAGCAGGCGATCTCGCGCGAGACCGACGGCCCCGACCTCGTGCTGCGCCTCGCCGCCCTGCTGCACGACATCGGCAAGCCCGACACCCGTCGCAAGGAGCCGGACGGGCGGGTCAGCTTCCACCACCACGAGGTGGTCGGGGCGAAGATGACGCGGCGGCGGCTGCGCGAGCTGCGCTACCCCAAGGCGGTGATCGACGACGTGTCGCAGCTGGTGTTCCAGCACCTGCGGTTCCACGGCTACTCGGGCGGCGAGTGGACCGATTCCGCCGTCCGCCGGTACGTCACCGACGCCGGCCCGCTGCTGGAGCGGCTGCACCGGCTCGTGCGGAGCGACTCCACCACGCGCAACAAGCGCCGCGCCGCGGCCCTGCAGCGCAGCTACGACTCCCTGGAGGAGCGCATCGCCACCCTGCGCCAGCAGGAGGAGCTCGATGCCATCCGCCCCGACCTGGACGGGAACGCGATCATGCAGGTGCTGGGCCTGGAGCCGGGCCCGCTGGTCGGGCGGGCCTACAAGCACCTCCTGGCGGTGCGGATGGAGCAGGGGCCCCTGACCCGCGACGAGGCGGAGACGGAGCTGAGGCGCTGGGCGGCGGAGCACGCCGCCCCCTGACGCGATGTCAGGCGCGGGTCCGGCGGCGGAGTTGCTGGTTGTGGAGCAGGAGGCCGCCGGCGTACAGCGCGGCCGCACCCGCCAGGAGCCACGGGGCCCGGCCGTCCGGCGGGCTCAGGAACGCGGCCCCGGCCACCGCGATCACGTAGCCCACGTTGAAGACCACGTCGTAGAGGGCGAACACGCGCCCCATCACCTCGTCGCCCGCCTCGGTCTGCACGGCCGCGTCCGTGCACAGCTTCACGATCTGCCCGGTCATGCCGAGCACGAACGCCACCACCATCACGGCCACCAGGCTGAGCAGAGCGGCCAGCGCGACCTGCGCCACGGCCGCGAGGACGAGCGCCACCCGCACCGTGCGCGGCCGCCCCCACCGGCGTACCAGCCAGGGGGCCAGTGCCCCGGCCGTGCCCAGCCCCGCCGCGGCCAGCAGCACGGCCTCGCCGATCCCCGGCAACCCGGCGCGCAGCACACCGGCGTCGGTGAACGAGTAGCGGAACAGCAGCAGCGTCAGCAGCGTGGTGACGCCGAACGCCAGCCGGTGGGCGCCGAGCGCCGCGAACGACGCGCTGATCGACGGGGTCGCGGCGGCGGCCCGCGCCCCGTCCGCGAACCCACGCAGGACCGCGCGCACGGCGTTCGCCGGCTCGTTCACCCGGTCCGGGCCGAGGCTGCCCCGGCGGAACCCGGCCGCCAGCAGCGCGGCAAGGAGTGCCCCGGCCACGGCGACGAGCGTGGTCTCGGCCGAGCCGGCGTCGCCGCTGCCGAACAGCGCCCGCAACCCGATCGCCGACGCCGCCCCCAGCGCGGACATGGCGGCGCCCGCGGTCACCGCGAGGACGTTCGCCTCGACCAGGACGCGCGGGGGCACCAGGTGCGGCAGCGACACCGACAGCCCGGACAGCACGAACCGGGTGGTGCCCGCGGCGGCCAGCGCCCCCAGGTACAGCGCGAGCCCGGTCAGGCCGGTGAACACGCTGGCGGCCACCACGACGATCATCGTGGCGCGGAGCAGGTTGGCGAACATCAGGACGCGGCGGCGGTCCCAGCGGTCGAGCAGTGCCCCGGCGAACGGCCCGATCACCGAGTAGGGCAGCAGCAGGACGGCGAGGCCTGCCGCGATGGCGAGCGGATCGGCCTGGCGCTCCGGGTTGAACAGCACGGCGCCGCCCAGCGCCGCCTGGAACATGCCGTCGCTCCACTGCGTCGCGAACCGGACGGCCAGCAACCTGCGATAACCGCGGGTGCGCACCATGCGGGCGAAGCCGAGGCGCTCGGGGACCTGACCCTCGGATGAGGTGGGAGTCGGCTCCGGTCCCCGCGGCGTCGGCACGCGGCGAAGGCTACGCGGGGCGGTGGGTGCAACGATGTGCCGCGTGGTGGACAAGCGCTCCGGGAATCGATCCGGCGACGCGTCCGGGGTTGCTCCCGGGAGCCTTCTGGTGGCAGCCCCCGGACTGCTCGATCCCCACTTCCGGCGCACCGTCGTGTACGTCATCGAGCACCGCTCCCGGGGCAGCCTCGGGGTGATACTGAACCGGCCCAGCGAGGTGGCCGTGCGGGACGTCCTGCCCTCGTGGGCGCCGCTGGCGTCGCAGCCGCACTCGGTGTTCGTCGGTGGCCCGGTGGAGGGCGAGACGGCCCTGTGCCTGGCCGCGGTGCGCACCGGGCAGGACCCTGCCTTCCTGGGCGGCCTCGTCACGGTGCGCGGCCCGGTGGCGCTGGTGGACCTCGACACCGATCCCGAACCGCTGGCCCCCCGCCTGCGCGGGCTGCGGGTCTTCGCCGGCTACTCCGGCTGGGATGCGGGCCAGCTCGACGGCGAGATCGGGCGCGGCGACTGGATGGTCGTGCCCGCGCTGCCCGACGACGTGCTCACCGGGCAGGAGTCGAACCTGTGGGGCCGCGTGCTGCGGCGGCAGGGCGTTCCGCTGGCGCTGCTGGCCACCTACCCGGCCGATGTCCGCCAGAACTGAGGTCGCGGTCCCGGCCGGCCGGCCGGAGGATGGCACTGTGCCGCGACCCCGCCCCGACAAGCCCGCACCCGGCCAGGAATCGGTCTGGGACTACCCCCGCCCGCCCCGCGCCGAGCGCGACCCCCGCCGCGCCGTGCTCCGCTACGCCGGCGTCGCGGTGGCCGACACCACCGACCTCGTCCGGGTACTGGAGACCAGCCACCCACCCACCTTCTACCTCCCGCGGTCCGCGTTCGGCGAGTTCCTGATCCCGGTGGAGAAGACCACGTTCTGCGAGTGGAAGGGCACGGCCCGCTACGTCGACGTCGTGGTGCCCGGTGCGGCACCGCTGCGTGAGGTGGGCTGGTGGTACCCCGAACCGGACCGCCGCTACCCCGAGATCACCGACCGCGTGGCCGTCTACGCGGGCCCGTTCGACGAGGTGACCCTCGACGGGGAGGTGGTGGAGCCGCAGCCCGGCGGCTTCTACGGCGGCTGGGTGACGAAGGACGTGGCGGGACCCTTCAAGGGGGGCCCGGGCAGCTGGGGCTGGTAGCCGGCCCGTGCGTGCGCGCCGCGCCGACGCACCCTTCGTGCCTCGACACCCCTGCTCGATGGGGTGTGTGGGTGCGGAGGGGGTGTGTGCGTTGTCTCCGGTGCCCACGCACCCTTCTCGCCTCGACACCCCTGCTCGACGGCGTGTGTGGGTGCCGACGGGGGTATGGCGTCGGGCTTCCGCACGACACACCGGGGGGCGTGAGCCGAGCCGGCAGCGGGTGGTTTCGTCAGTCGACGGCCGGGCGGCAGCCGGCCACCAGGTCGCAGCCCGCGCACGTACCGGCGCAGGCGGCCGCGAACGGTGACGGGGGCACCACGGCCGCGGCGGCGGCACGATCGCCCACCATCCCGCCGATGCCGGCCAGGACGCCCGTGCCGACCACGCTGATCACCAGCACGACCCACCCCAGTACGCCGCCGGCCCCGCCGAGCAGGGCCGCGCCGCCCGCGAGGGCGACCGCCCCGGCGGCTCCGGCGGGCACGGCCCCCGCCCGGTTCCCGGCCGTGAACGCCGCATCGGACGCGAGGGAGGCGGCCGTGCGGACCCCGAACCACCGGTTGCGGCGCAGACGCGACCGTGCGCCCAGCACGGCGGCGACGACCAGTAGCCCGCCGGCCACCACGAGGAGTGTTCCGAGGACGAAGCGCAGGGTCGGTGGCACCGCTCCAGGGTAGGCGAACCCGATCGCGTCCCCCCGGCCAGCGGCGTTACCCTGGGCACGTGGCCCGCCGACTTCTTGGCACCGCCGCGCCGAGCTGAGTCACCGCCGGCGCGGCGACCCCTCATGCCCGTCGTGGCGGAGGGGTTTTTTCGTTGAGCGGGCCCCCACGACCAGGAGCAGGACATGAGCACGGACACCACGATCGACGCAGCAACCGAGGCGCTGCCCTTCCGCTACAGCGCCGCGCTGGCCGCGCAGATCGAGCGCGCCTGGCAGGACAGGTGGGAGAGCGAGGGCACGTTCCACACGCCCAACCCCTCGGGTCCCTGGGCCGATCCTGCCGCGGTCGGCGGCTCCGCCGAAGATCCGGACCGAGCCGGTAGGGCCGAGGATCCGGACCGAGCCGGTAGGGCCGAAGATCCGGACCGAGCCGGTAGGGCCGAAGATCCGGACCGAGCCCGTAGGGCCGAAGATCCGGACCGAGCCGGTAGGAAGGTCTACCTGCTGGACATGTTCCCGTATCCGTCCGGGTCGGGCCTGCACGTCGGGCATCCGCTGGGCTTCATCGGCACCGACGTCCTGGGCCGCTACCTGCGCATGACGGGCCGCACCGTGCTGCACGCCATGGGCTTCGACGCGTTCGGCCTGCCCGCCGAGCAGTACGCCGTGCAGACCGGCACGCACCCGCGCACGACCACCGACGACAACATCCAGCGCTACAAAGCGCAGCTGCGCCGGCTGGGCCTGGCCCACGACGTGCGGCGCAGCGTCGCCACCACCGACGTCGAGTTCTACCGCTGGACTCAGTGGATCTTCCTGCGGATCTACAACTCCTGGTACGACGAGACGCAGCAGAAGGCCCGCCCGGTCGCGGAGCTGGAGGCCGAGTACGCGGCCGGGAACCGCGGGCCGTGGGCCGAGCTGAGCCGCGTCGAGCAGCGGAAGGTCATCGACGGCCACCGGCTGGCCTACATCTCCGAGGCCGCCGTCAACTGGTGCCCGGGCCTGGGCACGGTGCTGGCCAACGAGGAGGTCACCGCCGACGGCCGCAGCGACCGCGGCAACTTCCCCGTGTTCCGCCGCAACCTGCGCCAGTGGATGATGCGGATCACCGCGTACTCCGACCGGCTGGTCACCGACCTGGACCGCCTGGACTGGCCGGACTCGGTCAAGGCCATGCAGCGCAACTGGATCGGCCGCTCCGAGGGCGCCACCGTCCGGTTCCGGGCGGGCGGGAGCGATGGCGCCGCCGCGCCGATCGAGGTCTTCACCACCCGTCCCGACACCCTGTTCGGCGCCACCTACATGGTGCTGGCCCCGGAGCACCCGCTGGTCGACGTCATCGCGCCGGCCGCGTGGCCCGCCGCCACCGATGACCGTTGGACGGGCGGAGCGGCGAGCCCCGCGGAGGCCGTGAGCGCCTACCGCGCCGCCGCCGCGCGCAAGTCCGAGCTGGACCGCCAGGAGAACAAGGACAAGACCGGCGTCTTCACCGGCGGGTACGCCACGAACCCGGTCAACGGTGAGCAGATCCCCGTCTTCGTGGCCGACTACGTGCTGATGGGCTACGGCACCGGCGCGATCATGGCCGTCCCGGGGCAGGACCAGCGCGACTGGGACTTCGCCGCCGCGTTCGGCCTGCCGATCGTCCGCACCGTCGACCCCGGTGGCTGGTCGGGCCAGACGGGGGAAGGGCAGGCGTTCACCGGCGACGGCCCGGCGATCAACTCGGCCAACGCCGAGATCAGCCTCGACGGCATGGGCGTCGCCGAGGCGAAGCGCGTCATCACCGACTGGTTGGTGGCCCGCGGGGACGGTGAGGCCGTGGTCCAGTACAAGCTGCGCGACTGGCTGTTCTCCCGCCAGCGCTACTGGGGCGAGCCGTTCCCGGTCGTCTGGGACGACGAGGGGCTGCCCGTCCCGCTGCCGGACGACCAGCTGCCCGTCGAGCTGCCCGAGATCGACGACTACGCCCCCACCGCCCACGACCCGGACGATGCGGCCAGCGAGCCCGAGCCGCCGCTGTCGCGCAACGAGGAGTGGGTCGACACCGTCCTGGACCTGGGTGACGGCCCGCAGCACTACCGCCGCGAGACCAACACCATGCCGCAGTGGGCCGGCTCCTGCTGGTACTACCTGCGCTATCTGGACCCCGCCAACACCGAGCGGTTCGTCGACCGCGAGGTCGAGAAGTACTGGCTGGGCAAGGACCCGAACCGGCCGGGCGACCCGGGCGGCGTCGACCTGTACGTCGGCGGGGTCGAGCACGCGGTGCTGCACCTGCTGTACTCGCGGTTCTGGCACAAGGTGCTGTACGACCTGGGCGAGGTCAGCTCCGAGGAGCCGTTCCGCCGGCTGTTCAACCAGGGCTACATCCAGGCGTTCGCCTACACCGACGCACGCGGCCAGTACGTCCCGGCCGAGGAGGTCGTCGGCGACGAGGCCACCGGTTTCACGTGGAACAACGCCCCCGTCCGGCGCGAGTACGGGAAGATGGGCAAGTCGCTCAAGAACGTCGTGACGCCCGACGAGATGTGCGAGCGCTACGGCGCCGACACGTTCCGGCTCTACGAGATGTCCACCGGCCCGATGGACGTGTCACGCCCCTGGTCCACGCGCGACGTCATCGGGTCGCAGCGGTTCCTGCAGCGCGTGTGGCGCAACCTCGTGGACGAGCACACCGGCGAGATCCGCGTGACCGACGAGGTCCCCGGCCTCGACACCCTGCGTGCCCTGCACAAGGCCATCGCCGGCGTGCACGCCGACTACGTCGCGCTGCACTACAACACGGCCGCGGCCAAGCTGATCGAGCTGAACAACCACCTGACCAAGGCCTACGGCTCCACCGGGGTGCCGCGGTCGGTCGCGGAGCCGCTGGTGCTGATGATGGCGCCGCTGACCCCGCACATCGCCGAGGAGCTGTGGAGGCTGCTGGGGCACGACGCCGTGCTGGCCCACGGGCCGTTCCCGGTCGCGCAGGAGCAGTACCTGGTGGCCGACACGGTCGAGTACCCGATCCAGGTCAACGGCAAGGTGCGCTCGCGGATCACGGTGGCCACCGATGCCGCGGCGACCGCGATCGAGTCGGCCGCACTCGCCGACGAGAAGGTCGTCGCCGCGCTGGACGGCCGGATCCCCCGCAAGCTGATCGTGGTACCGGGTCGCCTGGTGAACGTGGTCGTCTGAGTGATCGCTCCGAAGTCGACCGGATCGCCCTCCCGGGGGCGGTCAGCTCGATCTCGCAGCGATCACCCGGGCGTCAGTGGCCGCGTCGGGGGCGGCCGCGGGCCGGGCCGCGCACCTCGGCGACGCGGTGGGAGGTCTTGATCCAGTCGTCCACCGCATCGATCACCATCGTGGCGTCGGCCAGCGCCTGAGGGGCCTCCTGCTGGGGCACGACGCCGTCCGTCGCCGCCTGGAGCTGCCGGTTGTAGAGCGACCGGAGCAGGCGGCCGGCCTCGGAGTCCAGGCCGCGCTCCCGCACCACATGGCGCACGAACGCCGCCACCACGGCGGCCGGTTCGGCGGCGGGGGGCCGGTCGAGCAGCATCAGCGCGGCCTCGGCGGCGGCCAGGGCCGCGCGGAACGCCAGCCCGACGGTCTGGGCGGCGAACCCGGTGGTGCCGAGCAGGTGCGCGGCGAAGAGCTCCTCCCGCGCGCGAGCGATCCCGGTCGTCACGGCAGACCCGCCCCGTCCCACCGCGGACCGCACCGATCACGGGCAGACGGCGGTCGGCCGAGCGCCACGGGCGACCATCTCGCCGTGAGCGCCGTGAGCGCCGTGAGCGCCGTGAGCGCCGTGAGCGCCGTGATGCTGTCGCGCGTCATGCCACCAGCACCGCTTCCGCGGCGGCCCGCACCAGCAGCGGCGTGGCCGGGGATGCCAGCTGCGCGCGTGTCACGGGCAGTGCGGTGATCGTCACACCGGAGGTCTCGGTGTGCCGCCACAGCACGTCGTCCATGCGGTACAGCTCCTCCCACGGCGAGTGCAGGTCGGCCAGCACCACGATCAGCTCGAGGTCGAACCCCCCCGGCTCCTCGCCCTTCACCCACGAACCGAACAACAGCACCTGCTCCAGCCGGTCGCCGTAGAGGATCCCGAGGTCCACCGCCACGGCGGCCGGCACGTCCTCGTCCTCCTGGGTCGGATCGGGGAAGCGGGTCGCGACGCGGTCGGCGTCGGTGCGGGAGATCAGCTGCTCGGCGGCCAGCCAGTTCAGCGCGCGACGCCGCGAGCGCGCGTTGCGGAAGCGGAACCACTGGTCGCGCAGCTCCGGGAACTCGAAGAGCGTGTCCTTGAACCGCCGGAACGCCCCGCGCCCGGTGATCGCGCGTTCCAGCAGGTCCGCGGCGCGGCGATGGTGCACAGCGGCCACGAACTCCGACATGTCGCGATAGCTCTGGTAGGACTCGGTCGGCCGGATGCGGCGCCAGCCCGCGTCGAGCAGGTCATCGACACTCTGCCCGCCGACGTCGGCGAGATGCGAGCGGATCTGCCCGGTTCCCGGCTCGATCCACCAGGTCACACCCTCGGTGTGGTCGTCGAGGGCGACGCACAGCTCGTCGAGATCCACCACCTCCGGATCGAGCATGCCCGGAGCCTACCCAGGAGCCCTGCCGCTGGGGTGATGGTTCGGTTGCACGCCTCCCGGGAACCCTCCGGCCGGCACCCGCGGACAGGACGGCTCAGCTCCCGGCCGGGCGCAGGACGAGCTCGGTCAGTGCCGCGTCGGGTGGGGCCGACACGGCGAGCAGCACCGCCCCCGCCACCGACTCCGCCCGCAGGTACGACCCGGGCGCGTACTCGCCGCCCTCGTGCGCGACGACGCCGCGCTGCATGTCGGTGTCGACGCGCCCGGCGTGCACCGACGTGACGCGCACGCCGTAGGGGGCCTCCTCGTCCCGGAGCGCGTCGGCGAGGGCCCGCAGCGCGAACTTGCTGGCCGCGTACGAGGCCCAGCCGGCACGGGCGGAGAGCCCCACACCGGAGTTGAGCAGCACGACCCGGCCGCGCGCGGCCCGCAGTGCGGGCAGCAGCAGCCGGGTCAGCTCCGCGACCGCGACGACGTTGACGTCGAACTGGCGGCGCCAGGTGGCCACCGACGTCTCGGCGACGGTGCCGAGCAGACCGACGCCCGCCGAGTGCACCAGCACGTCGAGGCGTTCGATGCCGCCCGCCGCCTCGGCGACCGCCACGGCGTCGGTGAGCTCGACGGGCCACGGCCGGGAGCCGGGCAGCTCGCCGGCGAGGTCGTGCAGCGCGGCGGTGTCGCGGCCGCCGAGCAGCAGGTCGTGGCTGGGGGCCAGCGCACGGGCGACGGCGGCCCCGATGCCGCGGGAGGCGCCCGTGACCAGGGCGAGCGGGCGGAGACCGAGCTCGGTCACGGCGTCCACCGGGAGTCGTGCGTGAAAAGCGTCGCCTGGGCGACGCTTTCCACGCACGGGCGGCGGAGCCGCACCTCCGACCCCGCGCAAACGATCACGACCCGGACCCTACGCGCCGGGTCGCTGCGCGCTCAGAGGCGGCGCGCGGAGGTGAACGGCATCGCGTTCAGGCCGGCGATCTTCACCGGCGATCCGGCCGTGCTGGCGTGTACGACCTGGCCGTTCCCGATGTAGATCGCGACGTGGCTGACCGGGCGGTAGAAGAAGACCAGGTCACCGGGCTGCAGGTCGGCCTCGACACGGGCGTCCCGACCTGGGACTGGGCCCGGCTGTTGCGGGGCAGCGAGATGCCCGCCTGCGCGAACGACCACTTGACCAGGCCGGAGCAGTCGAACGCGCTGGGACCGGCCGCGCCCCAACGGTAGGGAGCGCCGAGCTTGCCGAGCGCGATGTTCACGGCCTGCTCGCTCGGGGCCGCGGTGGCGGCGGGCGCCGTGAACGCGACCGTGGTCACCGGTGCGGTGACGGTCACGGTCCGGGTGGGGGGTACCGGTGCGGCCGCCGGGGTGGTGGCGGGGAGCACAGCGGCGAAGGCGGCAGCAGCAGCGGCGGTGGCCACGACGGCGGCACGAGCCGCGAGAGCGGGGAGAAGCTGGGGCACTCAGGGTTCCTCGATGTGAGCACCGCCGGTCGTGATCCGGGCTGGGGAAGCCCCGGTCGTACGGCGGAGGCGACCACGCGCGGCCTCGTGACGCTCGGCCGCACCGCACCCCGCCCGACACGGACGGTGACCCCGCGCCCGGCGCTCCTGATGAGCGCCGGTTGTCGCAGGGCCGCCAGCCACATTACGAACAGATTTCTCCGAGGTGCATGACCGGCGTCTCATTCAGCACTCCGACAATCGGTGAATCTTTCTTCCGATCATCGCGCTCGAAAAGTCTAAGATCACCCGCGAGCGGCCGACCAGCAGCGATGAGTGGTTCGAGATGTTCTCGTTATTGAGTCGAACGGGTGAACGCCGTACTCGCACGACGGTTCGGAAAGGTTGCAGTGCTGAAAGAATTCCCCCGGCGACGACGACGGCCCCGGCCGAGGCGGATCGCCAGGGCCGGGGCCGTCGAGGGACCGGTTACTCCTCGCCGCGGATGAACCGCTCCACGGCGTCACGCGCCACGTCGTCGCCGTACTGCTCGGGCGGGCTCTTCATGAAGTAGCTCGACGCCGAGAGGATCGGGCCGCCGATGCCGCGGTCCTTGGCGATCTTGGCGGCGCGCACGGCGTCGATGATGATGCCGGCCGAGTTGGGCGAGTCCCACACCTCGAGCTTGTACTCCAGGTTCAGCGGGACGTCGCCGAACGCGCGGCCCTCCAGGCGGACGTAGGCCCACTTGCGGTCGTCGAGCCACGGGACGTAGTCCGACGGGCCGATGTGCACGTTGTCCTTGCCCATGTCGCGGTCGATCTGCGAGGTCACCGACTGCGTCTTGGAGATCTTCTTCGACTCCAGGCGGTCGAGCTCCTTCATGTTCTTGAAGTCCATGTTGCCGCCCACGTTCAGCTGCATCGTGCGGTCGAGCTGCACGCCGCGGTCCTCGAACAGCTTCGCCAGCACGCGGTGGGTGATGGTGGCGCCCACCTGGCTCTTGATGTCGTCGCCGACGATCGGCACGCCGGCCGCACGGAACTTCTCGGCCCAGACGGGATCGGAGGCGATGAACACCGGCAGCGCGTTGACGAACGCCACCTGCGCGTCGATCGCGGCCTGGGCGTAGAACTTGTCGGCGGCCTCGCTGCCCACGGGCAGGTCGGACACGAGCACGTCGGCGCGGGTGTCGCGCAGCACCTGCGCCACGTCCACCGGCGCCTCGTCGGACTCGGTGATCGTCTCCCGGTAGAAGCGGCCCAGCCCGTCGAGGGTGTGGCCGCGCAGCACCGGGACGCCGAGCGGCGGCACGTCGGCGATCTTGATGGTGTTGTTCTCGCTGGCGCCGATGGCCTCGGACAGGTCGTGGCCGACCTTCTTGGCGTCGACGTCGAACGCGGCGACGAACGTGATGTCCCGGACGTGGTACCCGCCGAACTCGACGTGCATCAGCCCCGGCACGCGCGTGGCCGGATCGGCGTCCGCGTAGTACTGGACGCCCTGCACCAGCGACGACGCGCAGTTCCCGACGCCGACGACGGCGACACGGACCTCAGTCATGGTCAGATTCCCTTTCGTTGGCGATCAGCTCGTTGAGCCAGCGCACCTCGCGCTCGCTCGTGTCCAGCCCGAGCTGGTGCAGCTCGCGCGTGTAGCGGTCGATCTGTTCCCCGGCTTTCGCCAGCGCCGTCCTGATGCCCTCGCGACGCTCCTCGACGGTGCGGCGTCGGCCCTCCAGGATCCGCATCCGGGCCTCGGCCGGGGTGCGGGAGAAGAAGGCGAGGTGCACGCCGAAGCCGTCGTCGTCCCACGCCTGCGGGCCGGACTCGGACAGCAGCTCGGCGAACCGCTCCTTGCCCTCGGCCGTGATCCGGTACACCCGCCTGCTGCGCCGCGACCGGGCACCTGACGGCTCCTCGGGCTCCTCGACGATCAGGCCGGCGCTCGTGAGCCTGCGCAGCGCCGGGTAGAGCGAGCCGTAGGAGAAGGCACGCAACCCGCCGTACCGCAGCCCGCCCAGCCGCAGCCCGAGCTGCTTGCGCAGCTCGTAACCGTGCACCGGTGCCTCCCGGAGCAGGCCGAGTATCGCCAGCTCCAGCACGGGGTCCCCTCTCGTCGAGTTCCGTTCCACTATATCGAACCGATACATCCACGCACCCGGACGCGATGCGCGTCACTCCCGGCCGTGCGGCGATGCGTGCCGGCCCGCGTACCCTGACCCGGTGCGTTCCCAGCGGCAGGTGGTCGACTACGCGTTGCAGCGCAAGGCGCTGCTCGCGGATGTCCACGCCGGCCGGGTGGGGGTCGCCGAGGTCTGCGACGCGAGCCCCTATCTGCTGCGGGCCGCGCGGTTCCACGGTGAGCCGAGCGAGCAGAGCTGTCCGGTCTGCCGCAAGGAGCGGCTCACGCTGGTCTCCTGGATCTTCGGAGAGGATCTCCGACATGCTGCGGGCTCGGCCCGCAAGTCCGCGGAGATCGAGCAGCTCGCGAACCAGCACGCCGATTTCTCCGTGTACGTGGTGGAGGTATGTCGCACGTGCAGCTGGAACCATCTGGTTCTCTCCTACGTCATGGGAACCGGTGACACCGGCGGCAGGCGGCGTTCCGACCGGCGCCGTTCGGCCGCGGAATGACGTGTTCCGATCCGACGATCCCTGCCCCGACCAGCCCTGCGGAGGAGTGCGGTGACTGACTCTCGGTTCGACGCTGGCGGTGCACGCCCGCCCCGCGTGCCGCCGGGTCCCGGCCCGCGCCCGACGTCCGGTCCCCGGCCCGGCCCGCCCCGGCCCGCCGTTCCCGGGCCGCCGTCGCCTCCCACGGCGCGCGCCCCGTACCGGTCGGGCGACATGCCGTTGCTCACCCACGACGAGACCGGGGCCGCGTCGGTGGCGAGGGCCCGCGCCGTCGCGGTGGCCGAGCGGCCGGTCACCCCGTCGCACGGCCCCGTTCCTTCCGGCACGGCCGAGAAGCCGCCCACGGAGCGGAGCACCTGGCAGCGGGTGCGCCGCTGGCTGTGGCTCGTGCTGGCCCTGGTCGTGATCGGTCCGCTGGTGGCGTTCTTCATCGGCTGGCTGATCTTCAAGGTCCCGACGGCCGACGACACCGCGCTCACGCAGACGGCCACCTTCACCTTCTCCGACGGGGCGCCGCTCGCGAGCGTGCGACCGGAGAACGTGAACCGGGTCAAGATCACCCTGGACAAGGTCCCCGAGCAGGTCCGGCGGGCGGTGCTGGCGGCGGAGGACCGGTCCTTCTACTCCAACCCGGGCTTCGACATCACCGGCATCGGCCGGGCGATCTACAACCAGCTCACCGGCGGGGTCGGCGGCGGGTCCACGATCACCCAGCAGTACGTCAAGAACGCCACCGGCCAGGACCAGGCCACCCTGTGGCGCAAGTACAAGGAAGTCGTGATCTCGGTCAAGATCTCGAAGGAACAGACCAAGGACCAGATCCTCGAGAACTACCTGAACACGATCTACTTCGGACGCGGCGCGTACGGCATCCAGGCGGCCTCCAAGGCCTACTTCAACAAGGACGTCGGGCAGCTCACCCTCTCCGAGGGGGCGATGCTCGCGGGCACCATCCAGTCGCCGTCCAACACCGACGAGAACCGTTCCCAGGCCCGCTGGACCTACGTTCTCGACCAGATGACGCAGGCCGGTTGGATCACCCCGGCCGAGCGGGCGAAGCAGGTCTACCCGAAGGCGCTGCCGCAGGCGCCCGCGTCGATCGGCGTGCCGGGTGACGACCGCTACCACATCTACCAGCGGGCCGAGAAGGAGCTGGCGGCGAACGGCATCAGTGCCGACCAGATCAACACCGAGGGCCTGACCATCACCACCACCGTCGACGGCCTCAAGCAGAAGCAGCTCGTCGACGTCGTCAACGCGACGATGAGCAAGCAGCGCGCCGAGCTGCGCGCAGCGGCGGTCTCGGTCGACCCCCGCACTGGGGCGGT
>JBBQEF010000124.1:0-14959 GCA_038320445.1 Mycobacteriales bacterium
GCCGGCGACCTGGGCGTGCACGTCGGCCTCCAGCAGGGAGAGGTCGCCCGCGCGCAGGGCGTCGGCGAAGATCCGCCGCCCGGTCGGGTTGAGGCGCTCGCCGATCATGCAGAACGGCTGGTCGCCGCCGATGACGACCTCGCGGGTCGCGGAGGAGACGGTGGTGTGCACGGTTCAGACCCCCACGGTGGCGCGACGCTTGGCGATCAGTTCCTTGGCCTTGCGGACGGCCGTGGAGGCGTCGGCGGCGAACCCGTCGGCCCCTACCGCGTCGGCGTACTCCTGCGTGACCGGAGCCCCGCCGACCATGACGATCACGGAGTCGCGCAGGCCGGCCTTCTGCAGCGCGTTGATGTTGGCCTTGAACATCGGCATGGTGGTGGTGAGGAACGCCGAGAAGCCGACGATGTCGGGCTTGTGCTCCAGCACCCCGGCGATCATCTTCTCCGGCGAGACCTGCACGCCGAGATCGATCACGTGGAACCCGGCGCCCTCCAGCATGATGTTGACGAGGTTCTTGCCGATGTCGTGCACGTCGCCCTTGACGGTGCTCATCAGGAACGTGCCGACGGTCTGCACGCCGGTCTCGGCCAGCAGGGGCCGCAGCACGTCCAGCGCGCCGGCCATGGCGCGGCCCGCCACGAGCATCTCCGGCACGAAGAAGTCGCCGCGCTCGAACCGCGCCCCGACCTCCTCCAGTGACGGGATCAGCGCCTCGAAGAGCATCGTCTCGGGCGCCATGCCCTGTGCGAGGCCGTCGCGGGTCAGCTCCAGCACGCGCGGACCGTTGCCGACCAGCGTCTCGTCGTAGAGTGCCTTGAGGATTTCCGGCTCGTTCATGTGAGGCCGCCTTCCTTTCCGGTGTGGTGACCGAGCTGCCCGGACAGGCCGCGGGTCTCGGCGATCAGCAGGTCACCGAGGCGGGTGATCCCCTGCTCGTTGATGCGGGCGGTGGGCCCGGAGACCGACACCGCCGCGACGACGGCGCCGTCGACGGCGCGCACCGGCGCTGCGACGGCGGCCAGCCCGACCTCCAGCTCGTCGAGCGACACCGCCCAGCCCCGGCGGCGCACCTCCACCAGCGCGTGCTCCAGCTGGGCGCCGTCGACGGGGGAGTGCGCGGTGCGGCGCTCCAGGTTGCCGGCGGGCAGCGGCAGGGCGCCCCACGCGTAGAGCACCTTGCCCAGGGCGGTGCAGTGCGCGGGCGTGTCGACCCCGACCCAGTTCGTCGAACCGAGCAGGAAGCGGCTGTCGACCTGCGCGATCTGCACGACCTCGTGGCCGCGGGGGACCGACAGGTTCACCGTCTCCTCGGTGAGCTCGCCGATGCGGGCCAGCGTCGGGCGGGCCAGCTCGGCCAGGTCGTGCAGAGCGCTCGGGCGGGCGGCGTAGATCGAGAACAGCGCCCCCGGACGGAACGATCCGCCCTGGTCACGCTGCAGCAGCCGGCTGCGCTCCAGCGCCTGCAGCAGCCGGGAGGTGGTGGACTTGGCCAGCCCGAGCTCCTCCACCAGGGAGGTGAAGCTCCGCGGGCCCCCGGACTCCACGACGATCGCGAGCAGCGCGCTCGCGCGATCCACGGCCTGGCTTCCCACCTGTGTCGGCATCGAGGTCCCTTTTCCTCCGACCCGGAAAGAGTTCCATATTATGGAACCTGTGTTCCGAGGAATGCCGTTAGGATCCTGCCCGCACGGGTTCGAAGTCAAGTGTTGTCATCCCGGGGAGATCGCATGTTCCGCAACACCATGCCCCGCTACGAGATCCTTTCCGAGGATGCGATGGACACCCTCGACCGCGGCTGGAAACGCATCATCAGCGAGATCGGGGTCGAGTTCCTGTCGGACCGGGCGCTGGAACTGTTCCGGCAGGCCGGTCAGAAGGTCGAGGACCAGTGCGTCCGCTTCGACCCGGACTTCGTGCTGGAGCAGGTGGCCAAGGCGCCCCGCTCGTTCGACGTGCAGGCGCGCAACCCGGCCAACACCGTCCACATCGGCGACGACTCGATGGCCTTCGGCAGCGTCTACGGCCCGCCGTTCGTGCGCGAGGGCGACGTGCGGCGCGACGCGACGATGGACGACTTCCGCAACTTCTCGAAGCTCGCCCAGGGCTTCAGCAGCATCGACTCCGCCGGAGGGGTGATCTGCGAGCCGGAGAACACCCCGCTCGACTCGCGCCACCTCGACATGACCTACGCGCTGCAGACCGTCACCGACAAGATCTACATGGGCAACGTGGTGTCCGGCGTGAACGCCCGGGACACGCTCGCCATGACCGACATCCTCTTCGGCGGGCGCGCGGCGATCGAGGCCACGCCCGCCACCATCTCGCTGATCAATTGCAACTCCCCGTTGCGGTGGGACGACCGGATGCTGGAGGCGCAGTTCGAGTACTCGGCGGCCAATCAGCCGGTCGTGCTCACCCCCTTCCTGCTCATGGGTGCGATGTCGCCGGTCTCCATTCCGGCGTCGCTCGCGCAGCAGATAGCGGAGGCGCTCACCGGTATCGCGCTGTCGCAATTGATCAGGCCGGGTGCGCCGGTGATCTTCGGTTCGTTCCTGTCCAACATCGACATGCAGTCGGGCTCGCCGTGCTTCGGCACGCCGGAATCGGCCGTCGGGCTGCTCTGCACGGGACAGATCGCGCGCCGGTTCGGGCTCCCCGTCCGGTCCGGCGGCGGGCTCACGTCCAGCCAGACGGCCGACGCCCAGGCCGGCTACGAGAGCCTCATGACGATGATGCCGACGTTCCTCGCGGGCATCAACTGGGTCATGCACACCGCGGGCTGGCTGGAGGGCGGGCTCGTGGCGTCCTACGAGAAGTACGTGCTCGACGTGCAGGTGCTGGAGATGCTGCAGCAGGAGTTCACGCCGCTGGAGATCGACGAGGCGTCGCTGGCGTTCGGTGCCCACGACGAGGTGCGCCACGGCGGCCACTTCCTGGGCGCCGCGCACACCATGGAGCGCTTCCGCACCTGCTTCTACCGGCCGTTCGTGTCCAGTTCGGACAACTACGACCGCTGGATGCGCAACGGGGCCAAGGACGCCGCCGCCCGCGCGGCCGAGTACGCGCAGAAGAAGCTGGCCGAGTACGAGCCGCCGCCGCTGGACGGGGCGATCGACGAGGAGCTGAAGGACTACGTGATCCGCAGGCGCGCCGAGCTCGGCGACTGACCCGCCCTGCCCCCCGTGCGTGGATAACGCTGTTCCCGCGACGTTTTCCGCGCACGACCCCGTTGACCAGGAAGGAAGGCCATGCCCAGCGTCCCGACCGGCGCCCGCGTCGTGGTGATCGGAGCCGGCATCGTCGGCAACAGCCTCGTCCACCATCTCGCCCGCCTCGGCTGGCGCGACATCGTGCAGATCGACAAGGGCCCGCTGCCCAACCCGGGCGGCTCCACCGGCCACGCGTCCAACTTCATCTTCCCCGTCGACCACTCCCGCGAGCTGGCCGACCTGACGCTGGACTCCATGCGCCAGTACCAGGAGATGGGCGTCTTCACCGAGTCCGGCGGCTACGAGATCGCGCGCACCGAGGAACGGATGGAGGAGCTGCGGCGCCGCATGTCGTCGGCGCGGGCGTGGGGGATCGAGGCCGAGCTGGTCAGCCCGGACCACGTCGTCGGGAAGGTGCCGTTCCTCGACAAGGACAAGATCCTCGGCGCGTTCTGGACGCCGTCGGTCGGCGTCGTCGACTCGCTGCGGGCCGGCACGATCATGCGCGAGGCCGCGCTGGCGCTCGGCGCGCTCACCGTGGTGCCGACGGTCGAGGTCACCGGCCTCGACGTGGAGCAGGGCCGGATCCGCCGCGTCCGCACCTCCGGGGGCGACATCGAGACCGAGACGGTCGTGATCGCGTGCGGGGTGTGGAGCCCGCGCATCGCCGCGATGGCCGGCGCCGCGATCCCGCTGACGCCCGCCGTGCACCAGATGATCTCCGTGGGGCCGGTGCCGCAGCTCGCCGAGCGCGAGGGCGAGATCTCGTTCCCGATCGTCCGGGACATGGACACGTTCTGCTACGAACGCCAGCACGGCGCCGACATGGAGGTGGGCTCCTACGCCCACCGCGCGATCCTGCACGACCCGTCCGACATCCCGTCGATCGAGCAGGCCCGCCTGTCGCCCACGGAGATGCCGTTCACCGAGGACGACTTCGACCCGCAGCTCGAACAGGCGCTGGAGCTGATGCCGGACGCGCTCGGGGCCGACGGCGCCGAGATCCGCTACGCCATCAACGGCCTGCTCTCGCTGACCCCGGACGGCGCACCGATCCTGGGCGAGACCCCCGAGGTCAAGGGCCTCTGGTCGGCCGCCGCGGTGTGGATCAAGGAGGGTCCGGGCGTCGGGCGTGCGGTGGCCGAGTGGATGACGCACGGCCACTCCGAGATCGACATCCACCACTCCGACATCGCGCGCTTCCACCCGCACCAACGCACGCGCAGCCACGTCCGCTCGCGCACGTCGGAGGCGTTCATCAAGACCTACGGCATCGTGCACCCGTCCGAGCAGTGGGCGGGCGAGCGCGGCAAGCGGCTCGCGCCGATGCACGCCGCCGAGCGCGAGGCCGGAGCCGTCTTCTTCGAGACCGCCGGCTGGGAGCGGCCGATGTGGTACGCGGGGAACGAGGGCCTGCTCGGCGACTACGGCGACGCGGTGATGGTTCGCGAGCACGAGTGGGACGCCCGCTGGTGGTCGCCGATCATCAACGCCGAGCACCTCGCGATGCGCGAGCGCGCCGGCATCGTCGACCTCTCGGCGTTCTCGGTGTTCGACGTCGTCGGCCCCGGCGCGCTCGACGCCGTGCAGTGCACCGTCGTGGCGCAGGCCGACGTCGCCGAGGGCCGCGTGATCTACACCCCCGTCCTGGACGCGAAGGGCGGCTTCCGCTCCGACCTCACCGTGATGCGCCTGGCCCACGACCGCTACCGGGTGGTCACGGGCGGCGCGCACGGCATGGCCGACCTGAAGTGGTTCACCGACCGCGCCGGGGACCGCGCGCAGGTCGTCGACCTGACCTCGGCGTTCACCACGATCGGACTGTGGGGCCCGAAGGCCCGCGACATCCTCGGCGCCCTGACCGACGACGACGTCAGCGACACCGGTTTCGGGTTCCTGACCTGCCGCGCGATCCAGGTCGACAGCACCGCCGTGCTCGCGTCGCGGATCTCGTACGTCGGCGAGCTGGGCTGGGAGCTGTACGTGCCGATGGAGCAGGGCGCGCGGGTCTGGCAGCTGCTGCACGACGCGGGGCGTCCGCACGGCGCCGTCCCCGTCGGGATCGGGGTGTACGGCACCACCGGGCGGCTGGAGAAGGGCTACCGCGCCTACGGCTTCGAGCTGGACGCGGAGCGGACGATCGTCGAGGCCGGCATGCAGCGGCCCAAGGTCAAGGCGGCCGACTTCGTCGGCCGTGAGGCCTACCTCGCGCAACGCGCCACCGCCCCGCAGGCGGTGCTCGCCACGATGACCGTCGACGACCACACGTCCTCGAGCGGCGTGGCGCGCTACATGCTCGGCGGTGAGCCGATCCTGACCCCGGACGGCGCCCCGCTGACCGACGGCCACGGCCACCACCCCTACGTGACGTCCGCCGGGTCGGCACCCTCGCTGGGCAAGCACGTGCTGCTGGCGTACCTGCCCCCGGACCGGGCCACGGTCGGCAACCGGCTCGCGGTGTCCTACATGGAGGAGCTGTACCCGGTGACCGTCGGATCCGTGGACGCGACGCCGCTGTTCGACCCGGCCAACGAGCGCATCCGATGACCACCGTCCTGGCCTGCGTGAAGCGGGTACCCGACGTCGGCGGCGAGGTGATGCTGAGCGCCGACGCCCAGTCGGTGGATGCCCGCCATGTCGGGTTCACGCTCAGCGCACACGAGAGCTGCGCGGTGGAGCTGGCCGTGCAGGTCGCGTCGGGCGACGAGGCCACGGTGCTGACGCTCGGCCCGGCCGAGGCGGTCGAGCAGCTGCGCTCGGCCCTCGGCGTCGGGTGCACGGCGGCGACGCTGGTGGAGGCGGACACGGTCGGCTTCGGCCCGGCCGACGTGGCCCGCGAGATCGCGGCCGTCGTGGCGGCGCACGAGGCGGCGGGCCGTACCCACGACCTGATCCTGCTCGGCAACGACGCCGCCGACACCGGTGACTTCCAGGTCGGCATCCGGCTGGCCTACGAGCTGGGGCGGCCCGTGGTGAACGGCGTCAAGACGGTCGAGGTCACCGACGGGGTCGCGACCGCGCGCGGGGACGGGCCCGACGGCGGCGTCGAGACCTTCCGCGTGCCGCTGCCGGCCGTCGTCACGGTGCTGGAGGGCGGTGTCGAGCCGCGCTACCCGACGATCACCGGCCGGATGAAGGCCAAGAAGGTCGCGGTCGAGACGCTCCCCCCGGTGGGTGCGCCGGTGGGTGCGGCCCGGGTGCGGCTCACCGTGCCCCCGGCCCAGCCCAGCACCGTCGAGGTGCTCGGCGAGGGCGCGGCGGCCGCGCCCGCGGTCGTCGAGCTGTTCCGGAGCCTGGGGGTGGCGCGATGATCCTCGTGCTCGTGGAGACCGATGCGGGTGGCGCCGTGGAGGCGTCCCTGGAGGCGATCACGTTCGCCCGCGACCTCGTGGGGTCCGATGAGCTGCACGCCGTCGTGGTCGGTGCGCTGCCCGACGGCACGCTCGACCAGCTCGGCGCGTTCGGTGTCACCGAGGTGCACCACGCCACCGGCGACGCGTTCTCGGCGTACGGCGGCGCCGCGTGGGCCGCCGCGGTGCAGGCGGCGCAGCTCGCCACGGGAGCGGTCGCCGTCACGGCCTCGGGCACGCCCCGCGGCAACGAGGTGCTGGCCCACGTGGCCGCGCGGCTCGGGGTGGCGATGGCCGCCAACGCCGTGGACTGGCCGGAACCCTTCGTGGTGTCGCGTCAGGTGGTCGGCGGGGCCGTGCTGGAGGAGATGCGGCTCGACGACCGGCCGGCGGTGTTCGGCGTGGCCGGTCACGCGGTGGAGAGCCGTCCGGCGGCGACCCGCGCACCGGCCACGCTGCGCGAGTTCTCGCCCGAGGTGACCGAGGCCGAGCTGGTCTCGCGCGTCGTGTCGAGCGAGCCCGGTGGGCCCGACCGGTCCGGCAGCCTCCGCTCGGCCCGGGTCGTCGTCGGGGCCGGGCGCGGGGCCGGGGGCGCCGACGGCTTCGACGGCGTGATCGAGCTGGCCGGACTGCTCGACGGCGTGCTCGGCGTCTCGCGGGTGGTCACGAGCCTCGGCTGGCGGCCGCACCACGAGCAGGTCGGGCAGACCGGCAGCCGCATCTCCCCGGAGCTCTACGTGCCGTGCGGGATCAGCGGCGCGATCCAGCACTGGGCGGGCTGCGCCAGCTCCAAGACGATCGTCGCGATCAACACCGACGCGGACGCTCCGATGGTGACGCGGGCGACCTATGCGGTGATCGGTGACATGCACGAGGTCGTGCCCGCGATCAACGAGGAGATCCGCCACCGGCGTGGGTGACGGGTCGGGGGGCGTGATCGTCACCCGGCGCCGGCGCTGATCAGGCGGGTGATCTCCGCGGTCGCGCTGAGCAGCGCGGGCGCCAACCCGCGCATCCGGGCCTCGCCGAGCCGGTAGGCGGGCCCGGAGAAGCTGGCCGCGGCGGTGACCACACCCGTCCCGCCGCGGATCGGCGCCGCCATCGCGTTGAGCCCGATCTCGTACTCCTCGGTGGCGACCGCGTAGCCGCGGGCCGCGGTGGTGCGCAGGTCGGCGTCCAGGGTGGCCATGGAGGTGATGGTGCGCGGCGTCCGGGCCGGGAGGCCCGTCTCGGTGAGCAGCCGCCGCCGCTGCTCGGGTGGGAGGTCGGCCAGCAGCACCTTGCCGGTGGACGTGCAGTGCAGCGGCATCAGGTGACCGATCCAGGTGTGCATCGCGACCGCCGTCTGCCCGGCCACCTGGTCCAGGTTGAGGACGTGGTTCGCGTGCAGCACCGCCAGGTTGACGGTCTCGCCCGTCTGCTCCGCCAGCCGCGCGCACACCGGCCGGCCGCACCGGGTGAGCTCGAGCCGGTCGATCACGGTGGCGGCGAGGCGGACGATCCCCGGCCCGAGCTGGTAGGTCCGGCCGCCGTCCACCCGGCTGATCATGTCGCGGTCCTCGAGGACCCCCATCAGGCGTGTCGCCGTGGACCGGTGGGTGCCGATCGCGGCGGCGACCTCGACGACGGTGGCCTCGCGCGTGGCCAGGAACTCCAGGATCCCGACGGCCCGGCCGAGCGCCTGCTGGCCGTCCGCCGCGCCGCCGTGCGGGGACCGCCGCCGTAGGGGTCGTGGGACATCGCCCATGCCGGGACTATAGGTGCCGGTGCGCCGGGATCAGGCGAGAAGGGCGCGGATGTCGTCGGCCCCGAGCGCGCCGCCGAACGCGTTGCCCTCGTTCATGACGCCGTCGAACAGCGCGGCCTTGCGCCGGGCGAGGGCCAGCACCTTCTCCTCGATGGTGTCGCGGGCGATGAGCCGGTAGGCCATCACCGTGCGGGTCTGCCCGATGCGGTGGGTGCGATCCACCGCCTGCGCCTCGGTGGCGGGGTTCCACCAGGGATCGAGCAGGAAGCAGTAGTCGGCCTCGGTGAGGTTGAGCCCGAACCCGCCCGCCTTGAGGCTGATCAGGAACACCGGCACCGTGCCGTGGGTGAACCGGGCCAGGACTGCCTTCCGGTTGGTGGTGCTGCCGTCGAGGTAGCAGTAGGGCACGCCCTCGGCGTCGAGACGCTCGCGGACGTGGGCGAGGAAACCGGTGAACTGGCTGAACACCAGCGCCCGGTGGCCCCCGTCGACGACATCGGTGAGCTGCTCCAGCAGCGCGTCGATCTTGGCGCTGCCGATGCCCACGTGCTCGGGGTCGACGAGCCCGGGATGCAGGCTGAGCTGGCGCAGCAGCGTGAGCGAGCGCAGGATCGTGAACCGGTTGCGGTTGACGTCGCCGAGCAGACCCAGCACCTTCTGCCGTTCCCGCTGCAGGTGCTGCTGGTAGAGGCGGCGGTGGCGCGGGCTCAGCTCGATCTCCAGCACCTGCTCCTGCTTGGGCGGCAGGTCGGAGGCGACCTGCTCCTTGGTGCGGCGCTTCATCAGCGGTGCGATGCGGCGCCGGAGCCGGGCGAGCAGCTCGCCGTCGGACTGCTTCTCGATCGGCTTCGCGTACTCGTCGCGGAACCGCGTCGGGTTCGGGAACAGACCCGGCGCGGTGATCGACAGCAGCGACCACAGCTCCATGAGGTTGTTCTCCATGGGCGTGCCCGTGATCGCCAGCTTGAACGGCGCCGGGAGCCTGCGCGCGCACTGGTAGACCTTGGACTGGTGGTTCTTGGTGAACTGCGCCTCGTCGAGGACCAGCCCGCTCCAGCCTGTGCCGGCGTAGGACTCCTCGTCGAGCCGGAACAGGGTGTACGAGGTGACCACGACATCGGCGCCGGCGACGATCTCGCCGAGTTCGCAGCCGCGCTTGCGCCGGGTCTCGGTGATCGCCACGACGGTGAGGGCGGGCGCGAACCGGGCGGCCTCGGCGGCCCAGTTGGCGACGACGCTGGTGGGGGCCACGACGAGGAACGGATCCCCGTGCGGATCGCTTTGCCGGGCGTGGCCGATCAGCGCCAGCGTCTGCAGCGTCTTGCCCAGCCCCATGTCGTCGGCGAGGATGCCGCCGAGCCCGTGGCGGTGCAGGAAGCACAGCCAGTCGAAGCCCTCGCGCTGGTAGGGCCGCAGCTGCGCCGACAGCGTGCCCGGCAGCGGGGTGGGGGTGACGCCGCCCGCGGCCAGCAGGCCGCCGACCTGCTCCTGCCAGGCCCGCGCCTGGCTGTCGACGACACCCAGCGCGGTGAGCTCGTCCCACAGGCTCACCTGGAACCGGCTGATCCGCAGCGGCCCGGAGGGGTCCTGCAGGGATCGGGCCTCCTCGATGAGGGTGCGCAACGCCTGCAGCTCGGGCTTGTGCAGGGAGAAGAACGCGCCGTCGGCGAGCAGCAGGTGCGTCTCGCCGCTCGACAGCGCCACGAACACCTCGGCGAACGGGACTTCGCGGCCCTCGATGGTGATGCTGACGCCGAGGTCGAACCAATCGGTCTCACCGGTGACCGCACCGGTCGACACGCCGATCCGCAGCGAATCGCCGGCCTCGCGGTAGGCGGCGGGCTCACCGCTCAGCTCGACTGCCACCCCCGGCGCATCGGCGAGCAGCGGCAGCATCTCGGTGGTGAACCGCATGGTGTCCATGCCGGCGAGCCGCGCGCCGAGCTGGTCGAGAGGGATCGCGAGCGCGTCGAGCACGGCCTGCTCGCGACGGGGATCGCGGAAGTCGTCGACGGCGCCGGACGCCCCGAGCGGGGTGCGCCGGTGGGTGTCGCCGACGTCGTAGGCCCACTCCCAGTGCAGCGACAGGTCGTGATCGGGACCGTAGGTGGCTTGCAGGTGCAGGGTCGGCTCGGAGATCTCCGGCGGCGTGAACGACCCGTCGGAGGACACGACCGGAGCGAGGTGGCGCAGCCGCGGGTAGAACTCGGCGCTGAACCGGCTGCGCTGCCCGGCGGGCACCGGGAGCACGGTGCGCTCCAGCACCATGCGCTGCAGCGGCTGCGGGGCCGGGGCGGCGAGCCTGGCCAGCCGGAACGGCCCGTCGGCGGGGTTGGCGGCCTGCTCCGGGCTCACGTGCACGATGCCGTGTCCCTCGGCGCCGAGGAACAGCACCGGCACCGCCTCCGCCCCCTCGACCCGCAGGGCCGGGGCGATCACCAGGGAATCGGCCGCGCCCGCCGTGACATCGAGGTTCAGCGTGGCCTGCCCGTACGGCTCGAGGGCGCCGAGCTTCTTGCGGGCGTGCACGAACGGCAACCCGAGCGCGGCGGCCTCGTCGAGGAACGACCACAGCCTGCTGCCGAACGAGGCCAGGTCGATCGACTTGTCCTCACCGCCGTAGTAGTGGCTGCTGGTGGAGCGGGCGCGGTGCAGCGCGTAGAGCTCCTGGAGCAGGCGGACATGGGCCGGATCGTGGTCGGTGTAGTGATACGGCGAGGTGACCTTGCTCCAGGTGAGCTGGCCGCCCACCCACCCGCTGCGGCCCGGGCGGACCAGCCGGGCGTTCACCTTCGTGCGGGCCGCGGTGGAGCCGGTGGGGTGCGCGGGCGGGACGAACAGGGACAGTTCCACGGCGACCGGGACGATGCCCGGGCGTGGCGCCGGGGACCGGACCTCGGTGAGCAGATCGCCGAGCGTCTGCTCCCAGGACGGCGCGGCGGGCGCGGCGGGCTGCGGTGCGCCCGCGGCGGCGATCGCGGCCGCGACCACGTGCTGGCAGCCCATCTCCAGCGGGCAGCTGCACTCGCCGAACGCGTACCGCAGCCGGTCGCGGGGCAGCAGCTCGAAGTACACGGCGACCTCGTAATGCCCGCCGTGCCCGCCGCGGACCATCGCCTCCAGCACGCAGTCGGCGTCGTCCCACTCCATGGCGACCACCGAGCTCCGCCGCACGCAGGCAAGGCCCCTGGCATAGGTGTCGCCGTCGACGGCCTGCTCGATGCTGGCCCCGTCGATGCCCGCCACAGTCACGAGTCGCATCCCGATCCGCCTCTCCGGGTCGAGCGAGCCGAGGTCCCGGTCGCTGTCGGCGACGTTAGCGGCGACCACCGACGGTTTCCGGTGCGGCGCCCCGGCGCGCCCGCCGCGGACACCGGGGGGACGCCTCCTCAGTCCTCCAACGCCCGGTAGCGGTCGAGGATCCGCGCCCGCCTCGGCCCGGTCAGGTAGCGCGGCGAGCCCAGGTCCACCTGGCCGTCCTGCCGTGCCTGCGCGCCGATCGCCCGCAACAGCGGCCCGCTGCGCTGCGACGCGCTGCTCCCCGCAGCCCCGAAGTACCCGGTGACGTCCTTGACGGCCCGCTTCGGGGTGACGGGCTCGCGGTCGAACAGCGAGTTGGCCTTGCCCACCGTCCAGCAGATCGCCGCCGCGGTGGCCGCCGGCCGGCTGCGGCGGCGGAAGACCTCCGGATCCCCGGCGACCGCATCGGCGAGCAACCGGCGGCAGGCGGTGCGGTACTCGACGTCGAGCAGCTCCGTGCAGCAGCTGTCGACCAGCTCCAGCATCGCGCCGACCCGGTCGTGGATGTCGTCGGGCACGTCGGCCCACACGAACGGTTCGTCGGGCAGCGGGTCCGCGTCGAGCGCGTCCAGCGCGGCCTGGCCGCCGACCGCCTCCCGCAGGAAGTCGAGCGCGATCTCCGACGGGTCGGGTTCACCGAACATGCCCATCGCGGCCAGCAGCGCCGCGGGCCCCTGCGGCCGGTCGGAGCGGATGAGCTGCTGGTATTCGGGCTCGAAGGCGTCGACGGCGGCGAGGGTCTGCTCGGTCAGCTCCGTGCGGACGCCGCGCTCCTGGTGGCAGAACCGGATGAACGCCCGCAACAGCGCGGGCGCGGCGGCGAGGTGCTCGGGATCGTCGACGATCTTGCGGGGGATCCGGTCGAGCAGCATGATCTCCACCGCGGTGGGGCTCCAGCGCATCGGGTCGCCCGGGCTGTGGTCGGTGGCGAGCCACAGCACCGACGACAGCAGGTCGCGGTCCTGGCCGGTGCCGAACGCGGAGGCCAGGAACCGCTCGGTCAGCCCGGCGACCGCCGCGTCGTCCCATCCCGGACGCTCGTAGCCGGTGCCGCCGGCCGGCAGCAGGCCGGCCATCCACGACACGAGTGGCCGGGCGGCGGGCCAGGTGTCGGTCTCGAACGGCGGGAAGGTGACCGCGCCCAGCGCGACGGCGTCCACGATCCGGGCGCGCGCGTCGGCCGGGTCCACCGGGCGTGCCGTGGTGTCCGGATCGGGTCCGGCCGCGTCCCGCAGTCGCTCGACGACGTCCTCCAGCGGGGTCGACACCACGAACGCATCCTTGACCAGTGTCCCCATGTTGTGGTCGATGTAGACCACCGCGGTGAGCGCACGGCCCCCGGGCAGCGTGACGGTGACCACCACGTTGTCGCCGTCGCCGAGCACGTGGGTGACCTCGAACGCCTGCGGCGCCGCGGTGGTGCGGTGCAGGTCGGCCAGCCACCGGGGCACGAGGTCGTCGCGGTCGGCGACCTCGCGCCGGACGCGGCGGCGCAGCACCTCGTCACCCGACAGGGCCGCCACCGCGGTGAGCAGCGCCGAGGTCTCGGCCATCGGGACCGCCATCATCGTCTCGACCATCTCGTCGCGCGACGGGCCGTCCGACGGGCCCCCGAAGGGGTTGCGCGAGCGGGGGTCGAGCGCAGCGAGCAGCGTGCTGGCCAGGCCGAGCAACGTGAGTGGATCGTGGTCGCCCAGTGCGGAGGAGACCTGTTCGATGAGATCCGGCTCATCGCGCCGGGGCGCCGCGCGCTTCGCGGGCCGCCGGGGCTTTCGGGGCGGGCGGCGGGTTCGCTTCGACACGTGGGAAGGGTAGTGGCCCGGCCGGTGACTTCCGGAACCCCATCCGTTCGTGATAGCTTACCGTTCGTCATGACGAACGCTACCGCGATGCTGACGGCGCTGGGCGACCCGACCAGGCAGGCGATCCTGGAGCGGCTGTCCGACGGGCCGTTGGCCGTGGGACAGCTCGCCGACGTGCTGCCTGTCAGCAGGCCTGCGGTGTCCCAGCACCTGAAGGTGCTCAAGGACGTCGGGCTGGTCCTCGACCGGCAGGAGGGCACCCGGCGGCTCTACCAGGTCGATCCCGAGGGGCTCGCGCTGCTGCGCCGCCACCTCGACTCGTTCTGGGCCCGCTCGCTGGCGGCGTTCGCCCTACGTACACGAGAACTGGGAGGTGTCACGATGGTCGAGACGATCGCAGCGATCCGCCGTGAGGTGACGGTGGAGGCAGGGCAGGCCCGGGCGTTCGAGATCTTCACCGCGGACATGACGTCGTGGTGGCCGAGCGCGCACCACATCGGGTCGGCACCGATCGAGGAGGTCGTGGTCGAGTCACGCGTGGGCGGCCGTTGGTACACCCGCCACCAGGACGGCAGCGAGACCTCCACGGGGTTCGTGGCCGCGTGGGACCCGCCGCGTCGGGTGGCACTCACCTGGCAGATCGGCGCCGACTGGGCCTACCACCCCGATCTCGTGACGACGGTCGAGGTGACCTTCCACGAGGACGGTCCCGGCCGGACGCGGGTGGTGCTCGACCACAGCGGGCTGGAGGCGTACGGCGCGCAGGCGGCCGCCATGCGCGAGACGTTCGAGGACCCGGGCGCCTGGACCTCGACGCTCGCCGCCTACGCCGCCGTCGCGGGGCCGGCATGACGAGGTTCGGCTTCCTCCAATCGGCCGACGGCGTGGTGCGGAAGGCCCCCGAGCACTCCCGGGAACACCGGCGCCGGAGAGACGGCTTCCACGCCCGCGGCGAGCTCGCCGCGGGCAGTGTGAGCTCCGCCGGCACCGGTCACCGCGCGCTGCCGGTGACCCCCGTGACCGCGAAGCGCTCCACCTCGGCGATGTGCCCACCGGTCGACACGACCACGGTGAGGGTGCCCGCGGGCGAGCCGGTGAGCGGGACGGTCGTGGTCCAGCGGCTGGCCTCCCCGCCTGCGGGCAGGCAGCAGGACTGCCCGACCTGGCCGGCGGGCGCGAGCACCCGCACGCGCAGGCTCTCGTCGACCCCCGTGATGGCTCCGCCCACGGTCAGCGGCGCGCCCGCCGCGCTGCCGTAGGCGGGGACGTCGAGCACCAGCGTGGTGTCGCGGGTACCGGCCACCTCCCACGGCGCGTCGGTGCCGGTGCCCCAGCGGGCGAGGTGCACGGAGGCCGCCGTGCTCAGGCGTCCGTCGGGAAGGGCGAACCCGACGGCGACCCAGGCGTCGTCCCCGCTCGTGGTCGTCGCGACGATGCGGTCGATCCCGGTGAAGCCCAGGTAGCCCTGGGTGAACGCCAGCGCCGTCGCTCCCGCGTCGAGGTGCCACGGCTGCTGTCCGCCCGTGCGGTGGGCGTCCTGCCACGCCC
>JBBQEF010000125.1:0-14956 GCA_038320445.1 Mycobacteriales bacterium
GGTGACGTCGGTGACGCAGGTGTTGGCCACCATCTCCAGCGCGCGGGGGATGACCTCCTCGCGCGGTGCGTCGGGCTTCGGGAGGAGCGTGGCCTGCATCGGCAGGGTCGGCCTCACCAGCACGTCGAAGCGGGCGAGCGCCTCGTCGTAGGCCTTGCGCAGCTCGATCGCCAGGTTCTGGGCCATGCCGTAGTGCTTGCCCTGGTAGCGGCTCATCGCGTAGCGGCCCGTCAGCAGCACCAGCTTGACGGTCTCGGAGAACCGGCTCCCGTCGGCGCGCCACCGGTTGCCGTAGTGCTCGATGACCTCCGGGTCGTAGAGGCCCTTCCAGTTCATGCCGTAGCCGTTGAGGTCGACCATCTGCACCGCCGGACCCTCCACGGCGATGACGTCCCAGATCTTCGCGCCGTGCACGTGCCACGGGATGGAGACGTCCTCGGCGGTCAGGCCCGCCCCGCGCAGCGTGTCGACGGCGGCGCGCACCGCGTCGTCCACGCCGGTCTCGGAGTTGGCGTGGCCGAAACCCTCCGTGACGACGCCGATCCGCAGGCCCTCGGCGCCGCGGGCGATCGCGGCGACGTAGTCGTCGGGCACCAGGTCGCGGGGCTGGCGGGGGTCGAGCCCGTCGGGCCCGGCGATCACGGTCAGCACGCGTGCGGCGTCGGCGACGGTGCGGGTGATCGGGCCGACGTGGTCGATGGTCGCCTCGATCGGGAACGCGCCGGTGTAGGGGACGAGACCCCAGGTCGGCTTGTGCCCGACGGTGCCGGTGTACGCGCTGGGGATGCGCACCGATCCGCCCTGGTCACCGCCGGTGGCGACGTCGACGATCCCGGACATGACCAGCGCCGCGCTGCCGCTCGACGAGCCGCCCGCCGAGCGCGTCTCGTCCCACGGGTTGCGCACCGCGCCGGTGCGCGAGGTGTGCGAGCCACCGGAGAAGCAGAGGTCCTCGCAGACGGACTTGCCGGCGATCGTGGCCCCCGCGGCGAGCATGCGCGTGACGATGGTGGCGTCGCGCAGCGGCGTGTAGCCCTCCATCGTCATCGAGCCGTTCATCATCGGCACGCCCGCGACGGCGGTGTTGTCCTTGACGGCCACGGTCATCCCGGCCAGCGGCCCGTCCTCGGCGCCCGTGATCGCGGTGGTGACGTACCAGGCGTTGTAGGGGTTGTCGGCCGGTTCCGGGCGCACCCACGCACGTTCGGGCATCGGCGGCGCGGAGGCGTCGTAGAGCTCCTCGACGGCGTCCCACGACCCGAGCAGGCCGTGCACCATGGGGCTCAGTGCCGTGATGTCGGCGGCGGAGAGCCCGAGGCCGTAGTGCTCGGCGACAGCGGCGAGGGCTGCGTCATCCGGTGGATCGACGGGCATGGGGGACTCCTCGCGGTCAGCCGGGCGGGCGGCGTCGATGCTGCGGGAGACCCTAGGGAGCGACGGTCGTCACGTCAACGTGCAGTGGCACGTTGAAGTGTCGGGCTCACGGTGAAGCCGCCCGCGGTGGCCTCGGCGAGGAACAGCTGCTGCGACACCGTCTCCGGCCCGTCGACCGTGACGGTGCCCCGCGGGAACTCCGCGCTGCTGCAGCGCAGGTGGCGCGCGACGGTGCGGGGCTCGTCCTCCCCGGCCCGGCGGGCCGCGGACGCGTAGAGGTGCAGGGCCTCGTACACCGACTCCGAGATGCTCGACACCGGTGGCGCGAAGGCTCCGGACGCGGCGCGGTACCGCTGCAGGAACGCCGTGTTGGCCGCGGTGGGGAGCTGCTCGAAGTACCCCGAGACGCCCCACATCCCGGCGCCCGCCGCGTCGCCGACCCGTTCGCGCGTGGGCTCGTCGAGGGCCAGCGCCAGTGACCGGGCCCGGTCCCGCACGCCCATGGCGTGGCACTGCCGCTCGAACGCGACGAGGTCGGCGCCCACGAACGAGGACAGCACCACGTCGGCGCCGGAGGTCGACACGGCCTCGACGATCGGCGTGAAGTCGCGGGTGCCCAGCGGCGCGAACGCCTCGCCGACGATCCGCCCGCCCTGCTCGGCCAGGACGCGGCGGGCCGCGGTGTGCACGGCCTGTGGCCAGACGTAGTCGTTGCCCGCCAGGAACCAGCGCCTCCCACCTGCCTCCCGCATCATAGGGCCGGCCGCCGCCCGCAGCTGGTCGTAGGGGCGTTCGCCGAGCTGCACCCGCAGATCACCGCCCAGCCCGCCCTCGTTCATCAGGGTCTGCACGAGCAGCACGCGGTCGCCCGCCAGCGCGTCGGAGACGCGGGCGAACGTGGCGGACGTGGTACTGGCCAGGATCGCCCGGCAACCGCTGCGCACCAGCCGCCGCGCCTCGACCGATCCGAGTGCGGGGTCGGTGCCGTCGTCGCCCACGATCAGCCGTACGCGGCGCCCGCGGATCCCGCCGTCGGCGTTGATCTCCTGCGCCGCCAGCGCCGCCAGCGACTCGGTCGCCGTGGCGAACACGCTGCCGGGGCCGGACTTGCTGGTCAGCAGGCCGACGAGATGGCCGTCGCCGTGCGGCTCGTCCGGGAGCGCGTGCCCCCGGCGGCGCATCAACCACTGCAGGCCCACGTCGTCGAGGTCGGCGATGAGCCGAACCCGCGTGCCGGTGCCCGCAACGTCGAGGTGCACGCGCAGCCGCCCGCGCCACGGCATGTGGAGCTGGATCTCGATGCGCCCGGCACCCGGTCCGGGCGGCCGCACCCGGGAGATGCGGCCCAGCATCTCGACCGGCTGGCCGCTCGGGCCGCCCATCGGCGCGCGGAGCGTGACGGCCGCGCCCGCGACGACGCGATCACACGCCGCGTCGAACACCCACCCGGCCCCCGACCCCGCTCCGAACAAGGCGAACACCGCGCCCGGAGGTGCCTCGATCCGCTGCTCGGCGGAGAGGGCCAGTGCCATCACATGGCTCGGCGGTCCGATGCGGGAGCGGCGGCCTCCGCGGCGATCTTCGTGGCGTCGAGCGAGCCCTGGAACAGCTCCTGGAGCAGGCGGATCACGTCCTGCGCCGGCCCGGTGGGGTCCAGGGAGTAGTACCGGAAGCGGCCGGTGCGGCGCTCGGCGATGAGCCCCGCGGTGCGCAGGACCCGGAGGTGGCTGGACACGGCGGTGCGCCCGACGCGGTGGATGGCACTCGAGAGCTCACCGGCGCTGCACTCCTCGTGGGAGGCCAGCACCGCCAGGATCTCGCGGCGAACAGGGTCCGCGAGCGCGTCGAATGCGAGGTCGGGTGCCACGGTGGCGTGCCTTTCCGTCGTGCGTCGACGGCTCAGCGATCATCGACACGTACGCGTCAGGATAGCTGATCGCTCATCCCCTGCAGTCCGACGACGCGCAGCAGGTCCAGTGCCTGCGCCTCGGGCGTACCGGGGCGGCGGAGCAGACCGGCGGCACCTGGTCGTCGGCGTCGACGAGCAGGGTGTCGCAGTCCGGCACCAGCGGCCCGAGCTGGGGATGGCGCAGCGTCCTGCGGTCGCCGTGCCGCTCGTCGAGCTCACGCAGGTCCCACAGGCGGGCCACATCCGCGCCGGCTGCGCGGAGGTCGCCGACGTCAGCCCCGGCCGGCCCGGGTCAGCGCCGGACCAGCGCAAAGGGGGCACCCTGGTCGTCGGTGCAGGGGGAGCCGGTGTCGTGGTCGCCGCCGACGGGTCCGTCCGCGGTGCCGCCGGAGGCCCGTACCGCGGCGAGCGCAGCCGCCGTGTCGGGGACGCCGAAGCCCGGCACCACCGAGGCCTCGGCGTGCCCGCCGACGAGCCCGGCCATCGGGCTCGGGAAGCCGCCGCCCGCCACCGTCGGGTGCCAGTAGCCCTCCTCGGCGCCCGGCTCGAACCCCCATCCCAGGACGGTCCCGTAGAACGCGCGGGCCCGGCCCGCGTCGGGTACCCGGAACTCGACGTAGGTGAGGCCCGCCGCTGCGGGCCCGCCGGCAGCGGCGTCGCCGGCGACGAGGGCGAACGGGATCCCCTGGTCGTCGACCCCGTCCGCGACCCGCCCGTAGGGCCGGTCCTCCGGATCGCCCGCGGTGCCGCCCGCGGCCCGGACGAGCACCACGGCGGCATCCACATCGGACACGCGGTAGCAGAGCATCGTGGTCGCGCGCGGCTGCCCGCCCGAGATCCCCAGGCCGGGGCCGCCGTCGACGTGCAGCTCACCGTCCGCTCCGCCGCTCACCGACCACCCCAGAGCGGCGGTGTAGAAGCGGCGCGCGCGCTCCGCGTCGACCGTCCACAGGGAGGCGTAGACCACGTCGCCCGGACGCACGACGGGGGCCTCGCGCGACACCATCCACCGGTGTCCCGACGGGTCGACGACGGTGCCGCCGCGGCCGTACGGGGAGTCGGTGACGGGCCGCTCCAGCCTCGCCCCGGCCGCCACGGCCGCGGCCACCACGGCGTCGGGATCGGGCACCTCCAGCCGCAGCGACTGGCTGGGGCCGCCCCTGGTGCGCGGCGCGAGCAGGCCCATCTCGGGGTACTCGTCGGCCATCATGAGCACGCTGTCGCCGAGCGTGACCTCGACGTGGCCGACCCGCCCGTCGGGCATGACGATCGGCTCGTCGCGACGCCGCGCACCGAACGCGTCGACGTAGAACGCGACGGCGGCGCGGGCGTCGAGGACGGCGAGGTAGGGCGTGAGGGAGTGCAGCCGGACGTCGGATCCGGTCTCGAGGGTGGCGGTCACGGGTTCCTCCGGGATGTCGAGCAGGGCGCGCTCCAGGCGGGTGCGCAGGGCGCGGGCGAACGCGGGATCGGGGGCGACGGGCCGGATCGGGTCGCGCAGGGCGTCGAGGGGATCGGTCATCGCGGGCCTCCCTCGCTGTCACGGGCGGTGTAGGTACGGCGGAACGCAGCGCGGGCCCGGGTGAGCAGCGCCTCGGTGGCGTGCACGGTGCGGCCGAGGGTGCGGGCGACATCGGCCACGGCGAGGTCGTCGAGATAGCGCAGCGTGAGCGCGGCCCGGTGCTGTGCGCTCTGGGCGTCGAGGACCTCGCGGGCGAGCAGCGCGTCGAGGTGGTCGTCCCACGGGTCCGCGTCCGGCTCGGACCCGGCGACCGCGTGCAGGCCGCGCTCGTCGCGTTCCGCGGCACGCCAGTGGTCCACGAGCTTGTGCCGCGCTATCCCCACCAGCCAGCCCGTGCTCGGCGCCGGGGGCGGTTGCCGGCGGCACGCGGCGACGGCGGCCAGGAACGTCTCAGCCGTGAGGTCCTCGGCGAGCGCGCGGCGCCGGCAGCGGGCGAGCAGGTAGCCGTAGACCTGGGGGAGTGCGGAGTCGTAGAGGTCGAGCAGCGCCGCGCCCGGGTCGGGCCGGACCTTCCCGCTGCTGTTCACACCCCTCCGTCGCCCGGCGGGCCGCAACTCCGTCGGTCGTTCACCCGATCGGACGCGGAGGTGACCACCGGGCCGGCGACGTCACACGTCGCGGAGGAACTCGGTGAAGACCGCCAGCCAGCGATCCGCCGCGTCGAGGATCGGGCCGTGCCCGGAGCCCTCGAACATCTCCGTCCGCACCGAGCCACCCGCCGCCTCGTACCGCGCGAGCACCTCGCGGATCTGGCTCACCATCGGCTGCGGGGGGTACACCTGCGCTCCGGGCCAGCCCGGGATCGCGCCCGCCGCGCCGAGCTGGCCCATCTCCAGCATCGAGCCGTCGGCCACCACGAGGTCCAGCGAGCCCTGGGTCCAGAGCACCGGCGGCTTCGGGTCGAGCTCGACGATGCCCGTCCAGGTGCAGTACTTCGGGGACAGCGCGTTGAGGATGCCGCTCGTGCCGGGGGCGAAGCCCGGCCAGTTCTCCGACGCGGTGCTGTCGCCGGGGTAGTTGGCGTCGCCCGTCACCGTCTTGAGGATCTCCGCGACCAGCATGTCCTCCCGATCGCGCGGCTCGCGGTGCGTCGGTGCGAAGTAGAAGGCGTTCATGACGCTGCGCGGCGAGAAGGGGCTCTCCGAGGTGGTGTCGCCCTCCACGAGCCGGGCCACGACCTCCGGGTTGACGCCGCCGCCCCCGGAACCGGCGACGTCGGGGAAGCACGGCGTGCCGTCGGGACGGGTGCCGCCGTAGCCGTAGGGCGAGACGGGGTCGACGAACGTCAGCGACGCCACGGGCCGATCCATCGCGTAGCGCGCGATCGCCGCGCCACCCGTCGACCAGCCGACGAGGTGCGGTGGGGCCGTGACGTCGAGTGCGCGCAGCAGCGCGTCCACGTCGTCGGACCAGTCGGCGAGCCCGCGGGTGGCGTCCAGCGGTGCGGACTCGCTGTCGCCGAAGCAGCGCATGTCCGGTGCGATCACCCGGTGGGTCTCGCCCAGCGCCGGCATGAGGTGCTCGTAGAACCGTGCTGTCGAGAGGTTGCCGTGCACGAGGACGACGGGCGCACCGTCGGCGGGGCCGGCCTCGAGGGCGTGCACGCGGAGACGGGCGGTGTCGACGAGGACGGAACGCACACCCGGCAGAAGCTCCATCCCCGGATGCTAGGGGTCATCCGGTTAGGGTGGGGGGATGGGTGAGCGGCTGGGGGTGGCGGTTCACGGGGGGACGCTGGGCACCGCCGTCGCCGCGGCGCGGCGGGCGCAGGCGCGGGGGTTCGAGTCCGTCTGGACCACCGAGTTCTACGACCGCTCCGCCACCGTCTCGCTCGCGGCCATGGCGCTGGCCACGTCCGGGATCACGCTGGCCAGCGGCATCATGTACGCCGTCGGGCGCAGCCCGCTCGTGCTCGCCACCGAGGCCCGCGACATCGACGAGCTCTCCGGCGGCCGGCTGATACTGGGGCTGGGCACCGGCGCGCGCCGCATGCAGGAGGACTGGCACGGCGCCGATCCGGCCTCGCCCGCGCCGCGCGTCGAGGAGCTGGTGCCGCTGCTGCGCCGGATCTGGGGGATGGACGCCTCCGGGGTGCAGCACGAGGGCCGCTTCTACCGGCTGGCGCTGCGGCCCACCGTGGAGGTGACGCCCCGCGCGCCCGTGCCGGTCTACCTGGCCGGGTTCAACCCGCGCATGGTGCAGGCCGCCGGCGCGGTCGGCGACGGGCTCGTCGGGCACCCGATCTTCACCCGCCGCTACGTCGAGGACGTGGTGCGACCCGCGCTCGCGTCGGGTGCCGCGCGCACCGGCCGCGCGCAGGACGTCCCGATCGCGGGGTACGTGATCTGCAGCGTCGCCGAGGACGCCGCGCGCGCCCGCCGCGACGCGGCCGCACAGATCGCGTTCTACGTGGTGGTGCGCACCTACGCCCCGCTGGTCGAGCTGGAGGGGTTCACCGCCGACGCCGCCGCGATCCGCGACGCGTGGAAGGCGCGCGACCACGCCGCGATGATCGACGCCGTGACACCGGCGATGCTGGAGCGCATGGCCGTGGCCGGCACGCCGGACGAGGCACGCGAGCAGATCACCGCGTTCCACGGCCTCTACGATCGGCTCTGCTGCTACGTGCCCAGCTACGGCCTGAGCGTCGGCGAGATCGGCGACCGGGTCGACGCGGTGGTGGACACGTTCGGGCACTGAACCCGAACCGTCACCGACGGGGGTGCCACCACCCGTGGATCGCCCGGCACGCACCCCACCCCACAGGAGATGGACCATGAAAGCCACCTATCGCGTACTGGCGTACCTCGTCGCGCTCGGAGTCGTGGTACAGGCCGCGGCGATCGCCTACGCCTCCTTCGGGCTCGGCAAGTGGATCGAGGACGGCGGGGTCCTCGACAAGGCCACGATGGAGAGCGAGGACTCCGGCATCACCGGCGCCGTCGGCCTCACGGTCCACAGCGTCGCCGGTGGGATGGTCATCCCGGTCGTCGCGCTGCTGCTGCTGGGCCTCTCGTTCTTCGCGAAGATCCCGGGCGGCGCCCTGTGGGCCGGCATCGTCGTCGTGCTCACCGCGCTGCAGGTGGCGCTCGGCTACCTGAGCGCCGCCGTCGTGGGCCTCGGCGTGCTGCACGGCATCATCGCGCTCGCGCTGTTCGCCGTCGCGTCGGCGGCCGCGCACCGGACCGTCACACGGACGCCCCCGCAGCACGCCGCGTCGGCCGGCCGGGCCGACGTCGCCTGAGGCACGGTCAGCGGCGTGGCGTGACCGATGCCCGGGCTTCGCTGTCCACCGAGGCCAGATCACCCCCGGACGGTCACAAGCGTTCACCGCCGCTCTCGGACGCGAGTGCTGCGCGCCCGGCCTCCAGCCGCGCGACCGGCACGCGGTAGGGCGAGCACGACACGTAGTCGAGCCCGACGTCGTGGAAGAAGTGCACCGACTCCGGGTCGCCGCCGTGCTCGCCGCAGATGCCGAGCTTGAGGTCGGGCCGGGTGGCGCGCCCGTTCTCGGCGGCCGTCCGCACCAGCGCGCCCACGCCGTCGCGGTCCAGTGACTCGAACGGCGACACCGTGAACACGCCCTTCTCCAGGTACGCGGCGAAGATGGAGGACGCCACGTCGTCGCGGGAGAACCCCCACGTCGTCTGGGTGAGGTCGTTGGTGCCGAACGAGAAGAACTCCGCGACCTCGGCGATCCGGCGGGCCGTGAGCGCGGCCCGCGGCAGCTCGATCATGGTGCCGACAGGCACCGGGAACGACACCCCCGCGGTCTCCAGGATGTCGGCGATCAGCCCGTCGATCTCGTCGCGGATCAGGTGCAGCTCCATCACCGATCCCACCAGCGGCACCATGATCTCCACCATCGGCGTGCCGCCCTGCTGGGCGCGGGCCGCCGCGGCCTCGACGATCGCGCGGACCTGCATCGTGTACAGGCCCGGCACGACGAGGCCGAGCCGGACGCCGCGCAGCCCGAGCATCGGGTTGGACTCGTGCAGGCGATCCACCGCGGCCAGCAGCCGCTCGTCGGCCGGGTCGGCGCCGTCGCCGCAGCGCGCGACCGCGACGCGCACCGCCAGGGCCGTGCGGTCGGGCAGGAACTCGTGCAGCGGCGGGTCCAGCAGCCGGATCGTGGCCGGCAGCCCGTCCATCTCGCGCAGCAGCTCCTCGAAATCGGCCCGCTGCAGGGGGAGCAGCGCCTCCAGCGCAGCGTCCCGTTCCGCCGCGGCCTCGGCGAGGATCAGGCGCTCGATGAGCACGCGCCGGTCGCCGAGGAACATGTGCTCCGTGCGGCACAGCCCGATGCCCTCCGCGCCCATCTCCCGGGCGCGGGCGGCGTCCTCGGCGGTGTCGGCGTTGGCCCGCACGCGCAGCCGCCGGGTGCGGTCGGCGTGGGCGAGCAGCCGGTGCACCGCGCTCACCAGCTCGGCGGCCTCGGGCTCGGCGCTCGCGAGCGCCACCTCCAGCCCCTTCTCCAGGTAGGTCACCACCAGTGAGTCGACGACGGGCAAGCGGCCCGCGAACACCTCGCCGGTGGTGCCGTCGATGGAGAGCAGGTCGCCCTCCGCGATCACCCGCCCGTCCACCCGAACCTCGCGCGCCTCGGCGTCGACCTCCAGCTCCTCGGCGCCGCACACGCACGTGCGCCCCATGCCCCGTGCGACGACCGCGGCGTGGGAGGTCTTGCCGCCGCGGCAGGTCAGCACGCCGGTGGCGGCGACCATGCCGGCCAGGTCGTCGGGCGTGGTCTCGCGCCGGCAGAGGATCACGTCCTCCCCGCGCGCCGCCCACGCGACGGCCGTGCCCGAGTCGAACACGACCTTCCCGACGGCCGCGCCGGGCGACGCGGCCATCCCCCTGGTCAGCAGCTCGCGCGGCGCGTCCGCGTCGAACTGGGGGAACATCAGCTGCGCGAGCTGCGCCCCGGTGACCCGGGCCAGCGCCTCGTCGTCGGTGATGAGGTGCTCGTCGACGAGCTGGGTGGCGATCCGGAACGCAGCGGCGGGCGTGCGCTTCCCGACGCGCGTCTGCAGCATCCAGAGCTTGCCGCGCTCGACCGTGAACTCGATGTCGCAGAGATCGCGGTAGTGCGTCTCCAGCCGTCGCATGATCTTGGTCAGCTCGGTGTGCGAGGCCGGGTCGAGCGCCGCGAAGTCCTCCAGCGTCAGGGTGTTGCGGATGCCGGCGACGACATCCTCGCCCTGCGCGTTGACCAGGTAGTCGCCGTAGACGCCGAGCTTGCCGCTGGCCGGGTCGCGGGTGAAGCAGACCCCGGTGCCCGAGTCGTCGCCGAGGTTGCCGAACACCATCGCGCACACGTTGACCGCGGTCCCCAGGTCCTGCGGGATGCGCTCGCGGCGGCGGTAGAGCCGCGCCCGGTCGGTGTTCCACGACTCGAACACCGCGCGCATCGCCATGTCCAGCTGCTCGCGGGGGTCCTGCGGGAAGTCGCGGCCGGAGTGGTCGGCGGCGATCTGCTTGAACGTCTCGACGAGCTCGCGCAGGTCGGACGCCGTCAGGTCGACGTCGGCGGCGGCCCCGGCCCGCTGCTTCACGGCGTCGAGCTCGGCCTCGAACAGCTCCCCGGGGATGCCCAGCACGGTGCGTCCGAACATCTGCACGAGCCGCCGGTAGGAGTCCCAGGCGAACCGCTCGTTGCCCGCGGCCTCCGCGAGCCCCTTGACCGAGTAGTCGTTGAGCCCGACGTTGAGGACGGTCTCCATCATCCCCGGCATCGAGAACTTCGCCCCGGACCGGACGGAGACCAGCAGCGGGTCCTGCACGTCGCCGAGGCGGCGGCCGAGCTGGTCCTCCAGGCGCCGCAGCGCCATCGTCACCTGCACCCGCAGCGGCTGCGGCTCCTCGCCGCGGTCGAGGTAGAACCGGCAGGCCTCGGTCGTGACGGTGAAACCGGGCGGCACCGGCAGCCCGAGCTTGGTCATCTCGGCGAGGTTGGCCCCCTTGCCGCCCAGCAGGTCGACCTGGTCACGGCTGCCGTCGGCGAAGTCGTAGACGAGCTGGGCGGAGTCGACGCGGCCGCGGGAGCCGACACTCCCCGCGATCCGGGTCGGACGGGGAAGCGCCATCGTCGCTCTCCATTCACGCGGGTGTCGGCCGACGTTAATTCGCCGACGGCCCCCGTGGGTCTCACCTTGACATCCGGATCGATCCCGAAGTGACCGAACCGACCCACCCGGGCGTCAGCCCTGCGCGTCGTGCTTCGCCACCAGCTCCGTGTCGGCCCCGACCGCACCGATGCCCATCGCGCCGCCCGGCGCCCCGAGCGGCTCGTCGCGGCCAGGCAGCGTGATGTCGAAGAACCGGGCGTTGTCCTCGACGTGGGCCTCGTGGTCGGGGTCCACGGCCCGGTCCTGGCTGATCGCCTCGACCGGGCACACCGGCTCGCAGGCGCCGCAGTCGATGCACTCGACCGGGGAGATGTAGAGCTTGCGGGAGCCCTCGTAGATGCAGTCGACGGGGCACTCGTCCACGCAGGAGCGGTCCATCACGTCGATGCAGGGCTCGGCGATCACGTACGGCATGGAGCAGCCTCCTGGTGGTGATGCGGGTGCGCGGAGAGTCTGGCCTGTGCTCCGGCGGACCGCCACGCAGGCGTTCCCCGGCGGCGACCGATCGTGCGCGGACAACGTCGTCCCGACCACGTTCTCCGCGCACGGGTGGGTCAGCGCAGGTGGACGTACTCGTAGTCGAAGGGCTTGTCGTTGATGCCCTTCGTCGGCGGTGCGATCCAGCCCGCGATCCTGCCCGGCTCGTACACCGGCCGCATCAGCGACCGCACGTGGGTCTTGTCGGCCTCGGTGGGGAGCCAGTCGTCCTTCTTCGCCTCCCACACGTCCGGGCCGACGACGTCGCCCTTCGGCGTGACGTGGTGGTCGGAGAACAGCCCGACGTGCCGGTTGAACCCGATGTGCGGCAGGTACAGCCGCCGGTCCAGCCCGGCGTTGTCCAGCACGCGGTTCCAGCGCTTGAGGCCGTTCTCGCAGTCGGCGACGTACTCGGTGCGCAGGTCCGAGTTGAGCGCGAGCAGCGCCGGCACCTCGTCCTGGGTGAGCACGCCGTCGCGGACCAGGTCGATGCGCGCGGAGTCCTCGGTGAGCACGTGGTCGTCCTTGCGGCGTTCCTCCTGCCAGCGGCCCTTGAGCCCGGCGGTGAAGTAGTTGGCCGCGTTCGTGGACTGCTCGGAACCGAACAGGTCGAGGCTCACCGAGTAGTGGAAGTTGATGTACTTCTGGATGACGTCGAGCGGGATGCCGCCGTGCGGGGCGATGTCGTCGGTCTCGTGCTCGCGCATCAGCTCGGTGGAGCGCTGCACCACGCGGTCGATGCCGGTGGTGCCGACGAACATGTGGTGGCTCTCCTCCTTGAGCATGAACTCGCAGGTGCGGGAGAGGGGGTCGAACGCCGACTCCTTCAGCGTGCCGAGCTGGTACTTGCCGTCCCGGTCGGTGAAGTAGGTGAACATGAAGAACGACAGCCAGTCCGGCGTCTCCTCGTTGAACGCGCCGAGGATCCGGGGGCTGTCGAGGTCGCCGGAGTTGCGCTGCAGCAGGGCCTCGGCCTCCTCGCGGCCGTTGCGGCCGAAGTAGGCGTGCAGCAGGTACACCATCGCCCAGAGGTGGCGGCCCTCCTCGACGTTGACCTGGAAGAGGTTGCGCAGGTCGTAGAGCGACGGTGCGGTCTCGCCGAGGCGGCGCTGCTGCTCGACCGAGGCGGGCTCGGTGTCACCCTGGATGACGATCAGGCGCTGCAGCTCGGCGCGGAACTCGCCGGGCACCTGCTGCCAGACCGGCTCGCCCTTCTGCTCGCCGAACGCGATCCTGCGGTCGTGGTTGCGCTCGGCGAGGAAGACGCCCCAGCGGTACTCCTCCATGGCGACGTGGTCGAAGTGCGCCCAGCCCTCGCGGCCGACGGCGACGGCGGTGCGCAGGTAGACGTCCTCGGTGGGCACGGCCGGCCCCATCGTCTTCCACCAGTTGAGGAAGTTGGGCTGCCAGCTCTCCAGCGCGCGCTGCAGCTTCCGGTCCCCGGCCAGGTCGACGTTGTTGGGGATCTTCTCGGAGTAGTCGATCGACATTGCTTCAGACCCGCTTCCGGTCGAACTCTGCTTTGCGTCCCGTGCCGTACTTGCGCAGCGCACCCTCGGGCCCGGAGGCGTTGGGGCGCACGAAGATCCAGTTCTGCCAGGCGGTGAGCCGCGAGAAGATGCGGCTCTCCATGGTCTCCGGCCCGACGAACCGGTGGTTGGCCTCCATGCCGGTCAGCGCGTCGGGGGAGAGCGAGGCGCGCTCCTCCAGCATGATCCGGATCTCGTCCTCCCAGTCGATGTCGTCGGGGGCGTCGGTGACCAGCCCCATCACCATCGCCTCCGCGGCCTCGATCCGCCGCGACGTCTCCTTGCGCAGCCCGGCGACGTGGTCGTCGTCGCCGTAGAAGCGGGACCCCAGCCGGGACAGCCCGTTGGACATCGGGAAGGTGCCGAAGTTGGACTCCGACAGCACGATCTGCGCGGCATCGCCCTCGACCCCCTCGCCGGAGTCGTCCTCCATCAGGCCGTCGAGCATGTACTGCCGGTCGCAGGCCATGGCCAGCTCCAGCAGCGCCCCGGCGAAGCAGGAGCCCGGCTCGATCAGCGCGATCAAGGAGCGCGACGTGACGTCCAGGCGCTTGAGGGTGCGCTTGAAGTAGTGGCGGATCTCGTTGACCAGCCAGTCCTCGCCCGAGTACCGCTCGATGACGCGTTCGAACGCGAGAGCGTCCTCGATGTCGCCGTTCGTGCGGATCACCCAGGTGCCGAGCTCCAGCTCGTTGGCGCGCAGCCGCAGGATGAGGTCGTCGAGCTCGCGGGTCATGGCCAGGGGCCAGAACTCGGCCCCCATCTCGTGCACGCGCTCGACGGTCTCGGGCACGTCGCCCTCGGGGCCGAAGACGGTGATCTCGACGAGGCCCCGAGTGCGGTCGAAGGCCGCCTTGACGTGCCGGTAGCTGACGCCGTCCGGGGTCTCCTCGCGCTGCAGCGGGGGGAGCGCGACCCCGGCCGCGTCGGCGGGACGCTTCGAGCGCGCGGCCGCGGTCGCGGCGCGCTCGGCGACCGTCTCGTCCCAGCTGCGCTTCGGGATCACCTCGTCGACGAGCTTCCACTCGACGGCTTGGCGGCCCCGGATGCCTTCGGACTTCGTGGCGAACACGTCGGCGCGGTCCTTGCGCACCCGACGCTTGTCGATCACGCGGGTGAGCCCGCCGGTGCCGGGGAGCACTCCCAGCAGCGGCACCTCGGGAAGGGAGACGGCCGAGGAGTTGTCGTCGATGAGCAGGATCTGGTCGCACGCCAGGGCCATCTCGTAGCCGCCGCCGGCCGCCGTGCCGTTGACCGCGGCGAGGTAGACCTGCCCGGAGTGGGCGGTGGCGTCCTCGATGCCGTTGCGGGTCTCGTTGGTGAACTTGCAGAAGTTCACCTTCCACGGGTGGCTGGACTGCGCGAGCATCCGGATGTTGGCCCCGGCGCAGAAGTTGCGGTCCTTGGCGCTGGTGAGCACCACCGCGTGGACGCCGGGGTGCTCGAAGCGCAGCCGCTGGGTGGCGTCGTAGAGCTCGATGTCGACGCCGAGGTCGTAGCTGTTCATCTTCAGCTCGTAGCCCGGCACGATGCCCGCGGTCTCGTCGATGTCCAGCCGCAGGTACGCGACCTCGCCCTGGACGTCGAGCTTCCAGTGCTTGTACGACGCGGGGTCGGTGTCGAACGAGACGGTCGGGATCGCGGCCTGGTCGGGATCTGTGCTGGTGGTCATCAACACCTCCGGTTCAGCGAAAAGTCTACAACACTCGGCGTTCTCGCACCAGAGATGTAGAACATCGCCAGGGTGCATCGCGCGGGCTGGTCGTGGGGTGCGGGCCCCTGAAAGTCGCGTCGGCCGTCGGCCCCTGGCATCGCCCCAGGTCACAGTGGCCCCGCAAAGGCTCCTATATCTGAGATGGCCGACGTCGGGCACGCACCCAGGAGGCGCAGATGAGCACGGGCGACGAGCGGCTGGACGCCGTCGAGGATCGCATCGACGAGGCCAAGGAGGCCGCCGACCGGGTCGAGGACAACGAGGGCCTGGGCCTGCGCCACCGCGAGACGGACCAGCACGGCA
>JBBQEF010000126.1:0-14895 GCA_038320445.1 Mycobacteriales bacterium
GCCGGACTGCATGAGCCGCATCAGCCGGGTCATCCGCTCGCTGCCACCGGGGCACAGCCCGGTGTGGATGGCCTTGTCGTTCATGCCCAGGCCGAACGCGTCCAGCGGCAACTGCAGCGGGGCCGGGTTCTCCCCGTGGTAGCCGATGTTCGAGACCCGTCCGCCGGCCTTGGTCACCCGCAGGCACGACTCGAACGTCTGCGGGAACCCGAACGCCTCGATCGCGGCGTCGACCCCTTCACCGCCGGTGAGGTCCATGATCTGCTCGACGGCGTCGCCCTGGGTGAAATCGACGATGTCGTCGGCGCCGAAGGTCTTGGCCAGCGCCTGCCGCTCGGGCCGCGACTCGACCGCGATGATCCGGCCCGCGCCCATCAGGTTGGCGCCCATGGTGGCGCACAGCCCGACCGGCCCCTGCGCGAACACCGCGACGGTCTCGCCGAAGTGCAGGTAGGCGTGCTCGGCGCCCATGAACCCGGTGCTGAGCATGTCGCAGGTGTAGACGGCCTGCTCGTCGGTGAGGTCGTCCGGGATTGGGGTGAGGTTGGCCGTCGCGGCGGGCACCACGAAGTACTCGGCCATGTTGCCGTCCATCTGGATCGTGTACTTGTACCCGCCGAGCGCCCCGCCGCACTGGCTGGTGTAGCCGCGCTGGCAGTAGTGACAGCGGTAGCAGGGGGTCACCGCGTTGACCGCCACCCGCTGGCCGATCTCGAAGCCGGTCACTGCGGAGCCGAGCTTCTCGACCACCCCGACGGACTCGTGGCCGAGCGTGCGGCCGTCGGGCACGGGCAGTGCGCCCTTGACCGTGTGGACATCGGACGTGCAGATCAGCGCCGCCGTCGTGCGGACGATCGCCTCCTCCGGGCCCGGCTCGGGGATCGGCTTCTCCACCACCTCGGTCTCGCCGACCTTCTTGATCACGAACGCGCGCATCGTTCCGGCCATTCCGTCCTCCTCATTGGGGATCTCAGCGTCTCACGATCAAGTGATCCACATCACAGTCCGGCTGTCTCATGTCGACTCTGTGCGACCGCCGGACGGCCCCACCTTGCGCGGTCGCCGTCACAGCGATGCCAACGGATTCTCAACGCTCGCACAACGCGGGCCGCATCCTTGCCCGGCGCCGACCGGGCGGGGCACGATGGCGACCATGGGCGACGCCGCCGGTCCGCGTGTCCTCGTCGTCGACGACGACGAACGCGTGCGCACCGTCGTGTCCTGGCAGCTGGAGGCCGACGGCTGTCGGGTGTCCGAGGCGTCGGACGGGGCCTCCGCGCTGGAGAGCATCGACCGCGACCGCCCCGATCTCGTCGTGCTCGACCTCTCGCTGCCCGGGATAGGCGGCCTCGACGTGCTGCGCCGCGTCCGGGGTGACGAGAGCGCGCTGCCCGGACCGCCGCTGCCGGTGATCGTGCTCTCGGGCCGCAGTGGCGAGACCGACCGCATCGTCGGGCTGGACCTCGGTGCCGACGACTACCTCGTCAAGCCGTTCTCGCCGGGCGAGCTCGCCGCGCGCGTCCGGTCGGTGCTGCGCCGGTTCCGGGTCCCGGTGCCGGCCGGGCGGCACCAGGACGGGCTGTGGGTCGACGAGAGCGCGCGCGACGTCACCGTCGACGGGCGGCCGGTCGACCTGACGGCCAAGGAGTTCGACCTGCTGGCCTTCCTCGCCCGCCACCCGCGCCAGGTGTTCACCCGCGCGCAGCTGCTCGCGCACGTGTGGGGCAGCGCGCGGGAGTGGCAGAGCGATGCCACGGTCACCGAGCACGTGCACCGGCTGCGTCAGAAGCTCGGCACCGCGGGGCTGCTCCACACCGTGCGCGGTGTCGGCTACCGCCTGGAGCGCTGACCCGATGGCCGTCACCACCGGCGCGGAGGCTTTCGACCTCGACCACGCCGACAGCATCGGGCTGCTCCGGCAGCAGACCGCGGTATTGGAGCTGATCGCGTCCGGCGCCCCGCTCGAGGAGGTGCTCACCCGGGTGGTCATCGCGCTGGAGGAGCTGATCGAGGGCAGCCGCTGCTCGATCCTGCTGCTCGACCCGGGCGGGGTCACCCTGCGCCACGGAGCGGCCCCGTCGCTGCCGCCGTCGTACTCGGGCGAGGTCGACGGCCTCGTCATCGGCCCCGACTCGGGGTCGTGCGGTGCCGCGGCGTTCCTGGGCGTGCCGGTGGTGGCCGAGGACATCGTGTCCGACGTGCGGTGGACCCGGTTCCGCGAGCTGGCCCTGCCGCACGGCCTGCGCTCGTGCTGGTCGAGCCCCATCCGCGGGCGCAACGCGACGCTCGGCACGTTCGCCGTCTACCACCTGCGCACCCACCGGCCCTCGCTGCGGGAACAGCGCCTCGTCGACCGGTTCACCCACCTCGCCTCCGTCGCCATCGACCACGCCGGCCTGTACGGGGCGGTGGCCGAGAGCGCGGAGCGGTTCCACCGGGCGTTCCAGGACAACGCCGTCGGGATGGCGCTCACCGACCTCGACCGCCGCGTCGTCAAGGTGAACCGCGCCCTTCGGGAGATGCTGGGCCGCGAGGAGAGCAGGCTGCTCGGATCGCCGCTGACGGAGCTGGTGGTCCCGACCCCCACCGCCGACCTCGACAGGCTCGCCCGCGGCGGCGTGGAGAACGTGCAGTACGAGGCGCAGGCGTGCCACGACGACGGGCGGACGATCCTCGTCTCGGTGGCGGCGTCCGCCGTGCGGGGCGCGGACGGCGCGCCGGTGCACCTCTCGGTCACCCTGCTCGACCTCACGCAGCGCCGCGCCGCCGAGCAGGAGCGCCGGGCCCGCCGCGAGGCCGAGGTCGCCCGCAACGCCGCGGAGGCCGCGAGCCGGGCCAAGTCGGAGTTCGTCTCGGCGCTCAGCCACGAGCTGCGCACGCCGTTGCAGGCGATCACCGGGTTCACCGAGCTGCTGGGCACCCTCGACCTGCCGGCGCCGCGCCGCGAGGCGGCGCTGCGTCACATCGGTGCGGCCACCGCGCACATCCTGGCGATGGTCGACGACCTGCTCGACGTCTCCAGGATCGAGGCGGGTGCGCTGCCGCTGCAGATCCGGGACGTGGATCTGGAGCGGGTGGGCGGCGAGGTGCTCGACCTCCTGGCCCCCCTGGCCGACGAGCGCGACGTGGAACTGCGGCGCGGCCCGATGACCGGTGTCGTCCGCGCCGACTGCCGTCGGCTGCGGCAGGTGCTGATCAACCTGGTGACCAACGGCATCCGCTACAACCACGCGGGCGGCTGGGTGCGGCTGACCGCCGAGACCGACGGTGCCGAGGTGAGCGTCGCCGTCCGCGACTCGGGCCGCGGCATCCCCGACGAGCTGCTGGACCGCCTGTTCACCCCGTTCGACCGGTTGGGTGCCGAGAGCTACTCGGAGCCCGGCGCCGGCCTGGGCCTGGTGCTGGCCCGTGGGTTGACCGAGGCGATGGGCGGGCAGTTGCGCATCCGCACCGTCGCGGGCGCGGGCACGACCGCTGCCGTCGTCCTGCCCGCCGGCCCCGAACCCGACGGCCCCGAACCCGACGGCGCAGACCCCGACGGCGCAGACCCCGACAGCGCAGACCCGAACGGCGCCGACCGAGGGACCGGGCCGCCCCCGCGAGTCGGGGCGTGACTCCGACTCGCGGGGGCGGGGTCAGGCTCCGTGGCAGTGGGCGTCGGTCGCCGGGAGGTCCAGGGCCGGGTTGCCGTCGAAGAAGCCGCTCGGCTTGAGCATGAAGCCGATGGTGCTCACCGGCATCACCGGCCAGTCCTCCGGGCGCACGATGTGGTGCGCGCCGAACGTGTACCAGACGACGACGTCCTCGCCCTCCAACGCCCGGTCGCCGGTGACGTAGGCCGGCAGGCCCTGCCCGCCCGGGTGCTGGTTCGGGTAGTCACCGGCCGCGAACCGCTGGGAGTCGTCGTGGGCGGTGACCCACAGCTGGTGGTCGGTGAAGCCCGCCCGCGGCGCGAACAGCGCGTCGGGGGAGTACATCGGCGCCACCGTCGCGCCCGGCATCAGCGCGTACGCCGTGGGCGCCCCGAGCGCGGACGTCTCCGTCGCGCTCTCGATCTTCCAGAAGCGGGCCTTCGTCGCGTCGGTGTCGCGTTGTGCGAGCGCCTCGCTGGCCAGCACGGTCCGGGTGGTCTCCCACGCGTTGCCGTGCGGGTTGTCCGGGCCGGCGGCGCTCGGGCCCGAGTCGATCTCGACGACCGTGTTGGCCGCGCCGTCCACCGTCATGTCCATCCGGACGCAGAAGAAGTGCTGGTGGTGCGGCCCGTAGAGGCCCGGTGCGACGAGGGTGCCGTGTGCCGGCTTCTCGCCCGGGGCCAGCGCGCCGGTGGAGATGACGCCGGTGAGCTTGACCTCGTACTCGATGGTCCCGTCGTTGTAGAGGTACCAGAAGTACCCGTACTCGTAGTTCCCGACGGTGACGATGGTCGAGACCACCAGCCGGCGCCGGCGGCGGACCTGCACCGCGCCGGTGCGGAAGTCGGTGTGCTTCCAGGCGATCCCGGCGTCCTCCTCGTGCATGCAGACCGCGTTCGGGATCACCACGGGAGCGCCGTCGTTGTCGTTGACGACCCCGTCGAAGTACTGGATGTGCCCGACGCAGTCGCAGCCCAGCGTCAGCGAGTTGGCCAGCCAGCCGACGCCGTACTCGCCCTGGTCGAACACGTTCTTGAACCGGTGCGTGGGCGCCGGGTCGCCGTAGGGCACGTACATCTCGGCCAGCGCCGCCCGGTACATGATCGGCCGGCCCGCGTAGGCCACCTGGTGCAGCACCAGCCCCTCGCGCGGGGTGAACCCGATCCGGAGCGTCCACTTCTGCCAGCTCACGGCGTGGTCGTCCACGGTGAAGCTGGGGCCGTCGGGCTGGGTGATCTCGATCGGCGCCACGTCGGTGCGCACGCCGTCGAACGCGGGTACGTTGCCCGGCTCGGAGATCCACGGCTCCTCGTAGTTGCCGGCCAGGGTCGGGAACGGCACGACGCCGGTGTCGGTGACCTCGACGACCTCGCCCGCGTCCAGGTCCACCACGACGATCAGCCCCTCGACGGGCCGGGCGTACCCGTGCTCGCCGGGCGCGGCGCGCAGCCAGGTCAGCGGGCGCGAGATGCGGCGCCGGTCGGGGGAGTCCTGCGGGCCCGTCCAGCTCGACGCCCACGGGTCGATCATGGCGAGGGAGAAGTCCTCGACGCCCCGCTTGCGCATGGCCGCCTGCCAGCGCGGGTCGGCCGCGACGATGGCCTCGCACGACTCGAACTCCTCGGCCATGATCGACGGCTGCACGCCGTCGACCCGCGTCCAGGAGAGCAGTGCGCGGTCGGTGAGCGAGACCACCGCCTCGTACGTGGCCCGCTCCGAGCGCTCGTAGAGCACGACGTGCGCTTCCCGGGACAGGGGGGAGGCGTCCCAGCTCATGACGGCGGCCTTCGGCGGCTCGTGCAGCGCGATGAACACGAACCGGGCGGTGGCGGGCAGGTCCTTGAGCTCGCGCAGGAGCGCGCTGGCCGCGGCGATCTCCTCGGGCCTCAGCGGTTCGAGGGGATGCGAGACGGTGGTGGTGGGTTCGGAGACGGTCGTCACGAGTGCTCCTCCGCGCGGTGGGCGATCGGGGCCGGGGCGCCGATCTCGGCGTCGAGTCCGGGGTCGATGAGGCTGAAGTGCCCCAGCTCTGCGTAATGGTCGGGCCGCCGGGTCCGCATGACCAGCGCGATCACGACGCCGGCGAGGAACATCGCCAGCACCACCCAGGGCAGCAGCGTGATGAACGGGACGTCCTCGGCGGCGGCCAGCGTCGCCCGGTTGGCGATCAGCAGGTAGCACGCGCCCGCCATGGCGAGGCCGCCGAGCAGCGGCGCGACGAGCGTGGTGAACCAGTGGAAGCCGTCGCGTGCGGTCGTGAGGAAGTACCGGATGATCGCCACGCAGACCAGCGCCTGCACGGCCAGGATGCCGAGCACGCCGAGCAACGGCGACCAGGTGCCGAGCTTGAGCAGCGCACCCTCCGTGCTGGGGTCGTAGATGGTGAAGCCGATGATGTAGAGCGCCACGATCGCGGTGACCGTCATCGACGCGACGCCCGGGCTGTGCCGCTTCGACGTGCGAGCCAGCACCGAGGGCAGCACCCGCTCCCGGCCCAGTGCGAAGAGGTACCGGGCGCCGGTGTTGAAGAACGCCATGGCGCACGCGAACGAGCTGGTGATCGCGAGCAGCTGGATCACCGCGGTCAGCGGGGTGCCGACGTACTTGTCCGACAGCGGGTAGAACGCCGACGCGAACGTGCCGCTGAACTGGTCCGACACGGCCTGCACCGAGGCGTCGAGGCCCCATCCGACGACGTAGGCGTAGGAGATGAACATGTAGAAGACGCCGAGCCCGATCACCGAGCCGTAGGTGGCGATCTTCGCGATGCGCACGGGGTCGCGCGACTCCTCGGCGTAGTTGGGCGCCATCTCGAAGCCGACCCACGACCAGAACGCGGCGAACAGCGCGATGCCCGACGCGGCCGCGCCGAACACCTTGATCGCACCGGAGTTGCCGAACACCTCGGCGGGGTTGAGCGGCGCGATCGGCAACCCGTCGGCACCGCCGTGGGCCAGGATCGAGATCCCCAGCACCAGCAGCGCGAGCACCTCGGCCACCAGCATCACGCCGAGCACCTTGGCCGTGAGCTCGATGTGGAACCAGGCGAGCGAACTCATGATCGCGAGTCCGGCGATCATGTACAGCCAGGCCGGCAGCTCCACGCCGGTCCAGGTCTGGATCGACGTCGCCGCGAAGTATCCCATCACCCCGATCACCGCGGCCACGAAGATCACGTAGCAGAGCCCGATCAGCAGCCCGGCCCCGACGCCGGCGATCCGGCCCAGGCCGCGGCTGACGAACGTGTAGAAGCCGCCCGCGGACGTCACGCGCCGGCTCATCGCGATGTAGCCGACCGAGAAGATCGTCAACGCGACCGTGGCGATGAGGAACGCCGCCGGGGCGCCGTAGCCGCCACCCTGCACGGCGACCGGCACGTTGAACAGCATGGCCGTCAGCGGGGCGGCACCGGTGACGATGCAGAACAGGACCGAGGGCAGGCCGAGCGCTCCGTCGGAGAGCCTGCCGTGTTCGGCGGGACGATCGGCGACGGCGGTCGGTGGTCCGGTGGTCGGCGCGGCGGTCATGGCGGTCGCCCTGTGTGCGGGGTGGGGAGGTACCGCATGATCGTGACCAGCGCTGATGTCGTCCATGTCACGATCGGGTGAGCACGGCGATGCACAGGTGTCGGCTGTGCGACGTCCGAATGGGAATCGGACATCCCCGGGCGGCAGCGCCTCCGCCCAGGGGCGCGTGTGCACCGCCCTGCCCCACCCGCCACGATGGTCGGGTGACAGCCACGACCGCTCTCGCGCACCACTCCATCCCCCAGCGCATCGCCGACGAGCTGGGCGTCCGGCCCCACCAGGTGGCGGCGGCCGTCGAGCTCCTGGACGGCGGCTCGACCGTGCCGTTCATCGCCCGGTACCGCAAGGAGGCCACCGGCACCCTCGACGACGCGCAGCTGCGCACGCTCGAGGAGCGGCTGGGGTACCTGCGGGAGCTGGAGGACAGGCGCACCGCGGTGCTGGACGAGATCCGCAAGCAGGGCAAGCTCGATCCGGCCCTGGAGGAGCGGATCCGCGCCGCCGAGTCGAAGGCGCGGCTGGAGGACATCTACCTTCCCTTCAAGCCCAAGCGCCGGACGAAGGCGATGATCGCGCGCGAGGCCGGGCTGGAGCCGCTGGCCGATGCGCTGCTCGACGACCCGGGACTGGATCCCGCCGCGACCGCCGCCGCGTACGTCACCGAGACCGTGGCCGATGTCGCCGCCGCCCTGGAAGGGGCCCGCGCCATCCTCGTCGAGCGGTTCGCCGAGGACGCCGACCTGATCGGCGGGCTGCGGGAACGGATGTGGACGCGCGGTGTCCTCGTCACGAAGGTCCGCGCGGGCAAGGAGGTGGAGGGGGCCAAGTTCTCCGACTACTTCGACTTCTCCGAGCCGTTCACCAAGCTCCCGTCGCACCGGATCCTCGCGGCCTTCCGGGGGGAGAAGGAGGAGATCCTCGACGTCGCGCTGGAGGCAGGCGACGCCGCCGACTTCGAGCGCACCATCGCCGCCGCGGTCGGCGTCGCTGACCAGGGCCGCCCGGCCGACAAGTGGCTCGGTGACGTCGTGCGCTGGGCCTGGCGCACCCGGATCCTGGTGCACCTGGGCATCGACATCCGGGTCCGGTTGCGCAGCGTGGCCGAAGAGGGCGCGATCGGCGTCTTCGCCACCAACCTGCGCGACCTGCTGCTGGCCGCCCCGGCCGGCAGCCGCGCCACCATGGGGCTGGACCCGGGCCTGCGCACCGGTGTCAAGGTCGCCGTCGTGGACGCCACCGGCAAGGTCGTCGCCACCGACACGATCTACCCGCACGAGCCCCGCCGGGCCTGGGACGCCTCGCTCGCCACCCTGACGAAGCTCGCCGCCGCCCACGACGTCGAGCTGATCGCCATCGGCAACGGCACCGCGTCGCGGGAGACCGACCAGCTCGCGCGCGAGCTCGCCGCGAAGAACCCCGCACTGAAGCTCGTCCCGGTGGTGGTCAGCGAGGCGGGGGCGTCGGTGTACTCGGCCTCGGCGTACGCGTCGGCCGAGCTGCCCTCCCTCGACGTGTCGCTGCGCGGCGCCGTCTCGATCGCGCGCCGGCTCCAGGATCCGCTCGCCGAGCTCGTGAAGATCGATCCCAAGTCGATCGGGGTCGGGCAGTACCAGCACGACCTCGCCGAGTCGGCGCTGTCGCGCTCGCTCGACGCGGTGGTGGAGGACTGCGTGAACGCCGTCGGCGTCGACGTCAACACGGCGTCGGTGCCACTGCTGCGCCGGGTCTCGGGCATCACGGAGGGCCTGGCCACGCAGATCGTGCTGCATCGCGACACCCACGGCCCGTTCCGCAAGCGGACGGCGCTGGCCGACGTCCCGCGGCTGGGCCCGAAGGCGTTCGAACAGTGCGCGGGCTTCCTGCGCATCCGCGGCGGTGACAACCCTCTGGACATGTCGGGAGTGCACCCCGAGGCCTATCCCGTGGTGCACCGCATCCTGGGCGCGGCCAAGGTCGACATCGCCGCCCTGATCGGCAACGCGCCGAAGCTGAAGTCGTTGCGTCCGAGGCAGTTCGTGGACGAGCGGTTCGGCCTGCCGACCGTCACCGACATCCTCACCGAGCTGGAGAAGCCCGGCCGCGACCCCCGTCCGGCCTTCCGCACGGCGACGTTCGCCGAAGGAGTGCACAAGATCACCGACCTGCGGCCGGGGATGCTCCTGGAGGGCCAGGTCACCAACGTCGCGGCGTTCGGTGCGTTCGTCGACGTCGGCGTGCACCAGGACGGGCTCGTGCACGTCTCGGCGATGTCGAAGCAGTTCGTGTCCGACCCCAGCGAGGTCGTGAAGACCGGTGACGTGGTTCGGGTCAAGGTCATGGAGATCGACGAGGCCCGCAAGCGCATCTCGCTGAGCCTGCGCCTGGACGACGAGCCCGGGGCGGGGAAGGCCGGCCCCGAACGCGGGGGAGAGCGGCGCGGGCCCCGTGGCGAGCAGCGTGGCCCGGACCAGAAGGGCGGCCCCCGGGGTGGCAAGGGCGCGCCACGCGGCGGTGACCAGCGCGGGGGTGACGAGCGCGGGGGTGACGAGCGCGGGGGTGACCAGCGCGGCGGTGACCAGCGCGGCGGTGACAAGCGCGGCGGTGACAAGCGCGGGGGTGGCAAGCGTGGGGGCGGCCGTCCCCAGGGAGAGAGCCCCGCCGGGGGCGGGCCGGGCAACAGCGCGATGGCCGACGCCTTGCGCCGCGCCGGCCTGGCCGGTGGCGACAAGCGCTGACCCACCCCCGACCGGGGCCGATCAGCGGCCCGTCCGCCGGGCGGTGGGTCGCTGCCCGGGGCCGGCCAGCAGGGTCACCGACGCCTCGACGTCCGCGAGATCCACCAGCACGTGGTGGGCCCCGGCGTCGGAGAGCTCGCGCGTCGTGGCCGCACCGGTGGCCACCCCGACCGCGACGACACCCGCGGCGAGCGCGGCCCCGACGTCGAGGACCGTGTCACCGATCACCAGGACCTCGTCGTCGGCGAACCGGCCGTGGACCGCCTCGGCGCGCTCCCGGGCGCGGAGCACCAGCTCGGAGCGCACCGGGTGGTCGTCGCCGTACCCGCCGAGAGCCGTGTCGAGGAAGTGGTCGAGCCCGAACGCGGCCACCTTGCCGATGCCGACGGCAGCGATGTTGCCGGTGACCAGCGTCTGCACGACGTCATGCCGCGCGTGCAGCGCCGCCAGCACCTCGGCGACACCCGGCAGCAACCACCCGCGCTCGGTCATCAGGTGGCGGCGGGCGGCGAACTCGTCGGCGTAGCGGACGAAGAACGCGTCGAGGTGCGGCGCCGCCTCGTCGATGCCGTGCTGGCAGAACAGCTCCGGCGTCATCGACAGGTCGGTGCGGCCGGCCGCCATCATGCGGCCCGCCCACGGCAGCCCGGTGACGGCGGTGAACGCCGCGGCGTAGGCCTCGACGCCGATCCCGCCGCCCACGAGCAGCGTGCGGTCGACGTCCCAGAGCAGCAGGCGGGTCACGGCCACCGATCCTGCCAGCCGTAAGGGCGGCCGCAGGCGTGGCCGACGCGAACGTCCGATGCCCGGGGGCGCCCCTTACGGCGACTGTGGTCCTACCAGCACATCGAGGAGTGAGTGGAATGACCGGTTTCGTGATCCTGGCCGTACTCGTGGTGATTGCCCTGGCGGCGCCGCGTTACGGGGTCGACAGCCGCCTGGGAGCGGTGGGTCGCAGGCACACCGTCCGGGCCGACGTGCGGGCGGCGTTCGCCCGGCTGGAGCAGGCGCTGTCTGCCGTCACGCCGCCGGCGAGTACGCGTCGCTGAGCAGGCGCGTCGCGAGCCGGGCGATGTCGGCGGGATCCGCGCCGTGCTCGACCAGCCAGCCCGCGGTTCCGCCCTCGGTGTCCTCGATCTCGTCGAGGACGCCCTCCAGTGCCTCGGCGTCCACCCCCAGCAGGGCGGCGTTGCGCGGCGCACGCACGCCGGCCGCCGTCAGCGCGGCCCACAGCCGGGGGAGGTTGGCCTCGGTGCGCAGGTAGTCGGCGAGCACGTCCGCCCGCCGCACGCCGACGGCGCGCAGCAGCACGGCGATCACGATGCCGGTGCGGTCCTTGCCCGCGGTGCAGTGGACGAGGACCGGTCCGTCGGCGCGGGCCACGATGGCGACGATCATGGCGATCTCGTCGGCCGCGTCCTTCGCGAGGTGACGGTAGGCGACGGAGAGGCCCGGCTGGTCGTGGCCGCTCGCCGCCAGCGCGGGCGCCAGGCTCGTGCCCAGCGGGATGGCGTGCACCGCGGTGCCGTCGACGTCGAGCGGGTGCGGCGCGAAGTGCTCCTCCCGCGCGCGCAGGTCGATCACGACGGCGGGGGGCCACGGCGCGACGTCCGTGCGGCCGGCGCTGCCCGAGCGCAGGGCCTCGCTGCGGTAGAGCGCGCCGCGGCGGACGATGCGGCCGTCGCCGGTGCGCAGGCCCCGGACATCGCGGAGGTTCACGGGGTTGGTGGTCACCTCGTCGAGGATCACCGCCCGAGATGAACGCCGGGCGACATCGTGACAGGGCACTCACCCCGGTGCTGCGGTGAGCGGCGTCACCTGGGACTATATGAGTCGGGTGGTGCGTTGAGGACCACCGGAGACCGCATCGGCCAGGCAGATTTCGTGCAGAGGGCCCGCGGGCTCGCCGCGGGACGCGCAGACGTGTTCCCGCTGACTGCGACGAAAGACGTGAGTTGACCGTATCCGAGCTCGAGCTCGACCTGCCCACCTTCTCCGATCTGCCGCTCCGCGCGGAGCTCCTGGCCGTCGTCGACGAGCTGGGGTACACCCAGCCCAGCCCGATCCAGGCACAGTCCATCAGCCCGCTGGTGGAGGGCCGCGACCTGCTCGGCCAGGCCGCCACCGGCACCGGTAAGACGGCCGCCTTCGCGCTGCCCATGCTGGAGCGCATGGCCGACCTTCGGCCCGAGCGCGCCCGCGGCGCGGCCCCGTTCGGCCTGATCCTCGCCCCCACCCGCTAGCTCGCACTGCAGGTGTCCGAGGCGGTCAGCCGCTACGGCTCGCACCTGCATGCGCGCGTGCTCACCGTCTACGGCGGCGCGCCGGTCGGCCCGCAGCTCAAGGGCCTGTACCAGGGCGTCGACATCGTGGTCGCCACCCCCGGCCGCGCGATCGACCTGATGAACCGCGGCGCGCTCAAGCTCGCCGACCTCGAGATGGTCGTGCTCGACGAGGCCGACGAGATGCTGGACATGGGCTTCGTCGAGGACATCGAGACGCTGCTGGACGCCACCCCGGACACCCGGCAGGTCGTGCTGTTCAGCGCCACCATCCCGCGTCGCATCGAGACCCTCGCCCAGAAGTACCTGCGGGAGCCGGTCACCGTCCGGATCCGCCGGGAGGCGGTGGCCGAGGGCGAGGCGCCGCAGGTCCGCCAGACCGCCTACCTCGTGCCCCGCACCCACACCACCGCAGCTCTCGGGCGCGTGCTGGAGGCCGAGCGGCCAAAGGCTGCCATCGTCTTCTGCCGCACCCGCCTCGACGTCGACGCCGTCACCGAGACGCTGACCGGCCGCGGCCTGCGCGCCGAGGCGCTGCACGGCGGCATGGACCAGGAGCACCGCACCCGCGTCGTCGAGCGTCTGCGCAGCGGGCGCACCGAGCTGCTCGTCGCCACCGACGTGGCCGCCCGCGGCCTGGACATCGACCTGCTCACGCACGTGGTCAACCATGACGTGCCGCAGTCGTCCGAGGCCTATGTGCACCGCATCGGCCGGGTCGGCCGGGCCGGGCGCGAGGGTGTCGCCATCACGCTGGTGCCGCCGTCGAAGGTGCACGCGATGCGCGCCGTCGAGCGGCTCACCGGCCAGCCGGTCGTGTTCGCGCCGGTGCCCACGGCCGCCGACCTGCGGGCCGCGCGCCTGTCGCGCACCGCGGTCACGCTGCGGGAGAAGCTGGAAACGGCCGACGGCGAGTCCGACGGTGTCCGCGAGATGCTGGTGGAGCTGGCCGCCGACTTCGGTGCGGTCGACGTCGCCGCCGCCGCGGTCCGGCTCATGGCCGAGGCCGGCGGCTCTCCCGACGACGGCGAGGACATCCCCGTCATCACGCCCGGACGCTCGTCCGGCCCGCGCGACCGCGATCCGCGCGGCCGAGGTGGCTCGGCTGCGGGCATCCGCCCGCCGAAGGCCGGCACCACGCGCCTGTTCGTCAACGCGGGCCGCGCCAGCGGGGTGCGCCCGCAGGACATCGTGGGTGCGCTGGCCAACGAGTCCAACCTGACCGGACGCGACATCGGCGCCATCCAGATCCACGAGCGGCACGCCCTGGTGGAGATCCCGGAGCACGCCGCCGACGACGTGCTGCGCAGCCTGAAGGGCACCACCACCCTGAAGGGCCGCCGCGCCAACGTCCGCCGCGACCGCGGGTTCGCGAGCGTCGGCGCCGGGCGCCCCAGCCGCGACTGATCTCCGCCTCCGGGCTGGTCGGGTGTGTCTGACACTCCACCTACGGCCACAGGGAAGGCTGGGACGGGCGGCCAGACCGATCCTCGCGCCCGGCACCATCCCGACTGCACCTCAGCAGGCGATCGAGGGCCGGATCCCTGGCCTGTCGCGAGCAGGAACGACGCGGCGCGGTGTGCTTGGCCGGCGAGATCGGACGGGTTGCCTCCACCGTCGGCGGTCAGTGGCCCGGGTCGGCAATGATCGTCAGGCCGCGCCCTGCCCACCGGATCACGGTGGGCAGTTCCACCGTGGCCGGGCGCGCTCGACCCGGGGTGGAATCAATCACTCAGTGAGCATCTCGGAACTCGGTCACCAGTCGCCGGTGCGGGCGAGGCGGCGTGACATGATCATGGCGATGTGGACCATGGCCTCATGGTGGTCGGGGCGGGTCTCGTAGTCGCGCACGCGGCGGCGTTTCTTGCTGATCCAGGCGAAGGTGCGCTCGACGACCCAGCGGCGGGGCAGGACGTGGAACCCGGCCAGGTCGTCGGTGCGTTTGACGATCTCGACACCGAGATCGAGCACGGCGCGGGCCCAGATCACGAGCCGGCCGGCGTAGCCGCCGTCGGCCCAGATGTGCACGACGGTGCTGAACCGGGACCGTAGGGCGGTGAGCAGGCGGTGTCCGGCGTCGCGGTCCTGCAGCCCGGCGATGGTGACGACCACAGCGAGCAGCAGCCCGCCGGTGTCCACGGCGATGTGGCGCTTGCGTCCGTTGACCTTCTTCCCGGCGTCGAAGCCGCGTGAGCGGGTCGGGACGGGCGCAGGCCGCGAACCATAGCCAGTGGGCCTTGGCTCGGATCCCGGGTGGTCTGGGCGAGTGGTTCAGCATCCGAGTCGGCCCGACGGGAGGTGTGGGTGCGATCCGGCGAAAGGTGCCTGTGAACTGCACAAAGAGGCGTGCAATCGAACATACGTTCGTGTACGATGGAGACGTGCCGGACAGCCCGCTCACCCACGCGCACCGCCTCCTCACCGAGGCGGTCGACGCGCTGGCCGCCGCAGCCGGCGGCGCGGGTGACGACGAGTTGATCTCGGTGCTCACCCTCGGCGAGGGGGTGCGGCTGGACCGGGTCACCGTGGGTGCGTTGGCCGATCTGGAACGCCGCGGTGTGTTCGCCGAGCGCGGTTACCGGTCCACCGTCACCGCGCTGGGTGACCTGTTGGGGTGGGAGCGGTGCGAGGCGCGGCGCCGGCTGGTCGCGGCCGAGCACGTCCGGCCGCGCACCGCGGTGGACGGCGCGGTGTTGGCGCCGCGGCTGGCGGCGACCGCGGTGGTGTTCGACGCCGGTGC
>JBBQEF010000127.1:0-14847 GCA_038320445.1 Mycobacteriales bacterium
CCCGTGCAGCCAGATGTCGTCGCCGACGTTGACGACGGCGGTGATCGGGTGCTCGGGCCCGAGCAGTGCCTTCAACCCGACCAGGAACCGGGCGCCGCCGACGCCCCCGACCAGCACGGTGATGTTCATCGGGCGACCTTCACCCCTGCGAGCCTACGTCCGTCAGCGCCTCGACGTCCGCCAGGTCCTGCAGGCGTCCCGACGCCCGCTTGTTGATCACGAGATGGTCGACGTCGATGAACGGCACCCAGTTGGACGACGACACCGGGCTCGCTGAAGTCGGCCGCGGTCAGGCCGAGCGACGCGAGCCCGAAGTCACTCAGCGCCCCGGCCAGACGGTCTGCGTTGGCGGCATCGAGCCACACCCAGACATCGAGGTCCTTCGTGAACCGGGGATGCCCGTGAGCCGCCAGGGCATAGCCGCCGACGATCAGGAAGCGGACCTCACGCTCGACGCAGCACGCGATGAACTCGCTGAAGTCGGGGTTCAGATCCATGTGTCCACCCGCAGTACTCGGCCCGCAACGCCTCGACCTGCGCGAGCCGCTCAGCGGGCGGACGCGAGCGCCAGTACCGGAGATCGTCCGAGGTCCGGTCGTGAAGCCCGCGCTTGGTCACAACCCGCTCGATCACACTCCCATCCTAGCGGCGCTGATGAGATGCGTGAGATGACACTCAGCGCTGTCCCGCGTCGGTCGCGACAGCGCTCAGCGCGATCTCACGCGCTCGGCCAACGTCGCCACCCCGACTCCGCGCAGCTCCGCCAGTACAGCGGCCCGGCCGCAGGCCACCATCAGCAGGTCGATGCCGCGGCCCTCGACCGGCTCGCCCTCACCCCACGACGCGCCGAGGTCGTCCGCGACGAGGCGGATGCCGCTCAGCCGACCGCCTGGGACGAAGCCGAACGGGCGGCCACCGGTGACGAAGTCCAGTGCCATGCGCACGCTCTCCGGGGCCGGGTCGTGCGGCAGACCGAGCGGGACCCACATGTCGCCGGCGTGCACCAGCGAATCCGTCAACGGCCCGCACGGGCCGACGACGGGTGGCGCGAACCGGCTGTCGGCGTGGCGGCGCAGCAGGTCGGCCAGTTCGGCGACCGGTCGCCGGGCGACGTGCCGCGCGAGCACGTCGTTGGCGCGGTGGAAGTTGCCACGGGCACCGACCAGCGCCTTCAGGAACCCCATGCCTTGCGGCGCGACGGCGCTGACCAGGTGCGCGGCCACCGTCCGCACGTCCCAGCCCGCGCACAGGCTCGGCGTCGCCAGCTGCTGCTCGTCCAGGCCGTCCAGCAGATCGGCGACGGCACGCCGCTCGGCCGCCGACGCCGCGAAGACCTCGTCGACGTTCACCTCTCCGCCGCCGCCCCGAGTACGCAGAACTCGTTGCCCTCCGGATCGGCCAGTACCACCCAGGGCACCTCCTCCTGTCCGACGTTGACCCTGGTCGCACCCAGGCCGAGCAGCCTGGCCACCTCCGCCTGCTGGTCGTCGGGGCGGAAGTCGAGATGGAGCCGGTTCTTGGCCGTCCTCGGCTCCGCCACGTCGGCGAAGATCATGCCCGGGGTCGTGCCCGATCGCGGCGAGATCTCGAACTCGGCCGGGTCCGCGTTGACCACCGTCCAGCCGAGCGCCGACGCCCACCAGGCACCCAGCGCGGCCGGGTCGCGTGCGTCCACGACGACCTGCTCCCACTGCAGCACCATCACAGCGCCCGGTAGTCGCGCGGGGAGAACCGGGGCCCGAAACGGGGGCGGCGGAAGCCGGAGGACTCGACGTAGCGCACCGCCCGCTGCCGCTGCGGGGTGTACGGCGCGAGCACCTCCAGCAGCCCGGCGTCGTCGATGGGGCGGCCGAGCAGGGCCCAGCCGACGACCGCGGGGATGTGGAAGTCACCGAAGCTGACGGCGTCGGCGTCGCCCCACGCCCGCTGCGCCACCTCGGCCGCGGTCCAGACGCCGATGCCGGGGACGCGCCGCAACAGCTCACGGCCCGCGGTGCCGCCCAGGTCGGCGGCCGCCTCCAGCCGGTGGGCCACCGCGGCACTCGCCAGGATCGCGCGGCGGCGGGCGTTGTCGACCCCGGCCCGGTGCCACTCCCAGTCGGGCACCGCCCGGATCTGCGCGGGGGTGGGCGGCACGCGCATGCCGTCCGGGGCGGGACCGGGGGCCGCGTCGCCGAAGCGGCGACACAGCTCCCGCCACGAACGCCGGGCCTCGACGCCGGTGACCTTCTGCTCCAGCACGGCGGGCATCAGCTGGTCCCACACCCGACGCGACGCTCCGAACCGCAGGCCCGGCATCCGCCGGTGCGCATCGGCGACCAGCGGGTGGTGCGCCACGAACTCCTCGGGGCGGTCGTCGGCGCCGAGCAACGCAGGCAGCCCGTCGAGCGACCACTCCGCACCCGGTCCCCACGCCTCGGCGACCACCGTTCCGTCGGCGCGGCGGTACAGCCGGAGCGTGGCGTGGCCGTCGGGGGTGGTGCCGGTGCGCCAGATGGCCGAGCCGTCGCCGGCGGAGGTCCAGGTGGGATCCCCCCGGCCCCGCCGGAGCGGGGCGAGCACCCCGGAGAGCTCGACGCGGAACTCCGGCCGCCATTCCCGGATCACGGTCGTGCGTGGGAGACGTCGTCCCGGCGACACTTGCCGCGCACAGGCCCGGAGGGCTCAGACATCGGGCGAGAAGCGCACCCCGTGCGGGGGCAGGACCACGTCGGGCCAGATCCGGATGCCGCGGCGCAGCTCGCAGTGCGCACCGACCACCGCGCGGTCGCCGACCACCGTGTCGCGCAGCGTGGCGCCCTCGCCCACCCGCGCGCCGGCCCCGATCACGCAGTGCTCGACCACCGCGCCCTCCTCGACGACCGCGCCGTCGAAGAGCATCGAGCCCTCCACCCGGGCGCCGGCCGCGACCCGCGCCCCGCGCCCGACGGTGGAGCCGCCGAACACGAGCGCGCCCTCGGCGACCTGTGCACCGTCGAGGACCAGGGCCTCACCGGTGGGGCCGGGCAGCGCCGCCGACGGCGCGACCCCGCGCACCAGGTCGGCCGAGCCGTGCACCAGGTCGGCCGGGGTTCCCATGTCACGCCAGTAGGCGTTGTCGACGTGGCCGGACACCCGCGAGCCCGCGGCGAGCAGGCCGGGGAACGTCTCGCGCTCCACCGACACCGGGCGGCCGTCGGGGATCGACTCGATCACCGAGCGGCGGAACACGTAGCAGCCGGCGTTGATCTGGTCGGTGGGCGGGTCCTCCGCCTTCTCGAGGAACTCGAGCACCTGGCCACCGGCGTCGGTGGGCACGCACCCGTACGCGCGGGGGTCCTGCACGCGCACCAGGTGCAGCGTGACGTCGGCCGCCGTGCGGCGGTGCGTGTCGACGACGGCACCGAGGTCGGTGCCGCACAGCACGTCACCGTTGAACACGAGCACGTCGTCGGTGGTGAGGTGCTTGGCCACGTTGCGGATGCCGCCGCCGGTGCCCAGCGGGTGGTCCTCGACGACGTAGTCGATCTCCAGACCCAGCGCCGCCCCGTCGCCGAACGCCTCGGAGAACGTCTCGGCCAGGTAGGACGTGCCCAGCACGACCCGGCGGACGCCCGCCGCTCTGATGCGGGACAGCAGGTGGGCCAGGAACGGCACCCCCGCCGTCGGCAGCATGGGCTTGGGGGCCGAGAGCGTCAGCGGTCGCAACCGCGTTCCCTTGCCGCCCACCAGCACCACGGCCTCGACGTCATGCAGCACGGGCTCTCCTCGTGTCTCGGGGTTCCTGACTCGCCCCGATGATGCCGTGGCGGCGATCGGGGCGGACGACCGCATCACCCATCCGGGAAAGAAGAGGTCTCAGTCGTCGGCCGGGTCCACACCGTTGATCTCGTCGAGCAGCTCGCCCGCGGCCCGGTCGCCCCAGCCGACGGCGGTCTCGAGGTAGCCGCGGGCCTCGTCGAACCGGCCGTCGTCGACGAGGAAGCGGCCCAACGTGAACGCCCATCCCGGCTCGTTGTGCCGCTGCGCCTCCCGGAACTCGCGCTCGGCCCCCATGACGTCCCCGCGGGCGTCGAGCAGGAAGTTCCCGTACGCCGTGTGGGCCCGCAGCGCGTGCAGCTCGCCCGCCCGGCGGTACAGCCGGTCGGCCTCGTCCGGAGTGGACTGCAAGCTCCGTACGTCGGCCAGCGCGACGAGTGTGTCGGGGCGGGACTCGTCCAGGTAGCGCTCCGCGGCCGCGGCGGCGGCGGGCAGGTCGCCTGCTTCCAGGTGGAGCGCCACCACGTTCGACGCCGCCTGGCCGTCGCCCTCGTCGGCCGCCCGGATCAGCACCTGCACGGCCTCGGCGAGCCGGTCGCCGTCGCGGAGCAGGATCGCGAGGTCGTTGGTCGCGGCCAGTTCCCCGGAGTCGACGGCCAGCCGTAGCGCCGCCTCCGCGCGCTCCGCATCACCGATCTCGACGTACGCGACGCCCAGCCGGCCGGCGAACCGCACGTGCCCCTGCTCCACGAGCGGGGCGAGCCACTCGACGGCCGCGTGCCAGTTGCCGCTGTCGAGGTAGGCGCGCACCAGGAGGTCGGGCGCGGACGGCTCGCCGGTGGCGACGGCGTGGCGCAGGACCTCGACGGCGTCGTAGGGACGGCCCGCATCGAGCAGCGCGTGCCCCTCGACCGACAACGGCTCCGCCGGGACGGGCTCCGCGGAAAGGGGCTCCGCGGAAAGGGGCTCCGCAGAAAGGGGCTCCGCAGAAAGGGGCTGGGGCTCGGCCGTCATCGTGCTCCTCACGTCGGTGGAGCGATGCTGCCAGCTGACGACCGATCCGTCACGGTCGGTAGGTGGCGATGAGCGTCCGGTACGCCATCCGGCGGACCCGTTCGGGCACCAGCCGGTACCCGCCCCGCACGGCGACGTTGCGGACGAACTGCGCGCGCGTGGTGAACCCGAGCTGCCGGAACCGGCGCTGCACGGCCAGCTCGGCGCGCAGCTGCGCGAGCCCGCCGCGGCGGGCGTAGGCCCCCGCACCCACCCGGTACTTGACGAGCGGCTCGGCGACGTTGGCCACCCGGGCCCCCGCCACGATCATCTTCGCCCAGAGCAGGTAGTCCTCCATGAGCGCGAAGTCGGCGTAGCCGCCGACCGACTGCACGAGCTCGCGCCGGTAGACGACGGTCGGGTGGTTGAACGGATCGGCGAACCGCGACCGGGCCAGGATGTCGGCCTGACCGGTGGGCGGCGTGCGGGTGCCGACCACGTCGTCGGCATCGGCTCCGAACTCGATCAGGCCGGATCCGACCAGGTCGAACCCCGACTCGATGATCGGCATCTGGACGGCGAAACGGTGCGGCAGGGAGATGTCGTCGGCGTCCATCCGCGCGACCACGTCGTGGCGGCACGCGGTGAGCCCGGCGTCGAGGGCGGGGCCCAGGCCGACGTTGCGCGCGAGCTCCACCACGTCGACCGGGACCGGGCTCGACGCCGCCAGCTCCGCGATCCGCGTGGCCAGCCGCGGCGCCACGGGCCCGTCGCGCACGATCACGACGTGGTCGGGCCGGCGCGTCTGCTCCTGCACGCTCGAGCGGAACGCGTCGCTCAGGAAGTCCGGCCGGTCACCGGCCCACACGGGCAGCAGCAGCGACAGCTTCTCGGCCACCGACGACGCCTCCTTCTCCGCACACTCCGTGTCAGGCCTCCGGAGATGCCGGTCACCCGCGACACGCGCGTCCGCTCCCGGGATCGGCGCGCCCGATGCTGCACCCTAGGGGCCGGCGACGGCGCGAGCGGAGGTGGACGGGTGGGCACCACGACCCTGTCCCGCCGGTCCCCGGCTCCTGCCGATGCCCGCTCCGGCCGGATCGGTCACCGGCTGCGGGTGACCGCCCTGGTGATCGCGGTGCTCGTGCTGGCGCTGGACGGCACGGCGTGGGCGCTCTACCGGGGCGTCACGGCCGGGATCACCACCACCGACGTCATCGCGGGCAGCGGGGCCGACGGCCCGCAGAACATCCTGCTCGTCGGCGTGGACAGCCGCACCGACGCCCAGGGCAACCCGCTGCCGCAGGACGTGCTCGACACGTTGCACGGCGGGCCGGACACCGGGGTGCTCAACTCGGACACGATCATCGTCCTGCACGTGCCCGACGGCGGTGGCGCGGCTGCCGCCTTCTCGATCCCGCGCGACTCCTACGTCGACATCCCCGGCTACCGCCGTGACAAGATCAACGCCGCCTACCCGGCGATGAAGGCCCTCGCCCAGCAACAGCTCGTGGCCGACGGCGTGACCGACCGGGCGCGGATCGAGGCGGAATCGGCCCAGCGGGGACGGCAGGCGCTGATCGGCGCGGTCGAGGGCCTGACCGGCCTGACGATCAGCCACTACGCGGAGATCAACCTGCTCGGCTTCTACAACCTGACGAAGGCGATCGGCGGCGTCGACGTGTGCCTGAAAGCCGCCGTCAAGGACGACCTCTCCGGCGCCGACCTGCCTGCAGGCCCGCAGACGATCTCGGGTGCCGACGCGCTGGCGTTCGTCCGGCAGCGTCACGGGCTGCCGCAGGGCGACCTGTCCCGGATCCGCCGCCAGCAGGTGTTCCTCGCCGCCGTCGCCCACAAGGTGCTTGCCGCCGGAACGCTGACCGACCCCGGTGCGCTGTCCGGGCTGGTCGACGTCGCCCAGAAGTCGGTGGTGATCGACTCCGGCTGGGACCTGCTCGCGTTCGCCCAGCAGGCCTCCGCCATCGCCGCGGGCAACCTCGAGTTCGTCACGATCCCGACGCGGGGGCCGGAGACCAACGCGCGCGGCGACGTCGTGCTCGTGGACCGGTTCGAGGTGCACGACTTCGTCGACAGCCGCATCGCCGCGCAGGAGGCGGCCGCGGCCGCCGCGGCGGCAGCCCCCGAGCAGCACGCCGCGACCCCGGTCCCGGCGACCCTGCCCGACGACGTCATCGCGTCCCGCTACGTCGTGGACGTCCGCAACGGCTCGTCGACGGCCGGCCTGGCCGGTACGGTCGCCACGCAGCTGGGGCGGCTCGGGTTCGGCCGCGGCACCGTCGACAACGCGGACGCCACGGCCCGGTCGGTGGTCCGCTACACCGGATCGGACGGCGGGGCCGCGCGGGGGGTGGCCGCCCAGCTCGGCGGGATCGCCGTCGACAGCACCGACGAGGTGACCCCCGGCCACCTGCTCGTGGTGATCGGCTCGGACTTCGACCCGTCGGTGGTCCCGGCGCCCACGAAGCCGGGCCCGGCCCCCGCCCCCACGCTCTCCCCCGCGCCCGGTGCCGCGATCACGGCGGCGGGCGTGCCCTGCATCGACTGATCAGCACACGCCGAGCGCGCGACGTGCACTGCGCGCGTGGTGCACACGACGCGCGCGCGGCGACGGCGCACAGACAGTGTGGAATGGGCCGGTGACCCTCACCGCCGCCTTGCTCGCCCCGTACCGGTCCGAGACCCGCCCGCTGATCACCTTCTACGACGACGCCACGGGCGAGCGCATCGAGCTGTCCGGCGTCACCACCGCGAACTGGGCCGCGAAGGCGGCGAACCTGCTGCGCGACGAGTGCGACGTCGAGCCCGGAACGCGGGTCGCGGTGCTGCTGCCCGCGCACTGGCAGACCGCCGCCATGCTGCTGGCGGCATGGTGGTGCGGGGCCGAGGTGGTCATCGGGGCGGCGGACCTGGTGGTGTGCGACGCCGCACGCCTCGACCTCGCACTGGCCGCGGCGCCGGTGAACGGGGTGGTGGCGCTGTCGCTCGACGCGTTCGGCAAGGGCCTCCCCGGCCTGCCCGCCGGCGTCGTCGACTTCGCGACGGAGGTGCGGCTGCACGGCGACGACTTCGTGCCGTGGGCCCCGGTCCCCGGCGACGCGCCCGCCCTCGCCGGGGCGTCGGTGGACGAGGTGCTGGCCCGCGCCCGCTCACGCGGAGCCGAGCTGGGCCTGTCCGCGGGCGACCGCGTGCTCTCGACGCTGGACTGGTCGGGCGAGGGCCTGGCCGACGGCCTGCTCGCGGTGCTGGCCGCCGGGGCGAGCCTGGTGCAGGTGGCGAACGCCGACGGGACGCGCCTGGCCCGCACGGCGGAGTCGGAGCGCACGACGGCCCGGCTGGGCTGATCTGTCGTGCGCGGGAAACGTCGCTCTGGCGACGTTCTCCGCGCACGGGTGGGGTCCTCCGCGCACGGGTGCGTCAGCGCAGCAGGCTGCGCGCCATCACCATGCGCTGCACCTGGTTGGTGCCCTCGTAGATCTGGGTGATCTTCGCGTCGCGCATCATGCGCTCCACCGGGAAGTCCCGGGTGTAGCCCGCGCCGCCCAGCAGCTGCACCGCGTCGACCGTCACGCTCATGGCCGTGTCGCTCGCCAGGCACTTGGCCGCGCTGGAGATGAAGCCCAGGTTCTTCTCGCCGCGCTCCGCACGGCACACGGCCACGTACACGAGCTGGCGCGCCGCCTCCACCTTCATCGCCATGTCGGCGACCATGAACTGGAGGCCCTGGAACTCGGCGAGGTGCTTGCCGAACTGCTTGCGCTCCTTGACATAGGAGACCGCGACGTCCAGCGCGCCCTGTGCGATGCCGACGGCCTGCGCACCGATCGTGGGGCGGGTGTGGTCCAGGGTCGCGAGCGCGGTCTTGAATCCGGTGCCCTCCGCGCCGATGATCCGGTCGGCCGGGATCGTGCAGTTCTGGAAGTAGATCTCACGCGTGGGAGAGCCCTTGATACCGAGCTTGCGCTCCTTCGGGCCGACCTCGAAGCCGGGGTCATCCTTGTGCACCACGAACGCGGAGATGCCGTTGGCCTTCTTCTCCGGGTCGGTGACGGCCATGACCGTGTACCAGGTGGAGACGCCCGCGTTGGTGATCCAGGCCTTGGTGCCGTTGAGCACCCAGCTGTCGCCCTCGCGCCGGGCCCGGGTCTTCATCGCGGCGGCGTCCGAGCCCGCCTCGCGCTCGGAGAGCGCGTAGCTGATCATCGCGTCGCCGGCCGCGATGGAGGGCAGCACCTGCTGCTTGAGCTCGTGCGAGGCCGAGAGCAGGATCGGCGTCATGCCCAGGCCGTTGACGGCCGGGATCAGCGAGGACGACGCGCAGACCCGCGCGACCTCCTCGATGACGATGCAGCCGGCGAGCTCGTCGGCGCCTTGGCCGCCGTACTCCTCCGGAATGATCACCGCGCCGAAGCCGGCCTTCTCCAGTGCCTGCTGCGCCTCGATCGGGTAGCGGCCCTGTTCGTCCACATCGGCCGCGTAGGGCTCGATCTCCTTCTCCGCGAGCGTGCGCACGGCCTCGCGCAGCGCCTCGTGCTCGTCGCTGAGCCGGTAGGAGTCGAAATCAGGATCCATGCCGGTCAGGTTAACGGCACTGAGTGCCAGTCAACAAGGGTCTTGCTACCCTACGTGCCATGACGGAGGCCACTTCCCGCGTGCGGCGCGGCCGGTCCGCCGAGGGCCGGGCGGAGGTGCGGCGCAGCCTGGTGGCGGCGGCCGTGGAGCTCTTCCGCACACGGGGCTACGACGACACCACCGTCGACGAGATCGCCGCGGCCGCGGGCGTGGGCCGCCGCACCTTCTTCCGGTACTTCCCGACCAAGGAGGACGCGATCTCGGCCGACCACGAGACCGGGCTGGCCCGGGTGGCCGAGGTGTTCGCGAACGCCCACGCGGACGAGCCGACCGCGAGCCTCGTGCTGCGCGCCGGCGAGACCGTGCTGGACCTCTACACCGACGACCCCGCGCTGTCGGTCGCCCGCTTCGCCCTCACCCACGAGGTGCCCGCGCTGCGCGACCGCGAGTCCGCCGGCGTCGACCACTACCGACGGCTGTTCATCCGCCATCTCCGCGAGCGGCTGGCCGGCGAGCCGGACGGGGAGCTGCGTGCCGCGGTGATCGGGGCCGCCGTCGTGGCCGCGCACAACCTCGCGCTGCGGGCCTGGCTCGCCGCCGGCGCTCCGGCCGACGGGATCGACGCCTGCCGCGCACGCTTCCGCCGCGTGGCGGACCTGCTGCCGGTGGAACCCGAGCTCACGGCGGTCGCGCAACGCCTGGAGGCGGTGGCGGGCCGGCTGGAGCGGCGGGTCGCCGGAGGCCGTGCCTAGTGCCCGACCAGAGGGTCTAGCGGCAGGGCGGGTCGAAAGGGAGGTCCGGGACGTAGCGCGCCCACTCGGCCGGCCGCAGCGCGGTGCCGGTGTGGGTGCACAGGGCAGCGGCGGCCCGCTCCGGGTCGGCCGACCAGAGCCGCACGGTCTTGTCCGCGCTGCCGCCCGCGATCCGGCTCCCGTCCGGCGAGAACGCGACCGAGAACACGGCCCCGGACGGCCCGGTCAGCGTGGCCGAGACCGTGGGCTTCGCGGGCCGGCTGACGTCCCACAGCCACACGGTGCCGTCGGTGCTGGCCGCCGCGAGCGACGCCCCGTCCGGTGAGAACGCCACCGCGTACACGTAGTTGGACGGCCCCGTCAGCGGCGGCGCCAGCAGCACGGCGTGCGCGGGATCGGCCACGTCGTACAGACGCACCGACTTGTCGGCGCTGCCCACCGCGAGCACCGTGCCGTCCGGGGAGAACGCGGGCGAGTAGGCGTAGCTCGACGGGCCGTCGAGCGTCGCGACGACCTTCGGCGGGGCCGCCCGCACGTCCCACACGTAGGTCCTCGTGTCCGCGCTCGCCGCGGCGAGATAGCGCCCGTCGGGGCTGAACGCCGAGGCCAGCACGTAGCCGCCGGCGCCGGTCAGGGTCGCGAGCGCCCGCGCCGCCGCGGGGTTCGCGATGTCCCACAGCCGCACGGCGTTGTCGTCCCCGGACGCCGCGAGCGTCCGGCCGTCCGGGCTGATCGCCAGCTGTTCGACGAGCGCGGTCGGCCCGCCGGGCGGCGGCGGCAGATCCACGGGTCGCGCCGGGTCGGTCACGTCCCACAGCCCGACCGTGCCGTCGGAGCGCCCGACGGCGAGCGTCCGCCCGTCGGGGGTGAGGGCCGCGGAGCCGGAGAACATGGCCGGGCCACCGGGCCCGCGCACGCGCGCGCCCACGTCGCGCAGGCCGCCCGCGCCGCCGACGTCGAGCAGCCCCGCGGTGCCGTCCTTCGAGCCGGGGCCCACAGCCAGGCGGGTCCCGGACGCGTCGAACCCCAGCGCGAACACGCCGTCGTCGAAGGACGTCACGACCGGCGAGCGCAGCGGCCAGAGGTGCGCGACGCCGTCGGCCTCACCGGTGACGAGCGTGTCGTCGTCGAGGAAGGCGGCGGAGGTGACGGGGCCCGCGTGCGGCAGCACGGCGGTGACCCGGCCGCCTGCCAGGTCGTACACGCGCGCGGCGGCGTCGGAGCTGCCCGCCACGAGCGAGCGCCCGTCCGGGCTGAACGCGACGGTGTCGACCCAGTTGGTCGCGCCGGCCAGCGGGGCGGCGGCCACCGGTCCCGCGGGGTCGGTGAGGTCCCACCGGTGCACCAGCCGGTCGGCGCTGCCGGCCGCGAGGGTGCGGCCGTCCGGGCCGAACGCGACCGCGTAGACCTTGCCGGACGGCCCGGTGAGCGGCGGCAGCGCGCGGGGTGTGGGCGCGGTGAGGTCCCACAGCGCCACCGGGCCGGCCTCCGTGCCGGCCGCCACCAGCCGCCCGTCAGGGCTCACGGCGACCGACTGCAACGGCGTGGCCGGGCCGGTGAGCGCCGGGAGCTCGGTGCCGTCCACCGTCCACCGGCGCACGCCCGTGCCGGCGGCCAGCACGCTGCGGCCGTCGGGAGCGAACGCGGTGGCGAGCACAGCCGCCCCGCCGGCGGCCAGCGCGACGGGCCGGCCCGGGTGGGCCGGGTCGGCCGTGTCGACGAGGACGACGTCGCCCTTCGCCCCCCCGGCGACGAGGGTGCGGCCGTCGGGGCTCAGGGCCACCGTCTGCAGCGGTCCGGCTGCGGCCGGGGTGTCGGTGACCGGCACCGGGCGGCCGGGGTCGGCCAGGCTCCAGACCTGGGCCGTGGGCGCGGTCCCGGTCGTCGAGACGAGCACCTTCCGGGCCCGGTCGAGCGCGATCGACTCCATGACCGCGGGCGGCCCCGGGATCCGGGCCGGGACGGCCGTCGCGGTGGCGTTGAGCAGGCTGGAGCGCGCCTCGGGCGTCGGCGCGATCCGGTACGCCGCCACGGCGAGCTGCGCGGCCAGCGCCGGGTCGCGGGCGCGCAGCATGTCGGAACGGACGGCGACCTGGCGTGACACCGCCACGTCGCGCTCCCGCGCGAGGTTGATCCTCTGCGCGACGCTGTACCCGGCCAGGCCCGCCGCCACCAGCAGCAGCGCGGCGAGGCCCGCCACGAGCGCCTTCAACCGGCCGGCCTGCCTGCGGCGGGACGTCGTGCGGGCACTGTCCTCGACGTGGCTGGCCGTGAGGTACCGCCGCTCGAGGTCGTTGAGCTCGGCCCCGGGGACGTCCGCCTGCTCGGACGCCGCGACGAGCCGCGCGCCGCGGAGCAGGCCGTCGGGGTCACCGCCGAGCTCGTGCCAGTCGCGCGCGGCCTCGGCGAGCCTGCGGCGGGCCACGATCCCGACGCGGTCGTCGTCGATCCAGGAACGCAGCCGCGGCCACGCCACGAGCAGGGCCTCGTGGGCGAGCTCCACCGTCCCGGCGCCGACGACCACGAGCCGGCGCCGCACGAACTCGTCGATCAGCTCCGACGCACCGGCGGGCAGCTCGTCGCGGTCGACCTGCCGGCGCGTGACGAGCGCGTCCGGCGTCACGTGCACGAGCCGCAGGAACAGGCTGCGCACCCCTTCCACCCGACCGGGCCCGAGCGCCTCCATGGCCTCCTCGGCGCTGTGGGCGACGGCTCCGGCGATGCCGCCCGTGGCGAGGTAGTCGGCCGTGGTCATGCGGGTCCCGTCGCCACGGCGCCAGGTGGCGAGCAGCGCGTGCGACAGCAGCGGCAGCGACGGCTGCCGGCCGGCCACCGGAGGGCGGTCGACATCGGCCAGGAGCCGCTCGACCAGCCCGTCCTCGATCTCGACGCCGCCGAGGCCCGCCGGGCCCACCACGGTCTCCCGCAGCTCGTCCTCGCCCATGCCCTCGACGATCACCTGGTTCGACCGGAGCGCGGCGGCGAGCTCGGGATGCTGCAGCGCCCGGCCGTAGAAGTCGGCGCGCAGCGCGATCACCACGTCGGCGTCGGCGCTCAGCACGGCGGCGATGAACGCGGACCGCACCGGGTCGGCCACCCCGTCGGCGAACACCTCCTCGAACTGGTCCACGACGAGCACCGCGGGCCGGGAGGCCAGGACCTCGTCGAGGGCCGCCACCGGCTGCCGGCCCGGGGTCAGCACCGCCACGCGGGCGCCGCCCAGTGCGGGCACGACACCGGCGCGGAGCAGCGACGACTTACCCGACCCCGACGGCCCGACCACCACCAGCGGTCCGCCACACGAGAGCAGGTCGACGATCTCGGCGGTGAGCCGGGAGCGGCCGAAGAACCAGTCGGCGTCGTCGCGGTCGAACGCCTCCAGGCCGCGGTAGGGCGCGACGGCCGGTTGCCTGCGCCGCGGGGCCTTCCGCAGTTTCACCAGCGCCGCCCGCCAGGAGTCCACGACCGGCGGGTCGTCGATGCCGCAGGCCGCGAGCACGCGATCGAGCGCGGCCACCGGGGGGCGGTGCCGCCCCACGAAGTATCCGCCCAACGTGCTGGTGGCGATCCCGGTCAGCTTCTCCACCTGGCGCACGGTGAGGCCGGCCCACTCGCGTGCCGCCGTGAGCTCCCGCGCCAGGTCGGCGACCGACTCGATGCGCGAGGGATCGGGTCGGGACGGGTCCTCCACCGGCATGCCTCCTCAACGTGCGCATTCGACTACGCACGGTATGAGGTCGTTCCCGCGGTCCCGAACGTGACCCTGCGGAGGAGCAGACATGCGTGATCCCCGGGCCGCATCATCGGATGCGCAAGCCGAGCTGGACGGGCTCGGGCCCGGGGATCACGGGTGACAGCCTGGAATTCACCGGCACCACACGTCCCGTGATGCTAGCGGACAGCCACCTCACGAGTCCTGTTGCTGATCAACGCTGGACCACCTCCTCTCACGTGTACGGCCAGCCTACGGCCCGGCCTCGGAGCGGCGCCACACGAATTTCAGCCGAGCACGGTGGGCACCATCGGGGTGGTGCCGCCGAGGTCCACGTACACCTGCGCCCATGCCTTGTCGGCGTCCGTGGCGGGCGTGGCGTCGCAGTAGGGCTTCGCGCCGTTGGCGGTGAAGTACCGCATGAGGGCGAGGACCTCGCCGGTGTTGCGCTGGTCCAGATCGGTGTAGCGCGCCCCCGGGCGGTCGGACTGGTGGGCCATGCAGGCCACCTCCTGGGCGCCCTCGTTGTTGAAGACCGGCCCGGGATCGGGGGTCGACGAACAGCCCCCGACCGTGGCCAGCAGCAACCCGCACGCAACCGCCAGTGCTCGCACGTGATCTCCTCTCAACTTCCGGCCAGGCTGCGCAGCGCGAGCCCGATGCCCACGACGAGTACGAGCGTGGCGGTGGCCAGTGGCAGCCCGGCGGCCAGCCGGCCGCCGCGTTCCCGCCAGGCGGCGGCGCGGTCCATCCGCGCGATCCGCTCGCGGGCGGTGACGAGCAGGAGCCCCGCCGCGGTGAGGGTGCCGGCCATGCCGAGGCCGTAGCAGAGCACGAGGGCCACGCCGAACCCCGTCCGCCCGAGGTTGACGGCGCCGAGCAGTACCAGCAGTGCCGTCGGGCTCGGCACGAGGCCGCCCGCCATGCCCATCCCGACGAGGCTCGTGCGGCTCCAGGTCCGTCCGGGGCCGTGGCCGTGTCCGTGGCCGTGGCCGTGACCGCCGTGGCCGTGGCCGGTCGCCGGGGCACCCACCAGCGCCCCGACGCGCTCGTCCACCGCCT
>JBBQEF010000128.1:0-14816 GCA_038320445.1 Mycobacteriales bacterium
CGGTGTAGGGCGGCCGGTCGCCGCACGACATGAACAGCAGTGCGGCCACCACCTCACCCCGCGCCCGTACCGGCGCCACCAGCATCTCGGTGCCCACCCACTCGACGACGCGGCCACCGGCGTGCACCGGCACCGCCCGCATCCGGAACCAGCGGTAGCCGCGACCGGCGGTGCGCAGCCGGTAGGCGCGGGTGAACACCTCGGCCGGATCGGCCGAGGCGGCGGCGCGCCAGTCGCGGCCCAGCCCCTCACGGTGTGCCGGATGCACGGCGTCGAGGAAACCCCACCCGGTCTGCTCCGCGGTGCTCTGGCCGGTGAGCGCCCGCAGGCCGGGAGCGTCGGCGGCCGCGCTGCCGTCGGCCGCCCTGATCCACACTGCGGCGCTCGTGGCCGCCACCAGGCTCTGGTAGCGGTTGAGCGCGAGCTCCCGCTCGGTGGCGACCGCGGCGAGCTCGCGGCGGTTCCGCTCGCCCACCGTGACGTCGACGATCACCACACCACCGCCGACGATCCCGCCCTCGGGCGAGCGCACGGCGTAGTAGTTGATCCGCCACTCCTGCTCGGGCCCGCGCCCGTGCCACAGCCGGCCGTGCACCGGCACGTCCGTGCGGGTCAGGCCGTCGGCCAGCGTCGCGACGAGACCGCAGGCGATGGCCGCGCCCGTGGGCCCGTGCACCTCCTCGAGCGTGCGGCCGATCCGGTCCTCGGTGGTCCCGCCGTCGATGTCGATCACCGCACCGTTGACGCGGCGGTAGCGCGCCTCGGTGTCGAAGTACGCCAGACCCACCGGTGCCGTCTCCCACAGCGCGTCGAGCAGCGCGAACGCCTCGTCCTGCGCGGCGGTCTCGGCGACGTCCTGCAGCACCCCGACGATGGTGTCGCCGGGCCCGGGGGCCGCCCGGAAGTAGACGGTGCGTCCGCTGCGGGTGGCGGCGGGCAACCTGCCGCTGAAGGCACGACCGGCGCGCAGCTCGTCGAGGATCCGGGCGGCGGTGGGGAGGTCGAGGGTGGTGCCGGACATGCCGTGCCCGAGGACGTCCGCGGTGGGCCAGCCGGTGAGCTGCTCGGCCGTGGAGTTCCACAGGACGACGCGGCCGTCCGGGTCGAGAGCGAAGATCCCGACGGGGAGCGTCTGCACGACCCCGGCGGGAAGGTCGTCGGGACGGTCCACGGTTCGCATCGTAGTTCCCCCGATGTCCCAGCGCGGGCCCTGCACCCGCACTACGGTCGCCCGCATGGGACCTCGCGTGAGCTCCGATCCGCTTCCGCGACTGCGCGCTCTGTGCCTCGCGCTGCCCGAGGTGACCGAGAAGGTGAGCCACGGCGAGCCGACGTGGTTCGTGCGCCGGGTGTTCGTCTCTTACGCCGACCACCACCACGACGGCCGGGTGGCGTTCTGGTGCGCCGCACCGGCCGGCGCGCAGGACGCGCTGGTCGCGGTGCGTCCCGACCGGTACTTCCGGCCGCCCTACGTCGGAGGGCGCGGCTGGCTCGGGGTCTGGCTGGACCTCGACCCGGACTGGGCCGAGATCGAGGAGATCGTCCTCGACGCCTACCGCGTGATCGCCCCGAAGAAGCTGGTGGCGCTGCTCGACGCCGAGGGTCGGCGGGTGCTCCCCACCGTCGCGGTGCCCGGCGGCCACGTCGAGTACGAGGACGTCCCGGGCGACCCCGGCCGCGCCCCCCTGCTGTTCCTCCACGAGGGCCTCGGTTCGGTGGCGCTGTGGCGCGGCTTCCACCAGCGGATCGCGGCCGCCACCGGCCGCCGCGCCGTCGCCTACTCGCGGTTGGGCCACGGGTTCTCCGACCTTCCCGCGGCGGCGCGCACGCCGGAGTTCATGCACGAGGAGGCCGCGGACGTCCTCCCCGCTCTGTGCTCGGCGCTCGGCCTCGCCGGGCCGGTGCTCGTCGGCCACAGCGACGGCGCGTCGATCGCCCTGATCCACGCCGCCGCGCACCCGGTCCGCGGGGTCGTGGTGCTGGCGCCGCACGTGTTCGTCGAGCAGGTCGGTCTCGGCGGGGTCGCGGCGGCGCGGCGTGCCTTCACCGAGGGCGACCTCCGGGCGAGGATGGCGCGCCGACACCGCGACGCCGGCGTCACGTTCGGGAACTGGAACGACGTGTGGCTGTCGGACGGGTTCCGCTCCTTCGACCTGCGCCCGCTCCTGCCCGCCGTCACCGCGCCCGTGCTCGCCATCCAGGGAACAGACGACCCCTACGGCACGGCAGCCCACGTCCAGGCCGTCCGCGACGCCGCGACGGGGCCGGTCGAGCTGCTGGTGCTCGACTGCGGCCACGCCCCGCACCTGGAGGAGGCCGCGGCGGTGGACGACGCGGTGCTGCGGTTCCTGGGCACGCTCCCGTAGCGCCGCTCAGCGCTCGCGGTACGCGGGGGCCCGCACCGGCGCGGGCGCGCCCGCTGATCGCAGCAGCGGCAGCGTTCTCGGGCCGACCACCTCGCTGAGCACCACCACGCTCGTGGAGCGCAGCACCGCGGGTGAGCGGTCGATGGTCAGCAGCGTGGTGTGCAGGTCCTCGTGCGACGAGGCGGCCACCGAGCACAGGACGTCGGCGCTGCCGGTGGTGGCGTGGGCGGCGACCACGCCGGGGATCGCGACGAGGTGGGCCCGGACGTCCTCGATCGCACCCTGCGCGATCTCCAGCGACACGAACGCCTGCACCCCGAAGCCGGCGGCCCTCAGGTCGAGGTCGGGACCGTAACCGGTGATCACCCCGGCCCGCTCCAGCCGCTCCAGCCGGGCGGTGACGGTGGCGCGGGCGACCCGGGCCAGCCGCGAGAGTTCCAGCGCACCGGCGCGCGGGTGCTGCTGGAGCAGCGCGATGAGCTCGACGTCCAGCTGATCCAGCATGACCCACCTCCGGCTATACGGATTGCTCAGCTCATGACCAGGAGCTTGTCACAGCGTCTACCCAACCCTCTACTGGTGCCATGACGCAGACGCTGAGCACCGCTGTCGACACCGCGGACGTGTTCCCCGTGCTGGGCCTCGACCACGTGCGGTTCGCGGTCGGCAACGCCCGCCAGGCCGCCCACTGGTACTCGTCGGCCTTCGGGATGCGGGTGGTGGCCTACCGCGGCCCCGAGACCGGGCACCCGTCGCTCGCCGAGTACGTGCTGGAGTCCGGCTCGGCCCGGTTCGTCGTCACCGGGGAGGTGCGGGCGGGCACCTGGGTCGGGGCGCGCGTCGCCGCCCGCGGGGACGGCGTGGCCGACCTGGCGATCGCCGTGCCGGACGTCGACGCGGCCGTCGCGCACGCCCGTGCCGCGGGGGCGCAGGTGATCGAGGAGCCGCACACGGACTCCGACGAGCACGGGTCGCTCCGCCGCGCGGCCATCGCCGCCTACGGCGACGTCCGCCACACCCTCGTCGACCGCTCGGGCTACACCGGCCCGTTCGCGCCGGGGTTCGTCACGCGCGGGCCGCTGTTCCCCGCGGGCCCGCGGCTCTTCCAGGCCGTCGACCACGCCGTCGGCAACGTCGAGCTGGGCCGCATGGACGAGTGGGTGGCGTTCTACCACCGCGTCATGGGTTTCAGGAACATGGCCGAATTCGTGGGCGAGGACATCGCGACCGAGTACTCCGCGCTGATGAGCAAGGTGGTGGCCAGCGGCAACCACAAGGTCAAGTTCCCGCTGAACGAGCCGGCCGCGGGGAAGAAGCGTTCGCAGATCGACGAGTTCCTGGAGTTCCACGGGGGCCCCGGCGTGCAACACATCGCCCTGGCCACCGGCGACATCGTGGCGTCGGTGCGGGCCATGCGCGAGCGGGGCGTGGAGTTCCTGGCCACCCCGGACAGCTACTACGACACGCTGGCCGACTGGGTCGGCGACACCCGGGTCCCGGTCGAGACCCTGCGCGAGCTCGGCATCCTCGCCGACCGCGACGAGGACGGCTATCTCCTGCAGATCTTCACCCGGCCGGTGCAGGACCGCCCCACGGTGTTCTTCGAGCTCATCGAGCGCCACGGCAGCCTGGGCTTCGGCAAGGGCAACTTCAAGGCCCTGTTCGAGGCGATCGAGCGCGAGCAGGAGCGGCGCGGCAACCTGTAGCGGTCAGGACGCCGTCCAGCCGCTCCAGCGGGTGGGGGTGATCGCCAGCACCGCCCCCAGCGGTGCCGCGGCGTACTGCTCGTACTTCGCGCGCAGCGCCGTCAGTGCCCGCTCCCGGATCTCGCCGTCCTCGTGCACCGCCGCGCTGCCGTCGATCCGCACCCACCACAGCGCCGTCCAGTCGGGGGCGTAGTGGTCGACGATCAGGGCCACGCGCGGGTCGCGGGCGACATCGGCGAGCCGGGCCAGGCGGGTGGTGGTCTTGGGCTTGACCTCGTCCACCGCCGAGCAGACCAGCCCGTCCACCATCGCGAACGTGACGGGAACCAGGCGGGGCGTGCCGTCGGCCCGCAGGGTGGCCAGCCGCGCGACCGGCGCCGCGGCGACCCGCGCGTGCTGGTCGTCGGGGGTCATGGGCGCAATGTCACCACAACACGCGGGCCGGCGACACCGAGCCCGCGCGATGCGCTCCGGTGAGGGAATATGGCTGGGCGTTCGGCGTTGTGGTGCGTGTAGTTGCTCGCTCAACATCTTGGAGGGTCCGATGCCTGCCGTCACCGTCTCCGACGTCGCCGTCCTGCCGCGCGTCCCCGAGCCCGGGGAGGCGGCCGTCGACCGGCCGGTCACGTCCGTCACCACCGCGCCGTCCGGCTTCGAGGGCGAGGGGTTCCCGGTGCGCCGGGCGTTCGCAGGCATCGACCTGCGCGACCTCGACCCGTTCCTGATGATGGACCAGATGGGCGAGGTCGAGTACGCGCCCGGCGAGCCCAAGGGCACGTCCTGGCATCCGCACCGCGGCTTCGAGACCGTCACCTACATCATGGACGGCGAGTTCGAGCACCAGGACAGCCACGGCGGCGGCGGCGCCATCACCAACGGCGACACCCAGTGGATGACGGCGGGCAGCGGCCTGCTGCACATCGAGCGCCCGCCGGAGTCCCTGGTCGCGAGCGGCGGGCTGTTCCACGGCCTGCAGCTCTGGGTGAACCTGCCTCGGGCAGACAAGTGGCTCGAGCCCAAGTACCAGGACCTGCGCGGCTCGGCGTCGGCGCTGCTGACCACGCACGACGGCGGGGCGCTGATCCGCCTCATCGCCGGCGACCTGGCGGGCCGTTCGGGTCCCGGCACGACGTTCACGCCCATGACGATGGCGCACGTGACCCTCTCCCCCGGTGCCTCGGCCCGGCTGCCGTGGCGGCGGGACTTCAACGCGCTGGTCTACGTGCTGTCCGGCGCCGGCACCGTGGGCACCGACCGCCGTCCCGTGCGCACCGGCCAGGCCGTCGCGTTCGGGCCGGGCGACACGATCACCGTCGCCGCCGACCCCACCCAGGAGTCGCGCCTGGCCGGGATGGACGTCGTGATCCTCGGCGGGCAGCCGATCCGCGAACCCGTTGCGTGGGCCGGGCCGTTCGTGATGAACACCAGGGCCGAGGTCATGCAGGCGTTCGAGGATTACCAGAAGGGCAAGCTGGGCGTCGTCCCGGCGACCTACATCCCGCACTCGGGAGCCCGTGGATGACGGTGGCGGTCCTCGACGTCGCGGGTCGGTGCCGGTCGCACCCGCAAGCGCCCGCCGCGGGGTGACCGTCGGGGGGCTTCGTAGAGTGGGCCCGTGCTCGCCGTCCACGGCCTCTGGTCCCCCGGTCGCGGGGTGCTGCTGTGGGCCGAGGACGGCGATCGGGCCGCGACCACCGGCTCGCGGTCGCTGCGCTCGGCCCGTCCGCACCCGTTCGCGGCGTCGGCGGCCGCCCTCGCCGCGCTGCACCCGGGCAAGACGGCCACGCTGACGCTGCTGCTGCCCTCCCGTGCGGGCGGGCCGGTGGCCTCGCCGGAGCTCGTCCGCAGCAGCTCCGTCGGGTCCGCCCGCAGCGCACCCGCCCTGCGGCCGTGGACGGTTCCCGCGCTGGCCGTCGACCCCGCCGAGCTGCTCGATCCCGCCGACGAGGCGCGCTACGGCGCATCGGTGGCGCACCTGCGGGCGGTCACCGAGCTGGCCGAGGAGCTGGCCACCCGCGGGCGGGTGCTGCCCACCCTGGTCCGCGAGGGCGGCGCCGTGCTGGCCCGGTGGCGCCCCGTGGTGCGCGGGCTCGACGCCGTGGCGCTGGACGCGCTGGTGGCCGCGCTGCCGCCGGTGGCACGGGCGGAGCAGGCCGGCCCCCGCGACGCGCTCGGCGGCGATCCCCGCGTGCTCGTCGAGGACGCGCTGGCCGCGTTCGCCGACGCCGCCGTGCGCGACCGGCTCGGCCGCGCACCCGAGCCGGTCACGATCGCCCCGGCCGGGCCCGCCACGGCCACCGAGGCCTGGCTCGCGGCGCTGCTCACCCCCGACGCGCGGGTGGATGCCCCCGCCCGCGAGCTGGAGACGCTCGCGGCCGCGCTGGCCGGGTGGGACGAGTTCGGCACGGTCCCCACCGGCGAGGGCCGCGCGAGCTTCCGGCTCGCGGAGGTGCGCACGCTGCACGACCCGTCCGATCCGGGCGACGACCCGGACGACCAGACCGGCGACGGCACGCGCTGGATCGTGGAGTTCTTCCTGCAGTCGAGCGTCGATCCGAGCCTGTTGGTGCCCGCGGGGCAGGTGTGGTCCGGCCGAGCCGAGCGGCTCGTGGCCGAGCCGCAGGAGCTGTTGCTCGGCGAGCTGGGCCGCGCCGCGCTGGTGCTGCCCGGGCTGGCCCCGGCACTGCGCTCGGCCCGCCCGGAGGTGCTGGAGCTCGATCACGACGGCGCAGCCCGGTTCCTCACCACGGAGGCGCCACTGCTGGTCGAGGCCGGTTTCGGGGTGCAGCTCCCGGCCGGCTGGGACGGTTCGCGGCGCGTCGGGCTGTCACTGTCGGCCCGCAGCACCCCCACCGACCGCGTGCTCACCCGCGGCGGGCTGGGCCGCGAGCAGCTGGCCGATTTCCGGTGGTCGGTAGCCGTCGGCGACGAGGAGCTCTCGGAGGAGGAGCTCACCGAGCTGGTGGCGGCCAAGGCCGAGCTGGTGCGGGTGCGGGGCCGCTGGGTCACCGTCGATGCCGAGCGCCTGCGCGCGGGCCTGGAGTTCCTGGAAAAGGGCCGCAAGCGGCCCACTCCGAGCGTCGCCGAGGTGCTGGCCCTCGCGCAACGCCACCCCGAGGACGACGCGGCCTGGGCGCAGGACGGCGTGCCGCTGCCCGTCACCGCCATCCACGCCGAGGGCTGGATCGGCGATCTCCTCGACGGCCGGGCCGAGCGCTCGATCACCCCGGTCGAGCCGCCGCCGGGTTTCCTGGCCACCCTGCGGCCCTACCAGGGCCGCGGCCTGTCCTGGCTCGCGTTCCTCTCCGCGCTCGGGCTCGGCGCGTGCCTGGCCGATGACATGGGCCTGGGCAAGACGGTGCAGCTCCTCGCGCTGGAGGCGCACGAACGGGCCGGGCAGCCGCAGGGGCCCACGCTGCTGCTCTGCCCGATGTCGCTCGTGGGCACCTGGCAGCGGGAGGCCGCGAGGTTCGCCCCCGGGCTGCGGGTACTCGCCCACCACGGCTCCACCCGGCTGCACGGGGCGGCGCTCACCGCCGCCGTGAACGGCGCGGACATCGTCGTCACGACGTACGCCACGGCCTCCCGCGACGTCGACGAGCTGGCCGCGGTCGGCTGGCGCCGTCTCGTGCTCGACGAGGCGCAGGCCGTCAAGAACAGCCGGGCCGCCAACGCCCGCGCCGTCCGCCGCTTCGACGCCGAGCACCGCGTCGCGCTCACCGGCACGCCCGTGGAGAACCGGCTCTCGGAGCTCTGGTCGGTGATGGACGTCCTCAACCCCGGGCTCCTCGGCACGGCCGATGCGTTCCGCGCCCGCTACGCGATCCCCGTCGAGCGCCACGGCGACGCCGAGGCCGCGGAGCGCCTGCGCCGCGTCACCCGGCCCTACCTGCTGCGCCGCGTGAAGACCGATCCCTCGATCATCGACGACCTGCCCGAGAAGATCGAGATCAACCAGCACTACCGGCTCACCCCGGAGCAGGCGTCGCTGTACCGCACCGTCGTCGACGACATGATGGAGAAGATCGAGGACTCCCAGGGCATCCAGCGCCGGGGCAACGTGCTCTCGGCGATGGCCAAGCTCAAACAGGTCTGCAACCACCCCGCCCAGCTGCTGCACGACGGGTCGCCGGTCGGGCGGCGCTCGGGCAAGGTGATCCGGCTGGAGGAGATCCTCGGCGAGATCCTCGACGAGGGCGATCGCGTGCTGTGCTTCACGCAGTTCACCGAGTTCGGGCACATGCTGGTGCCGCATCTCGCGGCGCGCTTCGACACCGACATCGCGTTCCTGCACGGTGGCACGCCCAAGAAGCGCCGCGACGAGATGGTCCAGCGCTTCCAGGACGGCGAGGGCCCGCCGGTCATGCTGCTCTCGCTCAAGGCCGGTGGCACCGGGCTCACGCTCACCGCGGCCAACCACGTCGTGCACCTGGACCGCTGGTGGAATCCGGCCGTCGAGAACCAGGCCACCGACCGCGCGTTCCGCATCGGGCAGCGGCGCAACGTGCAGGTGCGCAAGTTCATGTGCCCGGGCACGGTCGAGGAACGCATCGACGAGATGATCACGAAGAAGAAGGCGCTGTCCGGAATGGTGGTCGGGGACGGCGAGGGCTGGCTGACCGAATTGTCCACCGACACCCTGCGGGAGATGTTCACCCTGGATTCAGGGGCGGTCGAGGAGGAATGACCGGCGATCCGTGGTGGCTCGACGCCGCGCCCTCCCGGCCGCGCAAGGTCGAGGGCGGCATCCAGATCAACAGCACCCGCGGCGAGGTGGCTCGCACGTGGTGGTCGAAGCGGTTCCTGACGGCGCTGGAATCGATCGGCGTCGGCGGCCGGATGGCGCGGGGCCGCGGCTACGCCCGCGCCGGGCAGATCGTCTCGCTCGACGTTGCGGCGGGTGGCGCGGTCGCGCAGGTGCAGGGCAGCAGGCCCAGGCCCTACGCGGTGCGCGTCGGGGTACCCGCGTTCGGGAAGGCCGAGTGGGGGCTGCTGGCCGATGCGCTGGTGGCCGACGCCTCGCTCGCGGCCGCCCTGCTCGCCGGGCAGATGCCGCGCGAGATCGAGACGGTGTTCGACGCGGTCGGGCTGTCGCTCTTCCCGGCCACGCTCCGCGATCTCGCGCTCGACTGCAGCTGCCCCGATCAGGCCGTGCCCTGCAAGCACCTGGCCGCGGTCTGCTACGTGCTGGCCGAGCGCTTCGACGCCGACCCGTTCGCGGTGCTGGAGCTGCGCGGGCGCGATCGCGAGACGCTGCTCGACGATCTCCGCAGCCGCCGGGCCGCCGCCGGCCCCGGCGGGCCTGCCGACGGTGTCGTCCCGCTGGCCGATGCGCTGCACACGTTCTTCACCGCGGGTCCGGGGAGCGCCGAGGCGGTCACCGGCCCGGTGACGCCCTCCGACGCGCTGCTCGACCAGGTGCCGGCGTTCCCCATCGCGGTGCGGGGCCACCCGGTCACCGAACTGCTGCGCCCGGCCTACCGGGCGCTGGCCGCCGAGAGCTGATCCGGCGCCGGTTAGGGCATGATCGGGGAATGACTCGGTGGATCGGTCTCGTGCTCGGCGTCCTGCTGGCCCTGCTCGGCGCGCTCTGGACGTTGCAGGGCGCCGGCGTGGTGGGCGGCAGCTTCATGACCGGCTCCCGGCTGTGGCTCGTCATCGGGGTGGTGGCGTTCATCGCGGGCGTGGGGCTGCTGGTCCGGTCACTCCGGACCCGGCGAAGCATCGGCTGAAACCGGATACACCGGGCGATCGGGAACGAATCACGACGCATTTCCGACGATGTGCGCACCGGCCGGGCCGCCGTCGAAAAATGCGCCGAACGGGTGCACACTGAACCCCCGAACCGTCGTCGAGAAAGGGATGTGAAATGGGCGAACTGAGCCCGTGGCACTGGGCCGTCGTCATCGGCATCGCCGTGCTGCTGTTCGGCGCGAAGCGCCTGCCCGACGCGGCGCGCAGCCTCGGCCGCTCGGCCCGGATCCTCAAGGCCGAGCTGAGCGCCGACGCGCCGACACCGGAGCCGGCTCCGGTCGAGGCGCCGGCGGCGGTCACGCCGCCCGACGCCGTCGTGGCCGACCAGCCCGCACGTCCCACCTGAGCGTCCCGGTCCTGCGACGGTATGCAACCGGTACCCGGAAGTGATTGACGTCAGCCACCTGGTGTTGCTGTAGTGACGCCTGGGGATGGCGAGTCACCGGGGGGTCGGGTATGCGCACGTCAGGATCGACCGGTGCCGGGATGCTGGCGGCGGTGCTCGCCGTCGCCGCGCTCGCGCTGAGCGGGTGCGCCGGGAGCGCCGCGGCCACGCCGGTGACACCGACACAGCCGGCCGCCCGACCCGCGGCCCCGACGGTGGCGGTCGTCCCCGCTGACGGCACCACCGACGTCGCCCCGGCCGCCCCCATCCGCATCACCTCCACCGGTGGCGCCCTCACCGGCGTCACGCTCACCGCCGACGACGGCGCCACGATCCCCGGTGCGCTCTCGCCCGACGGGCTGGTCTGGACCGCATCCGTGCCACCCGCCTTCGACACCTCCTACCGGTTCGCCGGCGCGGCGAAGGGTGCGGGCGGCACCGCCCCCGTGACGGGCAGCTTCACCACCGCCCACCCGCGGCGCCTGGTGCACGCGTCCACGAACATCGGCGACGACGCGACGGTCGGGGTCGCCGCGCCGGTCGAGATCCGGTTCGACCGCACCATCCCCACCGCGAACCGCGCGGCCGCCGAGCGGGCGCTCCGCGTCACCACGTCGACGCCGGTGACCGGCTCGTGGGCCTGGCTGCCCGACACCGCGACCGGCTCGCGGGTCCACTGGCGACCGAAGTCCTACTGGCCGTCGGGCACCGCCGTCACCGTGGCGGCCCGCATCTACGGCATCGACCTGGGCAAGGCCGGCTACGGAGCGAAGGACCTCACCACGCGGTTCACGATCGGCCGCACCCAGATCGTCAAGGCCGACGCCCGCACCCACCGCATCCAGGTGGTGCGCGACGGGAAGACCGTGCTCGACCTCCCCGCCAGCTACGGGCTGGAGAGCGACCCGCGCCGCGTCACGCGCAGCGGCATCCACATCGTGATGGGCAAGGCCCAGACCGTCCTCATGAGCAACCCGGACTACGGCTACACCGACGTCGAGGAGCACTGGGCCACACGCATCTCCAACAACGGCGAGTTCATCCACGCCAACCCGGCCACGAACGGCGTCCAGGGCAGGCGGAACGTCACCCACGGCTGCATCAACCTCTCCACGAAGAACGCCAAGGCCTACTACGACACCGCGATGTTCGGCGATCCGGTCGAGATCACCGGCACGTCCGTCGCGCTCTCGGCCACCGACGGCGACGTCTACGACTGGGCGATCCCGTGGGCGGGCTGGCAGAATATGTCCGCCCTCACCTGACGCGCACGGCCGCATCTGGCACGGTGCAGGCATGGCATGGGATTTCTCCACCGAACCGGAGTTCGAGACCGAGCTGGAGTGGATGCGGGGGTTCGTCCGCGAGGAGATCATCCCGCTGGAGACACTCGACGTCGACCGCACGGCGTTCGCCCGGATCACCGCGCCGCTCAAGGAGCAGGTCAAGGACCAGGGCCTGTGGGCCGCCCATCTGCCGCCGGAGCTGGGCGGCGGCGGCTTCGGGCAGGTCAGGCTCGGCCTGATGCACGAGATCCTCGGCCAGTGCCGCTACGCACCGGGGATCTTCGGCAACCAGGCCCCCGACTCCGGCAACGCCGAGCTGCTCGCCGTCGGCGGTTCCCCCGAGCAGCAGGAGCGCTGGATGCACCCCCTGCTGCGCGGCGAGCTCCGCAGCTGCTTCTCCATGACCGAGCCCGGTGCGGGCGCCGACCCGACGCTCCTGTCCACCCGGGCCGTCCTCGACGGTGACGACTACGTGATCAACGGCCACAAGTGGTTCTCGTCGAACGCCTCGGTGGCCGACTTCCTCATCGTCATGTGCGTGACCGATCCGGACGTGTCGGCGTACCAGGGCAGCTCGATGATCATCGTCCCGGTGGACACGCCCGGCGTCGACATCGTCCGCGACATCCCGGTCATGGACCATCCCGCCACCGGCGGGCAGCTCTACGGCGGTCACGCCGAGGTGCTCTACACCGACGTGCGGGTGCCGAAGGAGAACCTGGTCGGGAACCCGGGCGACGGGTTCCGGCTCGCGCAGCAGCGCCTGGGCCCCGGCCGGATCCATCACGCCATGCGCTGGCTGGGGCAGAGCCGCCGCGCCTTCGACATGCTGTGCGAGCGGGCCGTCAGCCGCTACACGCACGGCTCGGTGCTCGCCGACAAGCAGATGGTGCAGGACTGGGTGGCGCAGTCGGCCGCGGAGATGCAGGCGGCGCGGCTGCTGACGCTGCACGCGGCGTGGACGATGGACCAGGTCGGCGCCTCCAACGCCAGGATCGAGATCGCGATGATCAAGTACTGGGGCGCGAAGGTGCTGCACGACGTGATCGACCGCGCCATCCAGGTGCACGGCTCACTCGGCTTCTCCGGCGACCTGCCGCTGGAGGAGATGTACCGCGCCGCCCGCGCCGCCCGCATCTACGACGGCCCCGACGAGGTGCACAAGGCCACCGTCGCCCGGCGGATCCTGCGCGGCTACCAGCCCCGGGAGGTCCCGACCGAGCACGTCCCGACCCGCACGGCGGCGGCACACGAGAAGTTCGCGCAGTACCTGGAGGCGGCCACCGCGGACCTGTGACGGCGCTACGCGGGACCGGGCTGCGCGCGGTGCGCCTGCTCCACGCGCTCGTGCAGGCGCGAGCGGATCTCCTCGGGGGTGTAGGCGCGGCGCTGCCGCTGCGCCCGCACCGTCACCGCACCCGTGGCGACCACCCCCGCGAGCCCCGCGAGCCCGACGACCTTCCACCAGCGCATGCGGCTAACCTACCGCCCGTGGCCGGATCCGTGATCACCGTCGACCGGGCCGTCGACATCGCCCGCACCGGTGACATCTGGGTCTTCCGCGGCACCAGCGGCGCCGACCGCGCCATCCGCAGCCTGACCAACGCGCCGGTCAACCACGTCGGCATGGCGGTCGTGATCGACGACCTGCCGCCGCTGATGTGGCACGCCGAGCTCGGCCGGTCGCTGACCGACATGTGGACCGGTGAGCATCAGCGCGGCGTGCAGCTCCACGACCTGCGCGACGCGGTGCTGGAGTGGGGCCGCCGCTACGAGCAGCGCGGCTGGCTGCGCCAGCTCGAGGGGGAGATCGGCCGGGAGCACGAGGACGCGCTGCTGCGCACGATCGCCCGGCTCGACGGCACCCCCTTCCCGTCCACGGCGGCGCTGGCCACCCGGTGGCTGCGCGGCCGGCTGCCCTCGCTCCCCCGCCGGTCCGAGCCGGACGGGCCGGACGCGGACGGGCCGGACCTGGAGACCGCCTACTGCGCCGAGGTGGTCGCCGTGACCTACGAGGAGATGGGCCTGACCGCGCGGCGGCGCCGGCCCAGCTGGTATGACCCCGGCCGGTTCTGGAGCGGCGACGACCTGGACCTCGCGCCCGGTTTCCGGCTCGGCGGCGAGATCGAGGTGGCGCTGCCCCCGCGGGAGGGCGCGGACCCGGTGGCGCTGGAGCGCACACCGTCGCCGCGTCAGCGGGTGCCCGGGATCCGCCGGTTGCACCGCCTCATCCCGAAGCGGTGACGTCGCGGCGGTGCTCCCGCATCACCGCGTTCACGTCCCCCAGGAACCGGCGGACCGCCACCAGCTCCTCCTCGCTGTAGCCGGCCAGCATCGCGTCCATCCGCGTGCCGAGCGGCCCGAAGAACTCCGCGCCGAGCGCGGCGGCGGCGGCGCGGTAGTGCAGCGTGACCCGGCGGCGGTCGCGACCGTCCCGGCAACGGTGGACGTGCCCGGCCCGCTCCAGCCGGTCGATCACCGCGGTGGTGGCCCCGGAGGACAGCCCCAACGCCGCGCCCAGGCGCCCCGGGGTGAGCGGATCACCGGCGCCGTCACCCTGCATCACGGCGAGCAGGGCGTGCAGGTCGGTGGGGTGCATGCCGTTGCGCTCGGCGAACACCTGGCCGAGGCGCTCGGCCTCCCCCGCGTAGTCCTGCAGCAGTCGCACCAGCTCGTCACGCATGACGATCACGGTACCCCGCGGCGTCTCGATCGTGGAGACATCTCGGGTCAGCGGCCGTTCCACAGCGGTTCCCGCTTCTCGCGGAACGCCGCCAGCCCCTCGGCCGCGTCCGCGGAGGCGTCGATCAGCTGCTGGGCCCGGGCCGTGGCTGCCCATCCGCGGTCGTCGAGCTCGGCGAACACCTCGCCGACGGCCCGCAGCGACGCGCGCTGCGCCACGGGCGCGTGATCGCACACCCGGTCCGCCAGCTCCAGCGCGGCCCGCTCCGCCTCCCCCGCCTCGACGAGCCGGTTGACCAGCCCCAGCGACCAGGCCCGCTCCGCGCCGAGCGGATCGCCGGTGAGGAGCATCTCGTGGGCGACGTTGCGGGGCAGTGCCCGCGGGCCGCGGAACAGCGCACCGCAGTTGGCGACCAGCCCGTGCGCCGTCTCGGGCAGTGCGAACCGGGCCGGTCGGGCGGCCACCACCAGGTCGCAGGCCAGCACCAGCTCGAAGCCGCCGCCGTAGGCGAGCCCCTCGACCGCGGCGATCAGCGGCGTGGCCCGGTAGCGCCGGACGACCCCGTAGTTCCCGCCGCGCGGGGTCGGCTCGCCCGCGCCCGTGGACAGGTCGGTGCCCGCCGAGAACGCCGACGGC
>JBBQEF010000129.1:0-14740 GCA_038320445.1 Mycobacteriales bacterium
GTCGAGCTCGTCGGAAGCGGTGATCACGAGCCCGTTGGTGATCAACGTGCGACTCATCTGACGGCACATCCGTTCTGCCGGCCGCACCAGCGGCGCGGCCCTCGTGCGGGCTCCATGATGCTTGTGCGGTGGGTCATGACACCTCGTCCAGCGCGGCGGCGAGGATGGCCAGCCCCTCGTCCGCTTCCTCCCTGGTCAGGGACAGGGGTGGGGCGATGCGCAGGACGTTGCCCTTCAGGCCGCCCTTGCCGACCAGCAGGCCGCGGCGCTTGCAGGCCTCCAGCACCGCGCTCGCCAACTCGGGCGCGGGCTCGGTTCCCCCGGGGCGGACCAGCTCCACGCCGATCATCAAACCCTTGCCCCGGACGTCGCCGACGATCGGGCTGCCCACGGCGCGCAGGCCGTCGAGCAGCACCGGGCCCAGCAGCGCCGCGTTGTCCTGCAACTTGTGGTCGAGCAGGTAGCGCAGGTTGGCCAGCGCGCCCGCGGAGGTGATCGGCGAGCCCCCGAACGTCGAGATCGAGTTGGCGCCCAAGGAGTCCATGATGGACGCCGGGGCGATCACGCCACCCACGGACAGCCCGTTGCCGACGCCCTTGGCGAACGTGACGATGTCGGGCACGGCCCCGTGTGCCTGCCAGCCCCAGAAGTGCTCCCCGGTGCGGCCCCAGCCGGTCTGCACCTCGTCGGAGATCCAGAGGATGCCGCGTTCCCGCAGCACCTCGGCGAACGCACCCAGCAGCCCGTCGGGCCCCGAGGTGAAACCGCCGACGCCCTGGATCGGCTCCGCGATGAACGCCGCGATGTCGCCGCCGGACTGGTCGAGCACGTCACGCAGGTCGGCCACGCAGGCCGCGACGTACTCGCCGTCGCTCATCCCCGCGAACGGTGAGCGGTACTGCTGGCCGCCGTGTACGTAGTAGGTCTGGAACGGCGAGAGCGAGGTCGGTGACCACGCGCTGTTGCCGGTGATCGCGATCGTCGAGAACGACCGGCCGTGGTAGCTGTTGCGCAGCGCCAGGATCTGGTTGGACCGCCGCAGCGACGACGCCAGCAGCAGCGCGGCGTCGTTGGCCTCGGTGCCGCTGGTGGTGAGGAACACCTTGGCGTCGGGGATGTCGGAGACTCCTGCGATCTGCTCGGCCAGCTCCACCATCGGCCGGTTCAGGTACAGCGTGGAGCTGTGGATGATCCGCCCGGCCTGCTCGGAGACGGCCTCGGTCACCTCCGGCAGCGCGTGCGCGGTCATCGTGGTGAGGATGCCGCCGAAGAAGTCGAGGTAGCGGTGGCCGTCGGCGTCCCAGACGTGGCGGCCCTCGCCGCGGTCGATCTCGATCGGCTCGTCGTAGTAGATGGCCAGCCAGGACGGCAGGACCGCCCGGGTTCGCGCCAGCAGGTCGTCGCTCATCGTGGGCCCCCCGGGGTCGTGCGCGGAAAACGTCGCCGGAACAACGTTGTCCGCGCACGGGCGGCGGAGCCGCTCACTGCGCCACCAACGGTCCGTAGGCGTCGGGACGTCGGTCGCGGTAGAACGCCCACTGCTGGCGCACCTCGTCGATCATCTTCAGGTCGAGGTCGCGCACCACCAACTCCTCCTCGGAGCCGCTCGCGACGTCGCCGACGAACTGCCCGCGCGGGTCGACGAAGTAGCTCGTCCCGTAGAAGTCGTTGTCCCCGTACTCCTCGACGCCGACGCGGTTGCTCGCGGCCACGAAGTACCCGTTCGCGACGGCTGCCGCGGGCTGCTCCAGCTTCCACAGGTGCGAGGACAGGCCGCGACTGGTGGCCGACGGGTTGAACACGATCTGCGCCCCGGCCATGCCCAGTGCGCGCCAGCCCTCGGGGAAGTGCCGGTCGTAGCAGATGTAGACGGCGATCGTGCCGAACGAGGTCTCGAAGACCGGCCAGCCGAGGTTGCCGGGCCGGAAGTAGAACTTCTCCCAGAAGCCCTTGACCTGGGGGATGTGGTGCTTGCGGTACTTGCCGAGCACCGTGCCGTCCGCGTCGATCACGGCGGCGGTGTTGTAGTAGTTGCCGGAGCTCTCGATCTCGAAGACCGGCACGACCAGGACCATGCCGGTCTCGCGGGCCAGCGCCTGCATGCGCTCCACGGTCGGGCCGTTCGGCACGGGCTCCGCCCAGCGGTAGTGCTCGGCGTCCTGCACCTGGCAGAAGTACGGGGCGTTGAAGACCTCCTGGAAGCCCATCACCTGCGCGCCCGCCTCGGCGGCCGTGCGCGCGTAGGACTCGTGAACCTCGATCATGGACGCGGTGTCGCCGGTCCACTTGGCCTGCAGGATCGCGGCCCGGACCACCCCGGGGCCTGCCGTGTCGTTCATACCTGTCTCCCTCGTGAGAAGTGCACACGGTGTGCCGTGAAGGGCTCTGCGCGCAAGACCCTGACCGAACTTGGAGAAGTCCGTTTCCCCGCTGGCGGGCGGGGGCCGCGTCGTGTGCACTGAACGCTAGATTCGCGTGACCGCAGGAAGCGATCTCAGGAGTTCCGCACATGGCGAGTTTCGAAGAGGTGCGAGCCGGTATCGCGCTGGCCAACGACAAGGCCTCGGAGAGCCTCGGGGCGTTGCAGCAGGCCCACTCGGCGCTGGAGCAGGCGCAGGGGATGATGTTGAGGGTGTCCGAGGGCAGCGGTCAGGCCGATGTCTCCGAGGCCAACGGGCTGCTGGCGCAGGCCGTCGGCAGCGTAGTCGAGGTGCAGCAGGCCGTCTCCGCGGCGATCCAGGCGTCCGAGGGCGTCGCGGCCCGGCTGTGACCCGCGCCGACGTGACCCTTCCCGCGGAGGCGGCATCGTGACCGCCGATTCGCTCGGGGAGATCCGCGCCACGCTGGCTCTCGTGGCGGAGCAGCTCCACGGGGCCCAGCAGTACGTCGGGATCGCCCGCAGCCGCATCGACGAGGCCGTCGGTGTGCTGACCGAGCTCGGGCACCAGCACGCCGAGCCGCTCCCGCCGCCACAGCTGAAGCGCGCCGCCGACGAGCTGGAGCGCGGCTCCGGGTTGATCGGGGCCGGGGTACGGGTCGTCGCGGACATCGGCGCGAGGCTCTGAGCCCGGTGGCCCCCCTCATCGGAGGCCGCCGGCGCCGCATCCGGGCCGCCTACGACGCCCTGTGCGACGCCATCGCGGCGGCCCACGGCGCGTCCGACGCGGCGCGGGAGTCGGCCCGCAGGGCCCACCTCGACGCGCTGGCGGAGCTGTGGCTCCGCGAGGCCGGTCTCGACGCGGCGGCCGCCGATCCTGCGCTCCGTCCGCTGCTGCACAGCCCCGGGCTCGCGCACATCGTGCGGGCGATCGAGGACGACCGGGCGAGTTCGCCGCCCGACACGGCGCTGCCCGAGCTGGACGCCATCGTCACGCGAGCGGCAGGCGGCGCGGCGGGCGACGAGACCGGCTGGCTCGGCAAGATCGGCGAGCTCGACGCCGCGGGGGAGCTGCCCGGCCTGTGGCGGATCGGCACCGGCCGGCTCGGGGCGAGCGCCCCCGAGTTCGTGGCCGCGGTCCCGTTCCTGGACGAGGCGCACCTGCAGATCAGCACCCGCCCCGAGAGCCGTCCAGCAGCGGTCACGCTGGTGGAGACGCTGGTGATGCGGCTGATGAGCCGGTTCCAGCCAGGGCTGGTGATGGCGCACGTCTGGGACGTCGGGCAGCTGACCGGCCCGCTGCCCGGACTGCATCCGTTGACCCGCAGCGGCCTGCTGACCGTGCACGACCCGGCCGGCCTGCCGCTGCTGCTGGAAGAGCTCTCCGACCGCATCCGACGGGTGCACACGCGCGTGCTGATCGACGGCCACCCGTCGCTGCGGGCGATGGCCGCGGACGGGAAGCCGCGCACCGAGCCGTGGGTCGTCGCGGTGCTGGTCGGCAACCGTAAGGGCCTGTCCGACGACGACCACCGGCAGTTGCAGCGCGTCGCCAGGGGCGGCCTGGCGTGCGGCGTGCAGCTGATCATGGTCGACCTGCCGGTGACCGTGTCCGCGTCGGTGGAGACCATCGACCTCGACGAGGCCGGTGCCGCGCGCACGTCGATCACCGGGCGCTACGTCACCGTCCGGCCCGACCCGCCCCTGCCGGCCACCGAGCTCACCGACGCCTGCCACGCGATCGCCGAGGCGCACGAGAAGTGGCGCAGCCGGGTGTGCGCCTTCGAGGACCTCCTACCCGGGGCCGGCGAGAAGCCGGAGAACTCGGCGCGGGGGTTGCAGGCGGTCGTGGGGTTCGCGGAGGGCCGCGCGGTGGTCATGTCCCTCGACGACGCCTCCCCGCACGCGCTGGTGGGCGGTCCGAGCGGCTCGGGCAAGACCAACTTCCTGCTGGCCATGATCGGTTCCCTCACCGCCCGGTACGGCCCCGACGAGCTGGAGCTGCACCTGCTCGACTTCAAGGAGGGCGTGTCGTTCGCCCAGTTCGCCCCGGGCCGCCGCGACCGGACGTGGTTGCCGCACGCCCGGCTGATCGGCGTGAACATCAACACCGACCGCGAGTTCGGGCTGGCGCTCCTGCAGCACCTCGCGGGCGAGATGCGACGCCGCGCCGAGGCGGCCAAGGCGCACGAGGTCACCAAGCTGGAGGACCTGCGCCGCGAGGACCCGGAGGGGCACTGGCCGCGGATCGTCGCGGTGATCGACGAGTTCCAGTACCTCTTCTCCGAGCGCGACGCGGTGACGAAGGCCGCGATCACGCTGCTGGAGGACGTCGCCCGCCGCGGCCGCTCGCAGGGCATCCACCTCGTGCTGGCCAGCCAGGACGTGTCGGGCATCGAGGCGTTCTGGGGCCGTCCGGCCATCTTCGAGCAGTTCGTGCTGCGGATCGCGCTGCCGAGGGCCCGGCGGGTGCTCCACGAGCGCAACGAGGCCACCATGGACCTGCCGCGCTGGCACGCTGTGATCAACCACGAGTCGGGGATGACGCACGGCAACGAGATCGTCCGCATTCCGAACGCGAGCGTGAAGGACACGGTCGACGCGCTGCAGAAGGAGCTGCACGAGGCGTTCGCCGAGGGGCGGCCGGAGCCCCGTCTGTTCGACGGCAGCCGCGCGCCCACCGTCGACGCCCTGCTCGCCCTGCTCCCCGAGGGGGTACCGGCCGCGCTGGTGGGGCAGCGGATGGACGTGACGGGCAGCCCGGCCACCGTCGCGCTCCCCGTCGCGCCGGGCCGCAACCTGGGGGTGCTCGGCGCGGCGTCCCGTGACGCCGAACGGGTGCTGCACGCCGCCGCGGCCGCGCTGGGTGCGGCGTTCCCCGCGGGCGGGCTGGGCGTCGTGATCGCCCCGCTCGCCGCGGGCTCCGAGGAGCCTGCGGCCCGCCTCGCCGAGCGGCTCGGCGGGCACGGGCCCGAGACCGTGCGGCTGGAGGGGTTCCGGGAGCGGGTGGAGTCCCTCGCGGCAGTGGTCACCGCGCGCCTGGCCGGGGACGAGCGGCGCCCGATCGTGGTGGTGCTCTACGCCGCCGACGCCGCCGACACGGCGTTGGACCGCACCGGTACCGAGGCGCTACGCAAGATCATCCACTTCGGGCCCGAGGTCGGTGTGCACGTGCTCGGCTGGTGGCGCAGCGTGCCGCGCCTGCGAGCGCTGCTCACGATGGGCGCGACCGCGGACGACCTCGGCGCCTGGGTGGCGCTCGACGTGCAGGGCACCGAGCTGCAGCCGCTGCTGCCCGGCATGCTCGTGCACTGGTCGCCGCGGCCGGGTCGCGGCCTGTTCTTCGACCGGGCCCTGCACGCGGCGCCCGAGGTCGTCATCGTGCCGGAGGTGGGGGAGTGAGCGGCTCCGCCGCCTGTGCGCGGAGAACGTCGCCGGGGCGACGTTTGCCGCGCACGACCGAAGGGGCGTCGGCATGACCGCGGCGCGGGACTACCGGGACGTGATCGCTGCCGTCTCGGCCGGGCTCGACGCCCAGAGCGAGCGCAACGCCGAACGGGTGGCCGAGCTGAGGCGTCTCGTGGACGAGCGGGGCCGCCTGCTCGACGAGGCCGCCGACCGCCACGTCCTCGTCCGGATCGGCGCGGAGCTGGCCTGGGAGGACGCGCTACAGGCGCTGTGGGTGGAGTCCTGGATCGACATGCGCCCCTACCCCCGCCCGGACCGGCTCGCGAAGCCGGGAGACCTCGCGGCGCTCACCGTGCGGGTGGAGGAAGCGGCGGCCGCGCTGCGGGCCGAGGTGCAGAAGCGGCGGATCCGGATGCCCGGCAGCTGATCGCGGCGCTCCGGTTGCTGCGCTCTCCCGGTCGCTCTCAGCTCGCCACGATCACGAGCACCTGGCCGGTCGCCGGATCGGTGCGCAGCAGCACCGCGCGCGGGCCCGTGCCCGCGGTGGTCGCGGCGACCTTCGCCGCGGCCGGGTCGGTGGTGGCGCGGGACCGCACGGTCAGCGTCGTGCGGGTGCCGTCGGAGCCGATCAGCACCAGCGTGCCCCCGACGGCGGGCGCGGGCAGGCCCGCGGGCAGGCCGATCGCGGCGACCCACGCCCCGCCCGTTCCCGGCCGCCAGGTCAGCGACCCGTTGGCGGGGGCGGTCGGGGCGACGGGCAGCCCGTTCGGGTCGCGTCCGGCGACCACGAGCGTGAGCGTGGTCCCGGTTGCGGGGAGGAGCAGCCGGGCCGGGGCGGCCGGGGTCGCGGCGGCGGCAGGGGTGGCTACGGCGTGGCTGGTCACGGTGGGGGTGGTCACGGTGGGGCTGGGCGGGGCAGGGGGGCTCGGCGAGGCGCTGGGTGGTGTCGCCGGGCCGGGTCGGGCTGCCGCGGGGGCCGGGCCGGACGGGGTCGTCGAGCCGGGCGGGCTGGTACCGGGCGGCGCAGCGACCGGTGGGGAGACGACCGGCGCGGCAGCTGGTGGGGCGGCGGCCGGTGGGGCGGCGGCCGGTGGGCCGCCGTCCGGTGTGGTCCGGCCTGCGACGGCGGTCCCGGGTCCGGCCGGCGGCGACGGGCTCGTGGCCGGTGAGGTCGGGCCGCCGGGTGCTGTGCTGGATGCGCCGGACGCGGACGGAGTGGCCACCGGCCCCGTTGTCGCGACGCCCTGCGCCGCCGCGAGCACGTGCTCCGCCGCAGCCGGGCTCGTCGTGACCGGCGCTGGGACGGGCGCGGCCGGCGCCGGGAACGCGGTGGGCGCCTTCGGCACGTCCGGCCGGGGGACGGCGGGCACCGTGTAGGGGAGGTCCGGCGTCGTCAACAGGCCGGGCGTGTCGAGGCCGGCGGCGGGGCGGGTGGCGCCGAGGTAGTCGTCGCCGGCGTAGCGGACGTACGCGATCTGCACGGGCTCGCCGAACGTCGGGGCGTTGACCATCAGCCCGTTGCCCAGGTAGAGCCCGACGTGGTGCACGCGCGCCGGGATTCCGTAGAACACCAGGTCACCGGGGTCGAGAACGGCGCCGTCCGGCACGTGCGGGCCCGCGTAGAACTGCGTGTGCGCGGTGCGCGGCAGGGCGATGCCGGCGGCGGCGTACGCGGCGGTGGTGAGGCCGGAGCAGTCGAAGCCCGCCTCGCCCGCGCCCGGCCCGTCCCCGCCCCAGACGTAGGGCAGCCCGCGCTGGGCGAGCGCGAACGCGATGGCCACCGCGGCCGCGGTGCCGGGCTCGGCCGTGGTGGTCGGCATCGGCAGCGCGGCCACCGGAGCCGGGGCCACGGCCACCGTCCCGGCCGGGACGGGTTCGGCCACGGCGGGTGACGATGCGTGGAGGGGCCGGTAGGTCGTCGATGCCGGGGTGGAGGTGGTGAGCGCCGCGGTCGAGATCGGGCTCGGAGCGGCACCCGCCGACGGCACCGCGGCGAACGTGACGGTGCCGATGGCGACGGCCGCCACCAGGGGACGCCCTACGGAGCGGATCGCTCGCTGGGTCGGGCTCCCGGATGCCATCGGACCGATCGTGCCCTCTCGCTGGTCCGAACGCCAGAGGGCCGGACGGCGTCATCGCCGTCCGCCGTGACCGCCGTGATCACCGCTTCGGTGCATCCCCGCCCGGATCTGGCCGGGAGTGCACCGAGCCGGTGATCACGGCCGGCTCCGGCTACTCCGGGTCCGCGTCGTCCCGCGCCAGGAACGACGCGAGTCGCTCCACCGCGTCCTCGAACGCCGGGTTGAGGTCCACGAACGTGCGCAGGCGATCCGCCAGCCACTCGACCGCCACCTGCTCCTCACCCCGGCGCTCGACCAGCTCCTCGATGCCGCGGTCGGTGAAGTACACCCGCTACCCCGCGAAGGCCGCGTCGATCAGGGCCGCCTGTTCCACCTCGTGCACCTTGGAGGAGCCCGCCGCCGGCGCGGCCATGCGGCGCCGCGAGATGCGCTTGAGCCCGACCATCCGCGGCAGCATCTCCGGCAGCGTCAGCCCGAGGAACGGCCATGCGCCCTGGTTGGCCGGCTCCTCCTGCACCCACCGGATGTCCTCGGCGTTCGGGTAGCGGTCCAGCACCGCGGCGATCTGCCGGTCGGGGACGGGGTAGAGCTGCTCGATCCGCACGATGGCGGTGTCCTCGGCGCCGCCGCGCTTCTCCCGCGCGGCCGCCAGCTCCCAGTAGATCTTGCCGGTGCACAGCAGGACCTTGCGCACCCCGGCGGCCGGGCCGTCGGACCCGCGGTGCGCAGGGTCGTCGATCACGGAACGGAACCGCCCGCCGGTGAAGTCGGCCACGGGGCTCACCACCTGCTTGGCGCGCAGCATCCACTTCGGCGTGAACACCACCAGCGGGCGGCGCACGCCGTCCATCGCGTGGCGCCGCAGCAGGTGGAAGTAGTTGGCCGGCTCCGACGGCAACGCGACGGTCATCGAGCCCTCCGCACACAGCTGCAGGAAGCGCTCGATGCGGCCGGAGCTGTGGTCCGGCCCCTGGCCCTCCAGGCCGTGCGGCAGCAGCAGCGCCACGTCCGAGGTCTGGCCCCACTTCGCCTCGCCGGAGGAGATGAACTCGTCGATGATCGGCTGCGCGCCGTTGACGAAGTCGCCGAACTGCGCCTCCCAGGCCACGAACGCGTTCGGGTTGGCCACGGAGTAGCCGTACTCGAAGCCGACGGCGGCGAACTCCGAGAGCGCCGAGTCGTAGGGCAGGAAGCGCTCCTGGTTCTCCGACAGGTTCCGCAGCGGGTAGTACTCCTCGCCCGTCTTCCGGTCGATGATCACCGAATGCCGCTGGACGAACGTGCCGCGGCGCGTGTCCTGGCCCGACAGGCGCACGAGCCTGCCGTCCATCACGAGCGACCCCAGCGCCAGCAGCTCGGCGAACGCCCAGTCGACGTTGCCGTCGCGCGACATCTTCCGGCGCCGCTCGATCACCGGCTTGACGCGCTGGTGCACGGTGAAGCCCTCGGGCAGCTCGACGTGCGCGTCGCCGATGCGGTGGATCACCTCGAGCGGGACGGAGGTGTCCAGATCGGTGGGCACGAGCTGCTCGTCCTCGACCGAGGGGCTGATCCGCACCGGGGTCTTCTCCAGCTCGCGGACCTCGTTGAACACGTGCTCCAGCTGGTTGGAGAAGTCCTTGAGCGCGTGCTCGGCCTCCTCCATGGAGATGTCGCCGCGCCCGATCAGCGACTCGGTGTAGATCTTGCGGACGCTGCGCTTGGCGTCGATCACGTCGTACATGGAGGGCTGCGTCATCGAGGGGTCGTCGCCCTCGTTGTGGCCGCGGCGGCGGTAGCAGATCATGTCGATGACGACGTCGTTGTGCCAGCGCTCGCGGTACTCGACGGCGAGCTTCGCCACCCAGACGCACGCCTCGGGGTCGTCGCCGTTCACGTGGAAGACCGGCGCACCGATCATCTTCGCGACGTCGGTGCAGTACTGCGACGACCGCGAGTGCTCGGGTGCGGTGGTGAACCCCACCTGGTTGTTGACCACGACGTGCACGGTGCCGCCGGTGCGGTAGCCGCGCAGCTGGGCGAGGTTGAGCGTCTCGGCCACCACGCCCGGGCCGGCGAACGCCGCGTCGCCGTGCATCATCAGCGGGAGCACGGTGTAGCCGTTCTCGTGGCCCTTGTCGAGCAGGTCCTGCTTGGCGCGGACGATGCCCTCCAGCACCGGGTCCACGGCTTCGAGGTGGCTCGGGTTGGACGCCAGCGACACGACCGTCTCGCCGTCGCCGAACATCCGGAAGTACTTGCCCTCGGCGCCCAGGTGGTACTTGACGTCGCCGGAGCCGTGGGCCTGGCCGGGGTCGAGGTTGCCCTCGAACTCGCGGAAGATCTGGCTGATCGGCTTGCCGACGATGTTGGCCAGGACGTTGAGCCGGCCGCGGTGCGGCATGCCGATGACGACCTCGTCGAGCTCCTGCTCGGCGGCCTTGTCCAGCACGGCGTCCATCAGCGGGATGACGGTCTCGCCGCCCTCCAGCGAGAACCGCTTCTGCCCGACGTACTTGGTCTGGAGGAAGGTCTCGAACGCCTCGGCCGCGTTGAGCTTGGAGAGCACGTACTTCTGCTCGGCCGAGTTCGGCTTCTGGTGCGGCACCTCGATGCGCTCCTGCAGCCAGGTGCGCTGCTCGGGCTCGGCGATGTGCATGTACTCGGTGCCGATCGTGCGGCAGTAGGAATCGCGGAGCAGGCCCAGCACGTCACGGAGCTTCATCCGCACCTGGCCGCCGAAGCCGCCGACGGCGAACTCCCGGTCGAGGTCCCACAGCGTCAGGCCGTGGGAGAGCACGTCGAGATCGGGGTGGCGACGCTGGCGGTAGTTGAGGGGGTCGGTGTCGGCCATCAGGTGGCCGCGGGTGCGGTAGGCGTCGATCAGCTCGATCACCCTGGCGGTCTTGTCGACCTCGCCCTCGGGGATGTCCTGCACCCAGCGGATGGGCTCGTACGGCACCCGCAGGGAGCGGAAGATGGAGTCGTAGAAGCCCTCCTCGCCCAGCAGCAGCTGGTGGACGCGGCGCAGGAAGTCGCCCGACTCGGCGCCCTGGATGATCCGGTGGTCGTAGGTCGACGTCAACGTGATGATCTTGCTGATGCCGAGCTGGGACAGCCGCTTCTCGCTGGCGCCCTGGAACTCGGCCGGGTACTCCATCGCGCCGACGCCGACGATCGTGCCCTGGCCGGCCATCAGTCGCGGCACCGAGTGGTTGGTGCCCAGCGTGCCCGGGTTGGTGAGGCTGATGGTGGTGCCGGCGAAGTCCTCGGCGACCAGCCCGCCGTTGCGGGCCTTGCGGACGATGTCCTCGTAGGCCGACCAGTACTGCGCGAACGTCATCGCCTCGCAGCCCTTGATCGAGACGACGACGAGCGAGCGCTGGCCGCCCTTGCCGGGCAGGTCGATCGCGAGACCCATGTTGACGTGCTCGGGTTGGACCACGGTCGGCTTGCCGTCGGTCTCCACGAAGTGGCGGTTCATCACCGGGACGTCGGCCAGCGCGCGGACGACGGCGTAGCCGATCAGGTGCGTGAAGGAGATCTTGCCCCCGCGCGTGCGCTTGAGCTGGTTGTTGATCACGACGCGGTTGTCGGCCAGCAGCTTCGCGGGCACCGCGCGCACGCTCGTGGCGGTGGGCACCGTGAGCGATGCGTTCATGTTCTTCACGACGGTCGACGCGGCGCCGCGCAGCGGGGTGACCGTGCCGTCGCTGCCCACCGGGGCCGCCTTCGCGGCCTTCGTGGTGGAGCCCGCGGCGGGCTTGGCGGGCGGTGCGGCCGGGCGGGGCCTCTCCGCGGCCGGCGCGGAACCGTTCGACGCGGCCGGCTCCATGGCCGCCCGATCGGCATCGCGGCACCGCTCGCTCGGCTCGGCGGGCTCGGCCGTGGGGGTGGGCGCGGGGCCCGGTGTGCCGCCGTTGCCGGTGGTCGTCGTGGCGACCTCACCCGGCGTCTCGGCGGGGCGGTAGTCGGCGAAGAACTCGTGCCACGCCGGGTCGACGGCCGTCGGGTCGTCCAGGAAGCGGTTGTACATCTCCTCGACCAGCCACTCGTTGGGACCGAACTGCTCGGCTGTGATCGAGGTGCTGCTCTTCGAGGGGCTGTTGCTGGACACGCTGTGGACCGCCTTGATCGGATCTCATCGTCATCGCCGTGGGACTGGAGCCCAGGTTAGTCCTCGTGTGTCCGGCGCAGGGCAGGCCGCTCCGCGGGCTGTCATGATGACCGTCTCCACAGACCGGCCGACGCCAGGAGTCGCGATGACCCGCCCGCCGCTTCCGCCGTTCACCGCCGAGACGGCGGCGACGAAGGTGCAGGCCGCCGAGGACGCGTGGAACACCCGCGATCCCGCGAAGGTGGCCGGGGCCTACTCGGAGGACTCCGTCTGGCGCAACCGGGACCGGTTCGTGACGGGGCGCGCGGAGATCGCCGCCTTCCTCCGGGGCAAGTGGGACCGCGAGCTCGAGTACGCGCTGCGCAAGGACCTGTGGGCCTGCGACGGCAACCGCATCGCCGTGCGCTTCCAGTACGAGTGCCACGACGTCGACGGGCAGTGGTGGCGGTCGTACGGCAACGAGCTGTGGGAGTTCGACGACGAGGGCTACATGCGCCGCCGCGAGGCCAGCATCAACGACGTGCGGATCGACGAGAGCGAGCGGCGGATCTTCGGCGGGCGCGGGGAACCGGGGCCCGAGCAGCCGCTGCGGTAGCCCGGCGCTACCCGGGCAGCGCGCCGGGACCGTCGACCACGGCCGTGTGGACGGCCGTCGAGCTGATCACCGTGCCGGCTCGCAGGCCACAGCGGGAGTCGACGCGCAGCGTGTCGCGCTCGCCGGCGAACTGGCCGTCCTCGGGCGAGACGAGCAGCTCGGTACGGGTGCGGCCGGCGTCGTGCACGAGCGCGAGGCACAGCCGCCCGTCGACGTCGGCCACGCCCTCGGACGCGATCACGTCGGGCAGCCGGGCGAGCGCGAGGTAGAGCGCCGCCCGCAGGTCGGCCGGCACGAGGCAGGTGCGCAGCACCGTGACGGCTGCGGTGAACGGGTCGAACCAGGTGCCCGGGTTCTCGTTCTCCAGCCGCGTGCGCAGCGTCGCGGGATCGCGCGGGAGGCTCGCGAAGAACTCGCGCGTCGGCGCCTGCCAGCTACCGCGCGGGACCCCCGCCGACGGGCCGCAGAACCCGCCGTCCGCGGCGTCGAACCGGCCGTGCATGGCCCGGAACCGGCCGACGGGCGCGATGTCGCGCAGGTCGAAGCCATCCTCCTCGGCCCCCTCGGCCGAGCCGACGAGCCACTCCTGCCGGCCCGTGAGCTCGCGGTCGAGCACCCATTCGCGGTCGTTGCGGGCCGGGATCCACTGTCTCAGGAGGTGCTCGGTGAGGTGGCTGTGTGTCCGGTAGGTGCCCATCCACCAGGCGTGCGTCGCGACGTAGGTGTACTGGTCGGGCCTCAGCGGTCGGTCGAACGCCTCGATCGCGACGTCGGGCAACGGAACGCTCCCCCGCGTTGTGTGACGGCCAGGTCACGGCACAGTGTGAAGCGGTGACCGGCCGTCATCGGAGCCGGGGTGGTGTCACCTAGTCGATCCAGTCCTTGACCTGCGCGATCAGCTTCGGGGCGTCGCCACCGACCGGGTTCACGTGCAGGTGGGTGACGCCGACCTCCCGCAGCGCCGCGATCCGCTCCTTGACGTGCCCGGCCGGGCCGATGAGCGTCACCCTGTCGATGAAGTCGGCGGGCAGCGCGGCGGCGGCCTCCTCCTTCCTGCCGTCGAGGTAGAGATCCTGGACGAGCGTCGCCTCGGCCTCGTAGCCCTGCCGCCGGAACACCGTGTTGTAGAAGTTCCGGCCGCGCGCGCCCATGCCGCCGATGTAGAGCGCGTACATGCCGCGCGCCAGCTGCCGCGCCGGCTCCCACATCTCCTCCTCCAGCGCGAGGATGCCGCCGCCGGTGATCTGCAGCGGCCCCAGCTCGGGGGCGCGCTTGGCGAAGCCGGCCTCCAGCGCGGGGCCGAAGACCTCCTTCATCTTCTCCGGCAGCACGGCGTGCGGCAGCCAGCCGTTGGCCAGCTCGGCGGTCATCTCCAGGTTCTTGTCCCCCAGCGCGGCCACCCAGATCGGGATGTCCGCCCGCCGCGGGTGGTTGATCAGCTTCAGCGGCTTGCCCAGCCCGGTGCCCTGGCCCTCGGGCAGCGGGATCGCGTAGATGCCCTCGTGCTGGACCTTCTCGCGACGCCACACCTGGCGGCAGATCTCGATGATCTCGCGGGTGCGGGCGACGGGCCTGTCGTAGGGGACGCCGTGGAAGCCCTCGATCACCTGCGGCCCGGACGCCCCGAGCCCCAGGATGGCCCGGCCGCCGGACAGGGCGTCCAGGCCGGCGGCGGTCATCGCGGTGAGCGTCGGGGTGCGGCTGTAGAGGGGCAGGATGCCGGAGCCGATCTCGACGCGCTCGGTCCTCGCCGCGAGGTAGCCCATCAGGGACACGGCGTCGAAGCTGTAGGCCTCCGCGACCCACACGACGTCGAGGCCCGCCTGCTCCAGCGCGACCACCGCCTCGGCGTTGCGGACCGGGTCGTCGCCGTACTGCAGCTGCGTCGAGAGCTTCATGGAGTGTCTCTAACGCAGTGGTTACCGACGAGTCAAGCAGTGGCCGACCACGGGGTGACCGGGCGGCTGTGCCGCACCCCGTCGACCACGAGGTCCACGCGCTCGCTGTAGAAGCACAGCAGGTCAATGAGCTGCGCGGAGTCGGGCAGCGGTGCGGGGTAGGACCACACCAGGTCGCGCTCGATGCGGTCGGGGAGCACGACGTCCTGGTAGGCCGCGACGCCCTTGTAGGCGCAGGCGGTGGTGGTCGCGCGGACCCGCAGCGTCGTCACGACGTCGTCGGCC
>JBBQEF010000130.1:0-14620 GCA_038320445.1 Mycobacteriales bacterium
GACGGGCGAGCGCGGCGCCGACGCCCTCTGATCGTCATGGTCCATGTGGGTGGCCGACCGGTCGCCGAGCACGGCATGCGCGGTCCGGTTCGTGCTCGGGGTGAGGTCCACAAGTAGGGTTGGTGGGGTGTTCGACACCCTCTCCGAGCGGCTCAGTGCCACCCTGGCGAACCTGCGGGGCAAGGGGCGCCTCTCCGAGGCCGACATCGACGCCACCGCGCGCGAGATCCGCATCGCGCTGCTGGAGGCGGACGTCGCGCTGCCGGTGGTCCGTGCCTTCGTCACGCGGACCAAGGAGCGGGCCAAGGGCGCCGAGGTCTCGGGCGCACTGAACCCCGCCCAGCAGGTCGTCAAGATCGTCAACGAGGAGCTCGTGGGCATCCTCGGCGGCGAGACCCGACGCCTCCGGCTGGCCAAGGAACCGCCGAGCGTGATCATGCTCGCGGGGCTGCAGGGCTCCGGCAAGACGACGCTGGCCGGCAAGCTGGCCCACTGGCTCAAGGGCCAGGGCCATACGCCGCTGCTGGTGGCGTGCGACCTGCAACGGCCCAACGCGGTGAACCAGCTGCAGATCGTCGGTGAGCGTGCGGGGGTCACGACGTTCGCCCCCGAGCCGGGCAACGGCGTCGGGGACCCGGTCGACGTCGCCCGCCGCGGCGTCGCGCACGCCCGCGAGAAGCACTTCGACATCGTCATCGTCGACACCGCGGGCCGCCTCGGTGTCGACGAGGAGCTGATGCGCCAAGCCGCGGACATCCGCGACGCCACCCGGCCCGACGAGACGCTGTTCGTCGTCGACGCGATGATCGGCCAGGACGCCGTCACCACCGCCGAAGCCTTCCGCGACGGCGTCGGGTTCACCGGCGTGGTCCTGACCAAGCTCGACGGCGACGCCCGGGGTGGCGCCGCGCTGTCGGTCCGGGAGGTCACCGGCCAGCCGATCCTGTTCGCGTCCAGCGGTGAGAAGCTCACCGAGTTCGACGTCTTCCACCCCGACCGCATGGCGTCGCGGATCCTCGGGATGGGCGACCTGCTCACCCTGATCGAGCAGGCCGAGACCGCGTTCGACCAGGATCAGGCGGCCAGGGCCGCGTCGAAGATGGCCAGCGGCGAGCTGTCGCTGGAGGACTTCCTCGAGCAGATGATGGCCATCCGCAAGATGGGGCCGATCGGCAACATCCTCGGGATGCTCCCCGGCGCCAACGCAGGCCAGATGAAGGACGCGCTGGCCCAGGTCGACGACCGGCAGCTGGACAAGCTGCAGGCCATCATCCGCGGCATGACACCGGCCGAGCGCAACGATCCGAAGATCATCAACGGCTCGCGCAGGCTGCGCATCGCCAACGGCTCCGGGGTGCAGGTCAGCGACGTCAACGACCTGGTCACGCGGTTCTTCGAAGCCCGGAAGATGATGAAGCAGATGGCCGGGCAGTTCGGCATGGGCGGCGGCCGCAGCGCCACGAAGAAGCTGGCCAAGCCGCGGCGCGGCAAGAAGGGCAAGGGCAGGCCGGCGCCGCGCTCGCAGCCGGCCGGGATGGGCATGCCCGACCTCTCCGGCCTGCCCCCGTCGCTGCAGCAGCTGCCGCCGGGGCTGGACCAGCTGCCCGCCGGGTTCGACCCGAGCCGGCTCAAGTTCCCCAAGGGCAAGTAGGGGTGTACCGGCTGCGCGGGGTGGTGCTGCCGTCGGAGATCGAGACCGACCTCCACGTCGACGCCGCCGGGATGTTCACCGACGAGCCGGTCGCGGGCGCCGAGACGCTCGTGGACGGCGGGTTCATCGTCCCCGGCCTCGTCGACGCCCATTGCCACGTTGGGCTCGGACCGTCCGGGCCGGTCTCGCTGGAGGAGGCCGAGCTGCAGGCCCGGAGCGACCGCGACGCGGGTGCGCTCCTGCTGCGGGACTGCGGTTCGCCGGTGGACACCTCCGCACTGCAGGCCCGCGCCGACCTGCCCGAGATCATCCGGGCGGCGCGCCACGTGGCCCGTCCCAAGCGCTACATCCCGGGGCTCGCGATCGACCTCGACGACCCGGCGCTGCTCCCCGAGGTGGTGGCCGAGCAGGCCGCCGCCGGGGACGGCTGGGTCAAGCTCGTCGGTGACTGGATCGACCGGGGCGTCGGCGACCTGGCCCCGCTGTGGCCCGACGAGGTGCTGACGGCCGCCATGGACGCCGCGCACGCGGCAGGCGCCCGCGTCACCGCCCACGTCTTCGGCACCGACGCCCTGCCCGGCCTGATCGGTGCGGGCATCGACTGCATCGAGCACGGCACCGGCCTCACCGACGACCTGATCGCCGAGATGGCCCGCCGTGGCACCGCGCTGGTGCCGACACTGATCAACGTGGAGACGTTCCCCGGCATCGCCGACCGGGCCGCGAAATACCCGGCCTACGCGGCGCACATGCGCTCGCTGCACGCGAGGGCCGGCGCCGTGGTGCGCCGGGCGGTCGAGGCGGGCGTCGCGGTGTACGCGGGCACGGACGCGGGCGGCGGCATCGCGCACGGCCGGATCGTCGACGAGATCGAGGCGTTGCGGGCGGCGGGGCATCCCGACGCGCTCGGAGCGGCGAGCTGGGCGGCGCGGGAGTGGCTGGGACGGCCCTCGTTCGCCGTCGGGCAGCCCGCGGACCTGGTCGTCTACCGATCCGACCCGCGGCTCGATCCGGCCGTGTTGCGCGAGCCGCAACTGGTGATGGTCAAGGGGCGCCCGGTCAAGGCCTGAGCTCCCGTCACGCGCCGGGCTGGTCGGCGATCCTGCGCGCCCACGTCCCCAGAGCGGTGAGCGTGTTCTCCAGCCCGCTGGCGCCCAGGTCGAACGGCGGGTTCGCCTCGGCGCCCGGGGCGAAGACACCGGCCTCGACGCCGCGGTCGTGCATCCGGAAGATCGGCAGCCCGAGCCCGACCGCGAGGCCTGCCTCGGCGTGGTTCCATGGCGTGGCGAGAGCGAGGCCGGTGATCTGCTCGTCGGCGGTGGTGCCCTCCCGCGAACGGCCGTCCCACACCTCGAGCTGACGCAGACCGATGACGACCACCCCGGCGCAGCCGGACATCACCTGCTTCAGATCGGCCAGCACGCCTGCGGGTGACGAGTCACGCCGCTCGATCGCGACGACCTGGGCACCGCCGCGGGTCAGGGTCGAGGTGACCTGGTCGACCACCGCGAGCTGCCCCGGGGCCAGGAGGAACGGCCTGCTGAGGAAGAACCGCGCAGGCCGCGGCTCGCGAGCGTCGGGTGGAGGCACCGGCCCCGATCCGGCAAAGACCCCGTCGGCATCGATGCCGGAGGCGACCGCATCCGGAAGACCGGCGCAGCGGGTGAACCGGGCCCCGGCCAGATGGGCGCCCGTGAAGCCGGCACCCCGCAGGTCGGCCTCGAAGAATTCCGCCTCGCGCAGGTCGGCCCCGGAGAGGACGCAGCGGACCATGCGGGTGCCGTAGAACGTCGCCCCACGGGCGGAGGCTCCCTTCAACGAACCGTCGGAGATGTCGGCCTGGAAGAAGTCGGCTCCCGTCAGATCCGTGCCGGCCAGGTAGGCATTGCGGAGATTGGTGCGCTGGAGGTCGGCCCTCACGAGAGACGGGGCGTGTGCCAGGCCGTCGGCAAGCAGCTTCTGGACGTTGCTCGTCGGCATCTCCCGCAGTACCGCGGCGATGACATTGAGGGCGTCGGCTGCGTAGGCCGCCCCTGCCACGCCCAGTTCCGAGCGTCGGTCGAAGAACCGCCGCAGCCGGATCGCCGCCGCGGCACGGTGGACGTCGCTGTCGCTCGCCAGCGATACGACCACTGCGTCGAGCGCCGTGCCCACCGTTGCGATCCGGTCCCGACGCGTCCGGTAGCTGAAGTAGCGGAGGATTCCGAGCAACGCCGCGACGAAACCGGTCATCGCGGTGGCAGCCGCAACCCAAGCTCCCAGTTCCTGTCCCGTCACGGCTGCCACTCCCAGGGTCGTCGGGCCAAAGGTGGATCACGGTAGCGCCTGGCGTGCCGCGGCCGGTTCGATGCGGCGAACCTGTCGGCATCCGGACGGGACGGCCGGTAGCGTCGATCACGTGGGACTCACCGACGACAGCGACAGCGGGCAGCACGGGCAGGGCCGCCGGGCGGAGCGGGGCCCGGTGAACCCGCAGGACGGCGAGCGGTCGCCGTGCGTTGCGCCCGGTGAGGATTCGGCGTCTGTCGTCTCGCGGGAGGGTCCCGAGACCGGTGGACCAGGCTCAGCCGCCGTCATGCCCGCAGCCGCACCATCGGGTGCGGCGGGCTCCACACCGGAACCCGATGCTCCGATGGCGCCGGTGCCCGTCGACCCGGGTCACCCGGCTGTTCAGTATGTGGCCAGCGGCCAGCGGCCGGGGGATTCCCCGCCTGCGGGCTCCCCGCTCACCGGTTCACTCCCCTTCGGTCGTCGGACCAGCGGATACCCGACCAACGGTTCCCCGCCGGCAGGCAACCTCCCGCCGGGACACGCGGCCGGTTCTCCGCAGCCCGGCTTCGAGCAGGCCGGGTATCCGCCGCCCGGCGTCCTGCCCCCGGCGCCCCCGCCTGCCGTCCCGGAGCCGGGCAGGCCCGCTCACCGCTGGGGCCTCGGCGCCTACGTCGTGGTCGAGGCTGTCTTCTTGATCACCTCGGTTGCCGTCGCCGCGATCCTGGGCGGCACGCTGTCGTCGTCGGCGGGAGGACTGGCAACGGCCCTCGCGGTCCCCACCGTCCTCGCCGCCGGTACCGCGGTACTGATCACCGTCTGGCGCGGCAACGGCCCGCGGATCGACCTGGGCCTGCAGTTCTCGTGGCGCGACGTCGGGCTCGGGCTGGCGTTCGGGTTCGGCGGACTGGTGGTCACCATCCCGGCCTCGATCCTCTACCTCACGATCGCGGGCACGGGCACCACGTCGGCGGTCGGGGAGGTGTTCAGCGGCGTCCGCTCCGGCCCGCTGCTGGCCGCGGTCGTGTTCGTGATCGTCGTGTTCGTGGCGCCCCTGTGCGAGGAGATCGTCTACCGCGGGCTCCTCTGGGGGGCCGTCGAGCGACTGGGCGCGCGCCGCTGGTGGGCGCTCGGCATCACGACGGTGGTGTTCGCGCTGGCCCACTTCGAGCTCACCCGGACACCGCTGCTCCTCGTCGTCGCGATCCCGCTGGCACTGGCGCGGCTCTACTCGGGACGCCTGGTGGCCGGGGTGGTGGCGCACGGCGTCAACAACCTGCTGCCCGCGGTCTCGCTCGTGCTGATGCTCCTGGGCGTCCTGCCGGGGACGTGACGCCGGCCGTCTGGCACAATGGTGTGTCGGCTCCGCGGCCGGCCCTCTACCGGGCCGCGGCCACCACACGTCGAGCGACGCGCTGCCCGTAACCCCACGCGAGCGGCACGGCCTCATCGCCGAAATATCGATCCACAGGGAGCAGTAAGCAGCGTGGCCGTCAAGATCAAGCTGATGAGGCTGGGAAAGATCCGTCAGCCGTACTACCGCATCGTCGTCGCCGACGCCCGCAGCCGCCGCAGCGGTCGCGCCATCGAGACCATCGGCAAGTACCACCCGAAGAACGAGCCGAGCCTCATCGAGGTCGACTCGGCGCGGGCACAGTACTGGCTGGGTGTCGGCGCGCAGCCCACCGAGCCGGTGCAGCACCTGCTCGAGATCACCGGTGACTGGCAGAAGTTCAAGGGCCTGCCGGGCGCCGAGGGCACGCTGAAGCCGCAGCGGGAGAAGGTCGACAGGCTGGCCCGCTTCAACGCGGCCCTCGCGGCGGCGGGCGAGGAGCCCACCACCGACGCCACCACCCCCAAGAAGAAGGCCGACCGCCGGCCCAAGGCCGACGAGACCGCCGAGGCTGCTGAGGCCACCGAGTCGTGACCGCCGACGCATTTTCCTGCGCGGAGGCGGCGTTGTGACCGCCGACGCATTTTCCTGCGCGGAGGCGGAATTGTGACCGCGGTACTGGCTGACGCGCTCGAGCACCTCGTCCGGGGGATCGTCGATCACCCGGACGAGGTGCAGGTCGACCTCGTCACCAACCGCCGGGGCCGCACCCTCGAGGTGCGCGTGCACCCGGAGGACCTGGGCAAGGTCATCGGGCGCGGCGGGCGTACCGCCACCGCGCTGCGCACGGTCGTGGGCGGCATCGGTGGTCGGGGTGTGCGGGTCGATGTCGTCGACACCGACCGGTAGCACCACCTCCGAGGTCCTCGCCGGCGTCGCCGTGCGGGCTCACGGCCTGCGCGGCGAGGTCGCCGTCGATGTCCACACCGACTCCCCCGAGGAGCGTTTCGCCCCCGGCGCCGTGCTTACCGCACGTCGCGCGGGAGTCCCCGATGGGGTGTTGACGGTGGAGTCGTCCCGTCCGCACTCCGGCAAGCTGCTCGTGCGCTTCGTCGAGGCCCCCGACCGGGCGGCCGCCGAAGGCCTGCGCGGAACCCGTCTCGTGGTCCCCATCACGGCCCTCGCGCCACCGGAGGACCCCGACGAGTTCCACGTCCACCAGCTCGAGGGCCTGCGGGCGGAGCTGGCGGACGGATCCGTCGTCGGCACCGTCCGGCAGGTCCTGTACGGCCCCGGTGGTGAGCTGCTCGTGCTCGCCCGCCCCGAGCTCCCCGACGCGCTGGTGCCGTTCGTGCGCCAGATCGTGCCGACGGTCGACCTCGACGGCGGCCGCGTGATCCTCACCCCGCCCGAGGGCCTCCTCGACCCCGAGTAGCCCGAACACCCCCCGTTGCCTCGCGCACCTCCCGTCGAGCGGGCGTGCGGGGGCGGTCGGGGGGTGTGGGCGCGCCAGGATCGTTGCGTCCGGCGATGATCGAACTGTCAACTCCGGTTGACACGCGGCCGTTGTCAACCTAAGTTGACATCATGACCGATGCAACCAAGGTGGCGGCGGCGGCGTCCAGCAGGGACCCGTCCGTCGGCCTCGCCGCCGTCGCATCCCTGCGGGGGCTGTTGGAGTCCCTGGAGGAGCTGCAGGTGACCAACGCCCGTAGCCAGGGCTGGTCCTGGCAGCAGATCGCGGAGGCCCTGCGCGTGAGCAGGCAGGCGGTGCACAAGAAGTACCGGCGGTTCGGTTTCTAGGGAGGAGCGGACGTGTTCGAACGATTCACCGACAAGGCCCGCCGCGTCGTCGTCGTCGCGCAGGAGGTGGCCCGGGAGCGCGGCGCGCAACAGATCCGCACCGAGCACCTGTTGCTCGCGCTCAACCGGGTGCCGGACAACCTCGCGCTCACGGTCCTGGCCGCACACAGCGTCTCGTGGGCCGACGTCGAAGCCGACCTCGACGTCCTCCGCGCGTCGGGACCGTCCGATGCCGAGGCGCTCGCGTCCCTCGGCATCGACCTCGACGAGGTCCGCCGCCAGGTCGAGGACGCCTTCGGGCCGGGCGCGCTGGACCGCACGCGTGCCGCGCAGGGCCGGGAGCGCTGGTGGAGCGGGCATCTCCCGTTCGACCGGTCGTCGAAGAAGGCGCTGGAGCTCGCCCTGCGGGAGGCGATCCGGCTGGGGCACGGCTACATCGGCTGCGAGCACATCCTGCTCGGCCTGCTGCACACCGAGACCGGCGCCGCGCACCACGTCCTCGACGGCAGAGGCGTGCGGATGGAGTCGGCGCGGGTCATCGTGGAGGAGCTGGTGCGGCGCAGGCAGGCGGGGTAGCGCCTGCCACGATGGGCCCGATGCGGATCGACGTCGTGACGATTTTCCCGGAGTACCTCGCGCCACTGCGCGAGGCGCTGCTGGGGCGCGCGATCGCGGCCGGGCTCGTGGACGTCGCGGTGCACGACCTGCGGACCTGGACGCACGACGTCCACCAGGCCGTCGACGACAGCCCCTACGGCGGCGGCCCCGGGATGGTGATGCGCCCGCAGGTGTGGGGCGAGGCGCTCGACGCGGTGGTGGGCCTCGGCGGCCCCGCCCGGCTGGTGGTGCCGACCCCGGCCGGGCGGCCGTTCACGCAGGCCACCGCGCAGCAGTGGGCGGCCGAGCCACGGCTGGTGTTCGCGTGCGGGCGTTACGAGGGCATCGACCAGCGGGTGGTCGACGACGCCGCGTCCCGGATGCCCGTGGACGAGGTGAGCATCGGTGACTACGTGCTCATCGGCGGTGAGGCCGCCGTGCTCGTGATGGCCGAGGCGGTCGTCCGGCTGCTGCCCGGGGTGCTGGGCAATCCCGAGTCCGCCCGGCAGGACTCGTTCTCCGACGGGCTGCTGGAAGGCCCGTCCTACACGCGCCCGGTGAGCTGGCGTGGGCACGAGGTGCCCGAGGTGCTGCGCAGCGGCAACCACGCCGCGATCGCCCGCTGGCGGCGGGACCGCTCGCTGGAGCGCACGGCCGGTCGCCGTCCCGACCTGTTGGCCGCGCTTCCCGAGAACGCGCTGGACCAGGCCGACCGGGCCGTCCTCGCCGCGCTGCGGGACGGGTGATGTCACCTCGTCCGATCGCGTCTGGCACTATGGACACGAGCTCACGCGCCCAGCCGGGCCTGCCGAGCGCGCCTCCCTGCACTGAGGAGAGCGCCCAGTACGACCGCTATCACCGAGGACGGACCTTCGCCATGAACACCCTTGACGCCCTGGACGCAGAGCAGCTGCGCTCCGACATCCCCGCCTTCCGGCCGGGCGACACGCTCAAGGTGCACGTGAAGGTCATCGAGGGCAGCCGCTCCCGCGTCCAGGTGTTCCAGGGCGTCGTCATCCGCCGCCACGGCGCCGGTGCCCGCGAGACCTTCACGGTCCGCAAGGTGTCGTTCGGCGTCGGTGTCGAGCGCACCTTCCCCGTGCACTCGCCCAACCTCGACCGCATCGAGGTGTTCACTCGCGGCGATGTCCGTCGCGCAAAGCTCTACTACCTCCGTGACCTGCGCGGGAAGGCCGCGAAGATCAAGGAGAAGCGCGATACCCCGTCGGCGTCCCGACCGCTGTCCTGACTCCGGCGGCACGGTTGACGTAGCCTCGTGGGCGTGGCCCTACCCGAGCTCCCCGACGACCGGCGGGCCCAGCCTCGACGGTACAACCCGGCCGAGTCGCCGGTCTCGGCCCGGCACGCTGCAGACTCGTCCCCGGAGGGCGGCCCCCGTGTCCCCGGGCGCCCGATCCCGAGCACCCCGTGGACGGTCGACGGTCACGCCGCGAACGGGGCCCAGCCTGCCCCCGTGCATCCGCGCGACCTGACCTCGCCGTCCGGCCAGCAGGCGCCGGCCCCGCCGACAGCGCCGGTGAACGGGCGGCATGCCAACGGTGCCGTGCCCGGCGGTCGCCACTCCGGTGCGGCCGCTCAGGACGGGTCGGCGCAGGGCGGTGGTCCCGCCGCGAACGGACGCCATGCGGGGAGCGGTCACGCCGCCCTCGACGGTCCGCCGTCGACCGGGAACGGCTCGGGTGCCCGGTCGCGCAACGGGCGGGCCCGCCTGCGCGCCGAGAATCGGGCGGACGACGTCGCCGGTGGCGCCGCGATGAACGGCGCCACCGCCCACGAAACGGGCACCGTCGGCACGGGCCCTTCCGCGCCGACCCCGTACCGGCCGGGTCCGGTTGCGCCGGCCGCGAACGGTCCGACTCCCTACACCGCAGCGCTCGACGGGCCCACCCAGATAGTGCCCGTGCACAACGCCGCCTTCCAGAGCGGCGCCCTCCAGAAGGGCGCCCCTCAGACCGGGGCGTTTCAGAACGGCGCTCCTCAGACCGGTGCCCCTCAGGCCGGCGCCCTCCAGAACGGTGCGCCTCAGACCGGGGCGTTTCAGACCGGCGCCCCTCAGACCGGCGCCCTCCAGACCGGTGCCTCTCAGACCGGTGCCTCTCAGACCGGTGCCCTCCCGAACGGTGCGCCTCAGAACGGTGCCCCTCAGAACGGTGCCCTCCAGAACGGTGCCGCGTCGAGCGGGATCCCGCGGAACCGGGCCCAGTGGCCCGATCCCGCCCACAGCGATCCGGCTCACAACGACCCCGCCCAGCCCGACCCCGCCCAGTACGGAGCCGCCCGGGGCGAATCGACCCGCAACCGCTCCGTATCGCGCGGCTCCGCGCCGCCCGAGCCTCCCCGCTCCGGGCCCGCCGTCCATGCCGCCGACCTCCGGCCGCCCGTCGCCGGCTCGCCGCTGCCGGTACCGCAGCGCCGACCCGATCCCGACGAGGCGCCCACCGTCGTCGTCGGCCGCCCCGTCGACGCTTCCGATCCCGACGAGGCGCCCGGTCGGCATCGCCGCAGGGCCGGTGGGTCGCCGGAGGGTCTGCCGACGTCGTCGTACCAGGGCGGGGCCACCGGCGGGCGCAAGGCGAAGCCGGGCCGTCGGCGGCGTCCGGCGTTCTGGAAGGAGCTCCCGCTCCTCGTCGTCGTCGCGTTGGTGCTGACGTTCCTCATCCAGACGTTCCTGGCGAAGGTGTACGTCATCCCGTCGGGCTCGATGGAGACGACGCTGCACGGCTGCACCGGCTGCAACAACGACCGCGTGCTGGTCGACAAGGTCACCTACCGGTTCTCCGATCCCCGCCCCGGGGACGTGGTGGTGTTCCGCGGGCCGGACAGCTGGAACAGCGAGTTCACGGCCGATCCGCCCAGCAACGTCGTCGTGCAGGCGATGCAGACGCTCGGCTCACTCATCGGTCTCGCCCCGCCGGACGAGAAGGACTTCGACAAGCGTGTCATCGCCGTCGGAGGCCAGACGGTGCAGTGCTGCGATTCCCGCAACCGCGTCGTCGTCGACGGGAAGCCGCTCGACGAGCCCTACATCTACTACCTGCCGGAGGCCGGTCAGGCGCGGCAGGACGTGTTCAACGCGGTCACGGTCCCGCCGGGCGAGCTGTGGATGATGGGCGACAGCCGCAACAACTCCGCTGATTCCCGGGTGCCCGGCCACGGCCCGGTACCGGTGGCCAACGTGATCGGCAAGGCCAGGCTGATCGTGCTGCCGTTCTCCCGGTTCGGCACGATCCCCGATCCGAACCCGCAGTCCACGGCACTCGGCATGGCCGCGCCGGGGGCCGGCACCGCACCGTTGGCGTTGAGCCTGGTCGGCGCCGTGCCGCTGATGCTCGGGCGTCGCAGGATCGACCGCCTGGGGTCCGGGATGGACGAGTTCCTGCCGCGCAGCCGCCGTCGGCGCCGCTGAGTCACCACCGGATGCCCGCTCCGCGCCGCCCCGCGCACCGCCGCACGCCCTCGCCGGTCCTGCTCCCGCCCGAGCTCCGCCCGGCCCGGGCCGTCGTGCGCCGGTCCGCGGGCACCTGGACGCTCCAGTCGACGCTGCAACGTCACGGCCTCGGACCCGTCGCGGGTGTCGACGAGGCCGGTCGCGGGGCCTGCGCCGGGCCCCTCGTCGTCGCCGCGTGCGTCCTGCGGCCGGGGGATGCGAAACGGCTCGACGGCCTCACGGATTCCAAGCTGCTCACCGCAGCGGCGCGGGAGGAGTTCTTCGCGCTGATCATGCGCTGGGCGCAGGACCACGCGGTCGTCGTCATCCCGCCCGGTGAGGTCGACCGGCGCGGGGTGCACGTGGCCAACATCGAGGGCATGCGCCGCGCCGTCGCCCGGCTCGCGGCGCCGCCCGGCTACGTCCTCACCGACGGGTTCCCCATCCGCGGCTTCGGCGCCCCCACCCTGGCGGTGCCGAAGGGCGACCAGGTGGCGGCGTGCGTGGCCGCGGCCTCCGTGCTGGCCAAGGTGACGAGGGACCGGATCATGGTGGAGCTGGACGGCGCCTTCCCGCAGTACGGCTTCGGCGGGCACAAGGGCTACTGCACGCCGGTGCACGACGCAGCACTGGCCGAGCACGGACCCAGCCCGGAGCACCGGTACTCGTTCGTGAACGTCCGGTCCGCTGTCGGGCCGCGCAGCGCGCTGGTGAACAATGGGTTGCTGCCGGTCGGGCCGTCCGACGCGGGAGAGAGGGGACCGGAATCGTGAGCGCCGAGGATCTCGAGAAGTACGAGACCGAGGTGGAGCTCACGCTCTACAAGGAGTACCGGGACATCGTGTCCCAGTTCGCCTATGTCGTGGAGACCGAGCGCCGCTTCTACCTGGCCAACTCCGTCGACGTCGCCGCGCGCAACGCCGACGGGGAGATCTACTTCGAGGTCCGGATGTCCGATGCCTGGGTGTGGGACATGTACCGGCCGGCCCGCTTCGTGAAGAACGTGCGGGTGCTGACGTTCAAGGACGTCAACGTGGAGGAGCTGGACAAGCCCGATCTGCGCCTGCCCGAGGGCAACCAGTTCGGCTCCTGAGGGTCCGTCCGCGCGGTTGTCCCCATCGGGGAGCAGCTGTCCACAGATTTCCGGTTCACCCGTTCGGCCCGCCCGAACGCGCCATCGTGGACCGCATGGCAGCGAAGGACGTGCTCGGCCGCCGCGGTGAGGACCTCGCGGTGGAGTACCTGCAGCACCGGGGTCTCGTGGTCCTCTCCCGCAACTGGCGGTGCCGTGACGGCGAGCTCGACGTCGTCGCCACCGACTCGGAGCGGCTGGTGGTGTGCGAGGTCAAGACCCGCTCCACGGCCTGGTTCGGCGAGCCGGCCGAGGCCGTCGACGGCAGGAAGGCGGCGCGGATCCGGCGGGTCACCCAGGCGTGGCTGTCCACCCATTCCGTGAAGTGGGTGGAGGTCCGCTTCGACGTGGTGTCGGTCGTGGCCGAGCCGGGCCGCCCGGCCACGGTGCAGCACTACGAGGCGGCGTTCTGATGACGCTCGCGCGGGCGTGGTCGGTGGCCCTGGTCGGGGTGGAGGGCCACGTCGTGGAGATCGAGGCCGACGTCGGCCGTGGGCTCCCCGGGGTGCACCTGGTGGGGCTGCCGGATGCGGCGCTGCACGAGTCCAAGGACCGGGTGCGGGCGGCGATCATCAACTCGGGCCGGGTCTGGCCGAACGAGCGCATCGTGCTGGCACTCTCACCCGCCACGCTCCGCAAGGCCGGATCGGCGTTCGACCTGGCCCTGGCGTGCGCCGTCCTCGGCACCGGGGACGTGGTCGACCAGGAGGCGCTCAACGGCACCGTGTTGCTCGGCGAGCTGGCGCTCGACGGCCGGCTGCGTCCGGTGCGCGGCGTACTGCCGTGCCTCGTGGCGGCACGGGAGGCCGGAATGCGGCGGGTGGTGGTGCCCGAGTCCTCCCTCGAGGAGGCCGCGCTGATCGGTGGGCTCACGGTCCACGGCGCGCGCAGCCTCACCGACGTGCTGGCGTTCCTGCACGGCGATCTGCGGCTGCCGGGGCCCGGCCCGGCCGCCGAGACCGAGGGCGCCGAGCCGCCGGACATGGCCGACGTCGTCGGGCAGGCCGATGCGCGGCACGCCTGCGAGATCGCCGCTGCCGGTGGCCATCACGTGCTGCTCGTCGGGCCGCCGGGAACCGGCAAGACGATGCTGGCGCAGCGGTTCGTGGGCCTGCTGCCGCGGCTGGCGCCCGATGAGGCGCTCGCGCTCGCGGCCGTCCGGTCGGTGGCGGGGCGGCTTCCCGCTGTGGGTGCGCTCTCACGGGTGCCCCCGCTGGTGGCACCGCACCACTCCAGCTCCATGGCGGCACTCGTGGGCGGGGGCAGCGGGGTGGCCCGGCCCGGAGCGGTGTCGCTGGCCCACCGCGGCGTCCTGTTCGTCGACGAGGCCCCGGAGTTCGGGCCCCACCTGCTCGATGCGTTGCGCACCCCGTTGGAGGAGGGGGAGGTGCGGCTGGCACGCACCGAGGGCACGGTGGTCTACCCGGCCCGGTTCCAGCTGTTCATGGCGGCCAACCCGTGCCCGTGCGCCCCGGCGCACGACCGCGACTGCGTATGCACGTCGCTGGTACGCAGGCGCTACCTGGGCCGGCTGTCGGGCCCGCTGCTCGACCGCATCGACCTGCGGGCGCGGATGTTCCCGATCACGGCGCTGTCGGTGGCGGCCGACGACGCCGAGTGCACCGCCACGATGCGGGCGCGCGTGCTCGCGGCCCGCGCCGCTGCACTGGAACGCTGGGCCGGGCAGGGCTGGCGCACCAACGCGGAGGTACCCGGCCCCGTGCTGCGCACCCGCTTCGCGCTGCCGCGCAGCGCGGTCCGGCCGCTCGACGCCGGCCTGCGGGCCGGGGAGCTCACGGCGCGGGGTGCCGATCGCGCGCTGCGGGTCGCGTGGACGCTCGCCGACCTGGCCGGGCAGGAACGGCCCGATCAGGAGCTGGTCGAGACCGCCCTGTTCTTCCGCGACCGGAGGGCGGCATGAGCGCCCAGCCCGAACCCGCTCCGGGAGCGGGCAGCCCGGCCGCCGACGTTCCTCCGCAGGTCCTGCGGGCCCGCGCGTACCTCTCCCGCGTCGCCGAGCCGCCGGCACCCGGGCTGGCCCGTCTGGTGGCCGAGGTCGGGCCGCTGGAGGCGGCCGAGCGGGTCGTGCGCGGGGAGGTGTCCGAGGAGGTGGCGGGGGAGACCTCGGCACGCCGCGCGGTGGACCGCGCCGTCGAGGATCTCGCCCTGGCCCGGGCATCCGGGGTGCGGCTGCTCGTCCCCGAGCACCCGCAGTGGCCGCACTGGGCCCTCGCGGCGTTCGCGGCCACGGGGATCGACGAGCTGGCGCCGCCGGTGGCGCTGTGGGTCCGCGGGCCGGGCGAGCTCGCCGGGCTGTGCGAGCAGTCGGTCGCCGTCGTCGGGGCGCGGGCGGCCACCAGCTACGGCACGCACATGGCCGGTGAGATC
>JBBQEF010000131.1:0-14598 GCA_038320445.1 Mycobacteriales bacterium
AAGGACGCCCGCGGCATCCTCGCGGAGCTGGAGCCCGTCCTCCAGGAGATCGTGGTGACGGCGAACTCCTCGCCCCGCGCAATGGATCCGGACGAGCTGGGCGCGCTGGCGTCGGAGGTGTTCGGCGCCGATCGCGTGAGCGTCGAGCCGTCGCTCGGCCGGGCGGTCGAGCAGGCGGGGGAGCTGGCGGAGGAGGGCGGCGAGTCCGGCGTCGGCGTCGTGGTCACCGGTTCGGTCGTGACGGTCGGGGAGACGCGGGCGCTGTTCGGGTTGGAGCCGACGTGAGGGGTGCGGCTGCGCCGCCCGTGCGCGGAAAACGTCGCCAGAGCGACGTTTTCCGCGCACGAGGGCCGGAGGTCCGGCCGTGACCGCTCCGGACCCGATGAAGGGCATCCGCGGGGTCTTCGCGGTCACGCTGGTGCTCGAGGCCATCGTCGTGCTGCTGGCGCTGCTCGTGTTCGCGCGCTTCGGCAACGGTCCGACGGCGCTCGGCGTCACGGTCATCGTCGCGCTGGCGGTGTTGATGGTCGTCGGCTCCGGGCTGCAGCGGCGGCCGTGGGGGCTGGGCTTCGCGCTGGCGCTGCAGGCGGTCACGATCGTGACCGGTTTCCTGCTCACCGTCCCGCTGGGGGTCGTCGGCGTGATCTTCGCGCTGGTCTGGGGCGGCCTGTTGCTGATGCGTCGGGACGTGGCGCGGAAGATGGCGCGCGGCGAGCTGCCCTCGCAGCAGGTTCGCGAACCGTAACGGTTCTCGCGTAACGGACAGCCCGTTCTGCGGCACGGTGACGACATGGTCTCCACCCCACGGCGCCCGCTGCTGCGCCGCCCCCTCGTCCGGGTCGCGCTGGTCGCGGCCGCCGTCCTCGCCGTGATCGGGCTGGTGGTGTTCGAGCCGTGGAAGCTGGTCGTGGACCAGCAGGTGGACGAGGCGGTCCCGGTGGCGGCGGCCCCGGCGGTGACGCCCGCCGCCCCGGTGCCGGCACCCGGACCGCAGGTCCGGACCCTCGCCCGGGGCGCGCTGATCAGCCACGAGCACGCCAGCAGCGGGACCGTCCGCATCCTGGCGCTCGCCGACGGGTCCCGGGTGCTGCGCCTGGAGAACCTCCGTACCAGCAACGGGCCGCGGCTCAAGGTCTGGTTGAGCGACGCGCCCGTCGTCGAGGGCGCCGCCGGCTGGTACGTGTTCGACGACGGCCGCCACGTCGACCTGGGCGATCTCAAGGGCAACGTCGGCAGCTCCAACTACCCGGTCCCGGCCGACGTCGACCTCGGCGACCTGACGAGCGTGAGCATCTGGTGCGACCGGTTCGGGGTGTCGTTCGCGGCGGCCCGGCTCTCGTGACCGGCGAACCCGCCGATACGCTGGAGCACGTGACTGAACGCACCCTGGTCCTCGTCAAGCCCGACGGTGTCGAGCGCAGGCTCATCGGCGAGGTCCTCGCCCGCATCGAGCGCAAGGGCCTCACCATCGTGGCTCTCGAACTCCGTACCGTCGATCGCGAGACGGCCGCCCAGCACTACGCGGAGCACGACGGCAAGCCGTTCTTCGAGTCCCTGCTCGAGTTCATCACCTCCGGTCCGGTGCTGTCGGGCGTGGTCGAGGGTCCGCGCGCGATCGCCGCCTGGCGCCAGCTCGCCGGTGGCACCGATCCCGTCGAGAAGGCCACGCCGGGCACCATCCGCGGCGATTTCGGGCTGGAGACGCAGTTCAACCTCGTGCACGGGTCCGACTCGCCCGAGAGCTCGGCGCGGGAGATCAAGCTCTGGTTCCCGAACCTCTGATGGGCTGAGCCGGCGCGGGTCGCCGTCTCCGATCCTGTCGGTGGGCCGGGTTACCGTCTCGGACATGGGGGACGGACTGGTCCAGGCCCGCGGGCTGCGGAAGCGCTTCGGTGAGTTCGAGGCGGTGTGCGGCATCGACATCGATGTCGCGCCCGGGGAGGTGTTCGGCTTCCTGGGGCCCAACGGCGCAGGCAAGTCGTCCACGATGCGGATGATCGCGTGCGTGTCGCCGCGCAGCGGCGGCTGGCTCCAGGTCCTCGGCATGGATCCGGCCACCGACGGCCCACGGATCCGGGCCCGGATCGGGGTGGTCCCACAGCTCGACAACCTCGACGCCGAGCTCACGGTCCGGGAGAACCTGCAGATCTACGGCCGCTACTTCGGGCTCTCCCAGCGGCACGTGCGGGAGAAGGCGACGGAGCTGCTGGAGTTCGCGCGGCTCACCGAGCGGGCCGATGAGCCGGTCGAGCCGTTGTCGGGCGGCATGAAGCGCCGCCTCACGATCGCCCGCGCCCTGGTCAACGACCCGGAGCTGCTCCTGCTCGACGAGCCGACCACCGGCCTCGATCCGCAGGCCCGGCACCTGTTGTGGGAGCGGCTGTACCGCCTCAAACGCGAGGGCGTCACGCAGATCATCACCACCCACTACATGGACGAGGCCGAGCAGCTGTGCGATCGGCTCGTCGTCATGGACGCCGGAGTGATCGTCGCCGAGGGTTCGCCGTCCGAGCTGATCCAGCGTCACTCCACGCGCGAGGTGCTGGAGCTGCGGTTCGAGCCCGAGCACCGGCCCGCCGCCGAGGCCCTCGCGCCACTGGTCGACCGCGTCGAGGAGCTGCCCGATCGGCTGCTGCTCTACACGGCCGATGGCGAGTCCGTCCAGGGCGAGCTGGCCCGCGCCGGGCACCGCCCGATCTCGGCACTGGTGCGCCGGTCGTCGCTGGAGGACGTGTTCCTCCGGCTCACCGGACGGAGCCTGGTCGAGTGAGCGCCGAGGTGATCCTGGTGCCGCCCGGGTACGCGCGCGGGGTGCTGCTCGTCGTCGAGCGCTCGTGGACCTGGTACCGGCGCAACTGGCGGGCCACCGCCGTCTCGTCGGTGGTGCAGCCGCTGCTGTTCCTGCTCGCGTTCGGGGTGGGTTTCGGGTCGCTCGTCGACGCAGGCGGTCGCGCGGGCGCCGCCACCGGCGGCGCGTCCTACCTCGTGTGGCTCGCCCCGGCGCTGCTGGCGGTGTCGGCCGTGCAGAGCGCCGCGTTCGAGTCCACCTACCCCGTGCTGTCGGGCTTCAAGTGGCAGCGGATCTACCACGGGATGACGGCGGGCCCGATCACGCCCGGGCAGGTCGCACTCGGGCACCTGGTGTGGCTGGCGGTGAAGTCGGCGGGCGCGGGGGCGGTCTTCGTCGTCGTGATCGCCCTGCTCGGCGGCGTGGCCGGACCGGGCATCGTGGTCTCGCTCCTGGCCGCGGTCCTCACCGGATCCGCCGTGGCCGCGTTGATCACGGCGTTCTCGGCCACGGTCGAGAGCGAGGGCGGCGCCTTCAACGCGATCTTCCGGTTCGTGGTCATCCCGATGACGCTGTTCAGCGGCACGTTCTTCCCGATCGACCGGCTGCCGGAGTGGGTGCGGCCGCTGGCGTGGGTGTCCCCGCTGTGGCACGGCACCGAGCTGGCCCGCATGGCGGCACTGGGCCGCTGGGCGCCCCTCGCAGCGCTGGGGCACCTCGCCTACCTGCTGGTGCTGCTGGCCGTGGGCGTGGTTCTCGCCACGACACTGTTCACGCGGAGGTTGACGCCATGACCTCCAACCCTGCGACCCCGAACCCTGCGACCCCGACCCCTGCGACCCCGACCCCTGCGACCCCGAACCCTGCGACCCCGAACCCTGCGACCTCGACCCCTGCGACCTCGACCTCCGCGACCTCGACCTCCGCGACCTCGACCTCTGCCCTCGGATGGCTGCTCCCCGCGGGCAGCTACGCGGGCCGGTCCAGCGCCCTGCTGCTCCGCTCGGCCACGGCCACGCGACGGGCCTGGCTCGCGTTCGTCTCCGGCTTCTTCGAGCCGGTCTTCTACCTCGTCGCGATGGGACAGGGGCTCGGATCGCTGGTGGGGGCGCTGCCCGGGCCGGACGGCACGCCGATCAGCTACGCGGCCTTCATCGCGCCGGGGCTGCTGGCGGCGTCGGCGATGAACGGCGCGGTGTTCGACTCCACCTTCAACGTGTTCTTCAAGCTCAAGTACTCGCGCCTCTACGACGCGATGCTCGCCACCCCGCTGGGGCCGGTGGACATCGCGCTGGGCGAGATCGGCTGGGCGCTGATCCGCGGCGGGCTCTACGCCGCCGGGTTCCTGTCCGTGATGGCCGCCTTCGGCCTGCTCGTCTCGCCGTGGGCGCTGCTCGCGCTGCCCGCGGCGCTGGTGGTGGCGTTCGCGTTCGCGTCGGTGGGGATGGCGGCCACGTCGTTCATGCGGTCCTGGCAGGACTTCGACCTGGTCACGCTCGTGGTCCTGCCGATGTTCCTGTTCTCCACCACCTTCTACCCGCTCGCGGTCTACCCGCGGTGGCTGCAGATCGTGGTCGAGTGCCTGCCGCTGTACCACGCGGTGGAGCTGATGCGCGGCCTCACCACGGGCGCGGTCGGCGTCGGGATGCTCGGGCACCTGGCCTACTTCGCGGTCATGATCGCGGTCGGGGTGGCGGTGGCTGCCCGCCGCCTGAACGCGCTGCTGCTCCGATGATCGCGCCCGTACTGAACCGCTCGGGCGACTCGGGTAGCCGCGCCGTCCGCTCAGGTCGATGATGTGGCCATGACGGTCCTCTCCTCCCGCTCTGCCCGTGTCGATCTCGCGCGGAGTGTCGCGGTGGCGCTGCTCGCCGTCGTCCAGATCGTCGTCGCCGGTCTCGGGGGGAGCGGCGCGGTCGGCGAGTCGGTCGGGGTCGTCGCGAACGCCTATGACACCCCGCTGCTCGCCGCGGGATGGGCCTTCGCGATCTGGGCGCCGATCTACGCCGGGTTCCTGGCGTACGCCGTCTACCAGCTGCTCCCCGGTCAGCGGAGCCGCGAGGTCCACCGTCGAACCGGCTGGTGGATGGCCGCGTCGGCGGTGCTCAACCCGCTGTGGATCCTCAGCTTCTCCGGCCGGCTGATCCTGCTCGCCGAGCTGCTGATCGTCGCGTTGCTCGTGACGCTGGCCGTGGTGTTCGGCCGGCTCAGCCACGAACCCGCGGCCGATGTGCGCGAGCGGGTGCTGTTCCGGGGGCCGGTGGCGCTGTACACCGGCTGGGTCTCGGTGGCCACCGTGCTCGGCACCGCGGCCACGGGCGTGTGGGCGGGCCTGCCCGGTGGCAACGCGCTCGCTGTCATCGCCGCGGTGGTGGTGCTGCTCGCGGCAGCGGCGATCGTGGCCTGGGTGGTGCTGTCAGGCACCGCCGTCGTCGGCTACGCGGCGGCAACGGTGTGGGCACTCGCCGGTATCGCGCTCAACGATCCGCCTGCGGCCGTGGTCGTCACGGGCGCCGTCGCGATCGTCATCGTGCTCGCCGCCACGGCCCGTCGCCTGATGTCGACGGGCAACCTCACCCGGGCGGCCTGGGGATGACGGCTCAGCGGGGAAGCTCCACCCGCAGCAGCGTGTCCTGATCGCCCACGTCGACGAGCCCGCCCACCACGGTGTGCGGCGCGCCGAGCCGGGGATCCTGCGCCACCGGCGTCACGGTTCCCGCGTCGTCGACGGCGAGCACCACCCCGTCACTGACCACGACCGCCCGCCCGCGGGCGTCCAGGCCGAGTGCGGCGTTCGGCAGGGCGAGCGCGTGTGCCGGCACGCCCTTCGCGAGTTGGACGACGACGGGGACGTCCGACGCCCGCCCGGCACCCGCGTCGATCACGGGGCCGAGCACGCGGTCGCCGTCAAGGGCGAGCAGCCTGCCGTCGGCCAGTACCCAGCCCCGCCCGTCGGCCCGGACGACGCCGCCGTCGATCCGGCCCGTCACCACCGGGACGGCGGCCCCGCCGGCGATGCGGAACGCGCCGTCCGCGGTGCCGAGGAGCGGTGGCCTGCCGCCGAGGTCGGGAAGCAGCAGCGACCCCTGCTCGGGTGCCGGGCGGTCCACGGCCGGGAAGCGCTCCTGGGGGAGACCCGGACGTCCGTGCACGAGCGTGGCCCGGTTCCCGGTCACCTCCAGCCACCACGCCCCGCCCGAACCGTCCGGGACGACCACGCCCAGTGTGCCGTCCTGCCGAGCGCCCAGCGGGAGGCGCTGGCCGTCCGGCGTCATGACGACGATCCCGCCGGTGGCGCCGGCGCGGCCGCTCGCCCATCGCCCCGTCGCATCCAGCGGTACGCCGAGCGGGTCGCCGCTGGTGTTCGCGACCGGCACGAGCCCCACCGGCGGGCCGACCGGCGGCGGATCGGCAGCACACCAGGGTGGCGCCGCCGGCAGCGGCGCCAGTGCGGATTCCGCGTCGGGCAGCCGCCACAGCGCTGGGCCGTCCGGGCCCTCCAGCGCCATCACCACGGCGCCACCGGGCGTCACGACCAGATCCGTCACGACCCCGGGGAGCGGGGTGGGCACCGCCCTGAGCAGGCTGTCCGGCCCGAGCCGGAGCAGCGTGCGGTGGTCGTCCACGAGCCACACGCCGCCGTCGGCATCGGGGACGGGCGGGCTCGCGTTCCTGAGGAACGCGTCGCGGGGCGTCGCCGTCAGACCGCAGGTGGCGTCGAGCCCGCCCGCGAGGGTGGTCACGGCGACGTGGCCGGGTTCGGGTGTCACACGGTCGAGCCGCCCGCCCGTCGTGCGGAGCGCGCCGCCCGGCACCGGTCGCAGGTCGTCGACGTCGAGTGACGCGGATCCGACCGGTGGGTCGATCGTGACCACCGGCAGGTAGACGGCGGCGAGGTCCTGTGCACCGGCGTAGGCCGTGAGATCGAGCCTGCGGACGGTGGCCAGCGGATCACCCGCGGCCCGCAGCCATACCGACCCGTCACTGCCGACCCGGCCGGCGGCGGCCACGTCCCGAATCCGGACGGCGACGGGATCGCCCGCGCGCAACCCCGTGACCATGACGACACCCGCGTCGACCCAGCGGGCGACCCGGTCACCGGCGACCCCGAGGACACCCTGTTCGCCGCCCCGGCCGTGTGGCGGCACGCGCGCGAGCACCTCGGCGCGTCCACCTGCGACCAGCCGGACCACGCCGTCGTCGGTGAGCACGGCGGCTCCACCGTCGAGGACGGTGAGGCCGGGGTGGGGGGCGCGGGTCCCCGGCGTGCCGCTCCGGAAGCCGGCTCCGTCGAGCGAGCCGAGACGGACGAACGGGCCCGCGGCGCCGGCCGGGCCGGCGTCCGGGCCGGGCACGGCCAGCCCGGCCACGATCACGGCCACCGCGCCCGCGGCGAGGGCAGGGACAACGCGGACGGGCCCCGCCGACACGGCGATCCCGGCGGCTGCGAAGCCGGCCAGTGCAGCGATCCCGGCACCCTGGGCCGCGCCTCCCCGGTCGATCGCCACCGAGACGGCCACGACCACCGCTGCCACCCCCGCGGCGCCGATCAGCAGCCGCCACGCGCCCGGTCGCCCGACGGCCGCCGCGACTATTGCCGCCCCGGCCGGCACCAGGAGCAGGGCCATCCCACCGGCACCGAGGACCTCCCAGCCGGCCCACGTCTCGCGCGGCAGCGCCAGGGTCGGTCCTGGCACCAGGAGCACGGGCGTCACCGGCTCGCGCCACCACGGGAGCAGGAGCGCCGCGGCCGCCACTAGATCGAGTGCGGTGCCGCCGAGGAGACGTCGTTGCACCGGTGCCTCCTCCGGTCCGGTGCGTCGACGGTAGCGCTCCTCGAAGGGCGGGTCGAGCAGGCGAATCCGGGGTTCGTGCCTGTCGGGCGCCGCGTACCGTGACGCGCGAGCCCAGCCGGCTCGGAGCGGAGGCCGCACATCATGATCACCGGCAGCATCGTCGCCCTCGTCACGCCGATGCGGGACGACGGCGCGATCGACCACGAGGCCCTCACCAAGATCGTCGACCGCGCGATCGAGGCCGGCACGTCGGCGATCGTGTCGGTCGGCACCACCGGCGAGTCGGCCACCCTGGACGTCGCCGAGCACACCGACGTCATCCGCCGCACGATCGACGTGTCGGCCGGGCGGGTCCCGGTCATCGCCGGCACCGGCTCCAACAGCACGAGCGAGGCCATCCACCTCACCGCGGCGGCGAAGGCGGCAGGCGCCGATGCCGCGCTGCTCGTCACGCCGTACTACAACAAACCCCCGCAGGAGGGCCTCTACCGGCACTTCAAGGCCGTCGCCGAGGCCGTCGACATCCCGCAGATCCTCTACAACGTGCCCGGGCGGACGGCCGTCGACATGCTGCCGTCCACGGTGGCCCGGCTGGCGGAGGTGCCGAACATCGTGGGGATCAAGGAGGCGCTGGGCGACCTCGACCGGGTCCGCGACCTCGTGGCGCTCGGACTCGAGGGTTTCGCCCTCTACTCCGGCGACGACGCCACCGCGCGCGCCAGCATCCTCGCGGGCTTCCACGGCGACATCTCGGTCACCGCCAACGTGGCCCCCGAAGCGATGGCGCGGATGTGCGCCGCGGCCATCGCGGGCGACGCGGAGCTCGCCGCCGCGATCGACGCCGGCCTGGCCGGGCTGCACCGGGCGCTGTTCGTCGAGCCGAACCCCATCCCGGTGAAGTGGGCGCTGGGCGAGATGGGACTGATCCAGGGCGGCATCCGCCTCCCGCTGGTCCCGCTGGACCCGGCCCACCACGAGACCGTCCGGGCCGCCCTGCGGGCCGCAGCCCTCCTGACCTGACCGCATCGCGCGGGCTCGACGTCACGATGTGGGGCCAGGGCGCGCATCGCGCGGGCTCGATGTTGCTGTGTGGAGCCGGGCCGCGCATCGCGCGGGCTCGATGTCGTTGGGCGGGGTACGGGGTGCGCATGGCGCGGTCTCGATGTTGCCGCAAGGGGCCCGGATGCGCCTCGCGCGGGCTCGACGTCGTTCGGGGGAGCGCTGCGCGGCCGGATCAGGTGCGCCGCTGGCCCGTGCGGGCCGAGGTGCGGGCGATCGCGTCGATGAGCGCGGGCCAGACCCGGCGCGGGAGGTCGTGGCCCATGCCGTCGATCTCCACCAGCTCCGCGCCGGGGATGGCGGCGGCCGTGGCCCGCCCGCCGGAGGGCTGGACGACCTTGTCGATCGTGCCGTGGAAGGCCAGCGCCGGCATCGTCAGGCCGCCGAGGTCGGCGGTGCGGTCGCGCTCCCCGACACAGGCGGCGAGTTGGCGTCCGCCGCCGGAACCGTCACCGGTCTCGCGCTGGGACGACCGGCGCATCGTCACCCGCACGTCCTCGTCGTCCTCCGGAGTGCGGTCGGTGGAGCCGATGCGGCGGAAGCTGCGCACCATGCCCTCCACCGGATCCGCCGACGGCGGGCGCAGGAACTCCGGGATCATGCGCAGCGCCACCTTGCCGGTGCGCCGGTCGCCCGGCCTACCCATGATCGACACAACGGAGCGCGTGCGGTCGGGGTGCCGGATCGCCACCTCCTGGGCCACCATCGCGCCGAGCGAGGCCCCGACGACGTGCGCGCCGCCGGGTGCGACGTGGCTCAGGAGCCCGGCCGCGTCGTCGGCCATGTCCCCGAGTGTGTAGGCGGGGTCGGCGCGGCGGCGGAGGAACTGCAGGCCGGAGATACCCGGACCGCGGACGTGCGTGGATCGGCCGACGTCGCGGTTGTCGAAACGCACGACGTGGAATCCGCGGTCCGCGAGGGCGGTGCAGAAGTCATCGCGCCACCAGTCCATCGACAGCCCCAGCCCCATGATCAGCAGGACGGTGGGGCGCTCGGGATCGCCGATGGACTCGTAGCAGAGCTCGATGGCCCCGACCTGGCAGAAGCGCTCGTTCATCGATCCGGCGTTCGGCCGTCGGGGCTGGTCGGTTCGGCGCATCGAGCAACCCCGACTCGCGCGCGTCGGGACCGCGACTCGCGCATGGGATGCTCCGACTCGCGCACCGGAACGTGCCGACTCGCGCACCGGATCGTGCCGACTCGCGGGCGGGGCTACCCTGGGTCAGCGTGACCGGCGACGTGTTCCTTCCCGCAGGAGCGGCAGTTGACGCTGCTGCCTCGGTGTTCCCCGCCCTCGAAGCGCTCCTTCCGCGCGTCGCCAAGCCGGTGCAGTACGTCGGCGGTGAGCTGAACGCGCGGAGCAAGGACTGGCATGCCGCCGACGTGCGGTGGGCGCTGCTCTACCCCGACGCGTACGAGGTCGGCCTGCCCAACCAGGGCGTCCAGATCCTCTACGAGGTCCTCAACGAGCGCGCCGACGCCCTCGCCGAGCGCTGCTACGCCGTGTGGCCGGATCTCGAGGCGTTGATGCGGGAGCACGGCGTGCCCGCGTTCACCGTCGACACCCACCGGCCGATCGGCGCGTTCGACGTGCTCGGCGTCAGCTTCTCCACCGAGCTCGGCTACACGAACCTGCTCACCACGCTCGACCTCGCGGGCGTCCCGCTGCACGCCGTCGACCGCGACGAGACGCACCCGGTCGTCGTCGCGGGCGGGCACGCCGCGTTCAACCCGGAGCCCGTCGCGCGGTTCGTCGACGTCGCAGCGATCGGCGACGGCGAGGAGGTGGTCGGCGACATCACCGACGTCGTGCGGGACTGGAAGGCCGAGGGCCGGCCCGGCGGACGGCCCGAGCTGCTGCTCCGGCTCGCCGCCACCGACGGCTGCTACGTCCCGGCGGTCTACGACGTCACCTACCGGGAGGACGGCCACATCGCCGCCGTGGTCCCGGCCGCCGACCGCGTCCCGCGCACCGTCACCAAGCGCACCACCACCGATCTCGACGCGTGGCCCTACCCGAAGGCCCCGCTCGTGCCGCTCGCCGAGACGGTGCACGAGCGCGCCAGCGTGGAGATCTTCCGGGGCTGCACCCGGGGCTGCCGCTTCTGCCAGGCCGGTATGATCACGCGGCCGGTCCGTGAGCGGTCGCTGGAGGGCATCGGCACGATGGTGGACGCGAGCGTGCGCGCCACCGGCTTCGACGAGGTCGGGCTGCTGTCGCTGTCCAGCGCCGACCACTCGGAGATCGCGGAGATCACGAAGGGGCTGGCCGACCGCTACGAGGGCACGAACACCTCCCTGAGCCTGCCCAGCACCCGCGTGGACGCGTTCAACATCGACCTGGCCAACGAGATCAGCCGCAACGGCCGCCGTTCGGGGCTGACGTTCGCCCCCGAGGGCGGCTCCGAGCGGATCCGCCGTGTGATCAACAAGATGGTGTCGGAGGAGGACCTCATCCGCACCGTCTCGGAGGCGTTCGCGCAGGGCTGGCGGCAGGTCAAGCTGTACTTCATGTGCGGCCTGCCCACCGAGGAGGACGAGGACGTGCTGGAGATCGCGGGCATGGCGCACCGCGTGATCCGCGCGGGCCGGGAGGCGTCCGGCCGCAACGACGTGCGGTGCACCATCTCCATCGGCGGGTTCGTGCCCAAGCCGCACACCCCGTTCCAATGGGCCGCGCAGTGCCACCCCGACGTCGTCGACGACCGGCTGCGGAAGCTCCGTGCCGCCGTCAACTCCGACCGGAAGATCGGGCGCAACATCGGCATGCGCTACCACGACGGGCAGCCGTCGCTGATCGAAGGCCTGCTCGCCCGGGGCGACCGCCGCGTCGGTGCCGTCATCGAGCGGGTGTGGCGCGAGGGCGGTCGGTTCGACGGCTGGAGCGAGCACTTCTCCTACGAGCGCTGGACCGCCGCGGCGGCGGCGGAGCTGGAGCCGTTGGGCGTCTCGCTGGCCTGGTACACCACGCGTGAGCGCGACCAGCACGAGATCCTCCCCTGGGACCACCTCGACTCCGGCCTGGAGCGCGACTGGCTCTGGGACGACTGGCAGGACGCGCTCGCCGGGCGCGAGCAGGACGACTGCCGCTGGACGCCGTGCTTCGACTGCGGTGTCTGCCCGTCCACCGGAACCGACATCGAGGTAGGCCCGAGCGGCACCGCCCTGCTGCCCCTGACCGTGGTGAACCCGCTCACCGGTGGCTGACCCCGTCGACGAGCCCCCCGGCGCCTTCACCGTCCGCGTCGCCGACGAGCGCGACATGGCCGCGCTCGCGGCGCTGCGCCGCTCGTGGCTGGAGGAGCGCACGGGGCACCCGGTCGACGACCCCGGTTTCGAGGCCGCCTTCGCGCAGTGGTGGCGCCTGGAGCTGCCCCGCCGCACGTTCTGGCTGGCCGAGACCGGCACCGCGCGCCAGGGCTTCCGGGCGATCGGGTCGATCAACGTCGTCGAGATCGTCCACATGCCCCGCCCGGGATCGCGTGGCGGCCGGATCGGGCACGTGGGCAACGCGTTCGTGGTCGGGTCCTTCGCCGATCGCGGGGTGCCCGGCGCGCTGCTGAGCGCCGCGATCGAGCACGCCCGCGAGCGCCGCTACCGCCGCCTGCTGCTCGCCCCGACCACCGGCAGCGCCGCGTTCTACCGGCGGGCCGGGTTCACCTCGGTGGGGGAGTCACTGCTGGCACTGGACCCGCCCTGAGTGGCGATAACGGAACAATCGGACGAAGCTCGCACGCGTGCCCGATATGTCCGACGCCACGGCACTGCCGTTGCGCCTCCTCGCGCGCATCGGTCTCGTCGCCTACGGCACGGTGAACGTCCTCATCGCCGCGCTCGTCGTGCAGATCGCGTTCGGCGAGCCCGAGCGTGCCGACAAGAAGGGCGCACTCCAGGAGCTCGGCGAGACCGGACCCGGCGTCGTGCTGCTCTGGATGGTGACGGCAGGTTTCGTCGCACTCGTGGTGTGGCAGCTCGGAGAAGCCTTTCTCGGGCACTCCGGTGTCCCCGTGGGGCAGCGGGCGTTGCGGACCGCGGTCAACGTCGCGGAGGCCACGATCTTCGGCGGGCTCGCGTACTCCGCGGGATCCGTTGCGGCGTCCGGCGGCCGGGCCACGGCGAAGCCCTCGTTCGCGCAGGTCGTGTTCGACCTGCCCGGTGGCCGTTGGCTGGTCGGGCTGGCCGGGCTGGGGCTCGTCGTCGCCGGGGGATGGGCCGTGTGGCGCGGGGTCACCCACGCGTTCCTGCGGGACCTCGACCTGCGCGGCGCCGGGCTGAACCGGTCGCGCCTCGTCACGCGGATCGGGCAGGTCGGGTGGGCGGCCCTGGGCCCGGTCTACGGGATCCCGGGGACGCTGCTCCTGGTGGCGGCGATGCGTCACGACCCGAACCGCCCGGTCGGGCTCGACAGCGGGCTCAAGGCCCTCGCGGGGCAGCCGTACGGCCCGTTGCTGCTGCTCGTGCTCGCGGCGGGGCTCCTGGCGTTCGGGGCCCACTGCCTGTTCGACGCCCGCTACCGGAAGGCGTGATCCGCCCGAGGCCGACCGGCCCGCAGCCGCGGGTTGCTCGTAGGCTGGCCCCATGCCACGGCCACGCCCCGGGGAGGCCGCCAACCCCGCCCCGCCCACGGTGGCGCGCGTCCGGCTCCGGTTCGCCAAGCGCGGGCGGCTGCGCTTCCTCTCCCACCGTGACGTGGCCCGCAGCTTCGAGCGGGCCGTGCGGCGGGCCGGGGTTCCCGTGTCGCACTCGCACGGGTTCAGCCCGCACCCCCGGCTGTCCTGGGTGGGCGCGGCGCCCACCGGCACGGCGAGCGAGGCGGAGTACGTCGAGATCGGCCTGACGCGTCCGGTGGAGCTGTCGGCGCTGATCGCGGCCCTGGACGCGGCCCTGCCCGCCGGCATCGACATCCTGGACGCGGCGGTCGCCGGGGGCGCGTCGCTCGCCGACCGGATCGACGCGAGCCGCTGGACGATCCAGCTGCCCGGCGTCGAACCCGAGGCACTGAGCGCCGCGCTCGACGCCCTGCTCGCGCGGGAGTCGCTCGTCGTGGAACGCGTCACACCCAACGGCCGCCGGCAGGTCGACGTCCGGGCCGCCGTGGTCACGGCGACGGTCGAGCGCGACGCGCCGTCGACCTCCCCACCCCCGACGGGCGCCGCCCCCGCGGAAGTCTGTGCGACAATGACGGCGGTCGTGCGGCAGACGACACCCGCCGTTCGGCCCGATGACGTGTTGGGCGCACTCGACGTTGTCGCAGGTCTCAGGCCCCCGGCACCCCCCAAGGCGACCCGGGTGGCCCAGGGCTTGCTCGACCATCGAGGCGAACTGGCCGATCCACTCGGCTCCGACCGGGTCACCACCCGGGCCTGAAGCCGAGTACGAGGTCTTGCACGCCGTCGAGAACCACCAGGATTGCTCGCCGCGTACCGCGCGGTGAGAGAACTGCACGTGCCCCTGCGCGGCCGCCTTCCCCACGAGGGCGCCCGGGGGCGAAGGAGCTGAATGTCGAAGAGTGAAGCGCCCGCCGGCAGCCCCGGCGGGCCGGTCCCCGTACCCGGCCTGAACGAGCTGCCCGAGAAGATGCGGGTCCACGCGCTGGCCAAGCTGCTCGGGCTCTCCAGCCGGGAGGTCCTCGCCGCGCTCGGCGGGCTCGGTGTCGAGGTGAAGAGCGCCCAGTCCAGCATCGACCGCAAGGTCGCCGAGCAGGTCGTCACGGCGCTCGTGCCGTCGGCGGCCGACGCCGATCCCGAGACCGTGGCCGAGGTCACACCGGTCCCCGAGCCCGTCGCGCCCGAGCCCGAGCCCGTCGATGCGCCGAAGGCCAAGGCGGCCGCCCTCGCCCCCGTCTTCGCGCCTCCGACGCCGCTGTTCCAGCCGCCTGCTCCTGCCCGGACCCGCAGGCGTGCCGCCGACCCGGTCGTGGAGGACGCCCCCGCCGAGGAGCAGCCCCCCGCCGAG
>JBBQEF010000132.1:0-14571 GCA_038320445.1 Mycobacteriales bacterium
GCCTGGTGGACACCTACGTGCACGTGTTCCTGCCGCCCGCCGACCTGGCGCGGTTCGACCGGCTGCTGCTGGAGCTGGGCCGCGACCTGGACTGGGTCTCGGTCGACCCGCTGGTGCCGCTCGGGCCCGCCGCGCGCGCCACCGTGCAGGGCCTCGACGTGCCCGACTCGTGGGTGCGGGAGAACCGCGACGGCGGCGTGTCCGGCGTGATCGGCCGCGTCAGCGTCCGCGACGGGGTGCGGACCGCGGCGCTTCTGGGCCGCACCCATCCCGGCGCTGCGTGGCTGGAGTGGTGGGAGTGAACTCCCTGCTCATCTCGGTCTGGGCCTCGGCCGCGTTCGCGGTGCTCGCGTTGGCCTGGGGGCTGGCCACCGGCTCACAGCTGATCGTGTTCGACGGCCTGTACTCCTTCGCGAGCGTCGGCCTGTCGCTGCTCGCGGTGCTGGCGCTGCGCACCGCCCGCAAGGGTCCTGACGAGCGCTACCCCTGGGGCCGCGAGGTGTGGGAGCCGCTCACGGTGGTGCTCAAGGCGACCGCGCTGGCAGGCCTGTGCGTGTACGCGCTGGTCGGCGGCGTGGCGGATGTCATCGGCGGCGGCCGGGACGTCGAGGTCGGCTGGGCACTGGCCTACGGCGTGGTCGCGACGCTGGGCGGGGCCGCGGTGTCGCTCGTGCTGCGGCGGCGGGCGGCGGGCGGCTCCGACCTGGTGCGTGCCGAGGCGGCGGAGTGGATCGGCGACACCCTGCTCAGCGTCGGGGTGCTCGCGGGATTCGGCGTCGCGTTCGGGCTGGACGCCGCAGGCCGCCCGGACCTGGCCCGCTACGTCGACCCGGCCATGGTCGTGGTGGTCTCCGCGGCATTCCTGCCGGTGCCCGCGCGGCTCGTGGCCGGCGGGTTCCGGGAGGTGCTGACCATGGCGCCGCCGTCGGAGCTGCTGGCCAGGGTCCGGGAGGTCGTCGACGCGGTGGAGCGCGAGCGCGGCTTCACCGAGTCGTTCCTGCGCGCGTCCAAGGTGGGGGGCCGGCTGGACGTCGAGATCGACTTCGTGGTGGCCGCCGCGTCGACGGCGCAGACCGTGCACGAGTTCGACGCCGTCCGCGCCGACCTGACCGACCGGCTTGCGGCGGTCGAGCAGCAGGTGTCGATGTCGGTGGGATTCACGGCCGACCGCCGGTGGGCGGCCTGAGCGTCGCTCACACCACCCGGCCGCGATGACGGCACCGGCCGGCACGTCCGTTACGAGCCGCTCGCCTCACCGCCAGCGGACGGTGCGCACCGCGAGGGCCGTGGCCACCGCCGTCCAGACGAGGAGGACCAGAACGGGACCGGCGCCCGGGCCCTGGCCGGTCGCCAGCGCCGTGCGCAGCCCCTCCGCGAGAGCGCCGCTGGGCAGCAGCTGCGCGACGGCGGCGATCGGGCCGGGCAGCTGCCCGACCGGGATCACGATGCCCCCGGCCAGCAGCAGCACGAACCAGACGAGGTTGGCGACGGCGAGCGTGATGTCCGCGCGCAGCGACCCGCCGAGCAGGATGCCCAGCGACCCGAACGCGGCGCAGCCGAGCAGCACCAGCAGCACCGCCCAGCCGACCCCGGCCGCGGCCGGCCGCCACCCCAGCAGCGCGGCGATCAGCCCCAGCACCACGACCTGGACCACGACGACCCCGAGGACCGCCACCATCCGCCCGGCCACGAGCAGCCAGCGGGGCAGCGCGGTGGCGGCGAGCCTGCGGATCACGCCGTAGCGGCGGTCGAAACCGAGCGCGATGGCCTGGCCGGTGAACGCCGTGGACATCACGGCCAGCGCGAGCACGCCCGGTGCGACGCTCGCGACCCGCGGCTCGGGCAGCGGCACGATGCCCAGCAGCGTCAGGCCCAGGAGCAGCACGACCGGGATGAGCAGCGTGAGCAGCAGCTGCTCGCCGTTGCGCAGCGCGAGCCGCATCTCGGTGCCGGACTGGGCGGCGAGCATCCGCAGCGGCGAGCCGGCTCCGGCATCGGGGGTGAAGGTGCCTGCCGGGAACCGGCTGCCGGATCCGGTGGTCACGGTCGCAGCTCCTTGCCGGTCAGCTCCAGGAACACGTCCTCCAGGCTGCGCCGCGCCACCTGCACGTCGTCGGCGAGCGCGCCCTGGTCGGCGCACCACGCGGTGATGGTGGAGAGCACCCCCGGGTCGATCCGGCCCTGCACGAGGTAGCGGCCCGACCGGGTCTCCTTGGCGAGGTACTCGGCCGGGAGCGCCGCCGCGAGGCCGTCGAGGTCCATGCCGGGCTTCGCGCGGAACCGGATCTCGCGGTGCTGGCTGCCGGAGGTCAGCGCCGTCGGGCTGCCGTGTGCGACGACGCGACCGTGGTCGACGATCACGACGTCGTCGGCGAGCGCCTCGGCCTCCTCCATGAGGTGCGTGGTGAGCAGCACGGCGACGCCGTCACGTCGCAGCGCCTCGATCAGCTCCCACACCAGCCGTCGGCCCTGCGGGTCCATGCCTGCGGTCGGTTCGTCGAGGAACACCAGCTCGGGGCGGCCGACCACGGCGCACGCCAGCGCGAGCCGCTGTTGCTGGCCCCCGGAGAGGCGCTTGTACGGGGTGCGGGCGCAGGCGTCGAGGCCGAGCACGGTGAGCAGCCAGGCCGGGTCGAGCGGCCTCGCCGCGCACGCGGCGACGAGCCGCAACATCTCCCCGGCGTGCACCCCGGGATAGGCGCCGCCGCCCTGCGGCATCACGCCGATGCGGGCCCGGAGCGCGTCCGGCGCCCGGGCGGGGTCGATGCCGAGCACGCGCACCTCACCGGCGTCCGCGGTGACGAAGCCCTCGCAGATCTCGACCGTGGTGGTCTTGCCGGCTCCGTTGGGCCCCAGCAGCGCCAGTACCGACGCGGAGGGCAGCTCCAGGTCGAGCCCGTCGACGGCGGTGGTGCCGCCGTAGCGCTTGACCAGCCCCCGTACCGAGACGGCGGGTGGTGGGGGGCTCGATCGCACCGCCTGAGTCTAGGAGAGCGGTGGTTCGGAGCGCCCCGGCAGGGCGCGGATGTCGGGGCCCGATTGTCCGGCGAGCCGGCGACGCTGTTCGAGCAGGACCAGCACCAGGATCACGAACGCCGCGGCGATCGCCATCGGCAGCTGGTAGGGCCGGAAGTTGAAGTCCGCGCCCGTCGGCGGGACCACGAGCGCCAGCACCGCCGACGCCGCGAGCAGCGCCCGCCGGTAGCGCGGCAACGCCCGGGTGGCCGCGAGCGGGATGAGCCCCCACAGCACGTACCAGGGATGGACGACCGGGCCGAGCAGCACGACCGCGCCCATGCCCGCCGCCATGCCGGTGATGGGATCGAGCCGGCCGCGGTGGACCTTCCAGAGCAGCACGCCGCAGATCACGCCGGCGATCGCCAGGCCGGTGCCCCGGAACAGCGACAGCACGGCCGTCGTGTGATCGCCGAGCCCGCCGAGCACGCCGGCCTGCCCGCCGATCAGCCCGAGGTCGGTGGTGGCCGACATCCAGCTCAGGATGAGGCTCGGCACGGCGAGCGTGGTGGTCCAGCCCAACCCGACCCCCATGCCGAGCGACAGCGGTGTGTAGATCGCCACCGTGACGGCCAGCAGCACGACGGCGGCCTTGGCGACGTCACGGACGCGCCCCCCGCGCCTGCGCGCCCAGTCGAGGCCCAGGAAGCCGAGCACGAGCAGGGCGGGCAGCTTGATGGCCGAGCCGCACACGATGAGCGCGGCGCCGCCCAGGAACCGCGGATCGAGGAGCCGATCGCCCGAGCGCAGCCCGATCTCCATGCCGGCGAGGAACAGCCCGATCATCAACGACTCGTTGTGGATGCCGCTGACCAGGTGGAACAGCACCAGCGGGTTGGCTACGCCGAGCCAGAGCGCCAGCCCGCCGTCGAGCCCGCAGCGCTTGGCCAGCCGCGGCAGCGACCAGATGATCATCGCGATGCCGAACACCGCGAGCACCCGGTGGCAGAAGATGCCGAGCACGATGTCGTTGCCGGACACGGCCGTGATGCCGCGGCCGAGCAGCAGGAACAGCGGGCCGTACGGGGCCGGGGTGTCGCGCCAGATCGTCGGGATGCTGCGGGTGAGCGGGTCCTCGACGCCCAGCGCCTCGGCCGGCCCCAGTACGTACGGGTCGATGCCGCGGGCGAGCGTGGCGCTCTGTGCGAGGTAGCTGTAGACGTCGCGGGAGAACAGCGGGGGCGCCACGGCGAGCGGGATCGCCCACAGGATCGCCGTGCGGGCCAGCTGGGGTCGCGTCGGGGCCGGGGCGACCGCACCGCGGGACCGGAGCATCTTGCCCACCCACAACCACGACAGCACCAGCAGCGCGATGCCCGTGTAGGTGACGGCGATGGCGACCGTGACGTTGCGGCTGGGCAGCCCGATCAGGCGCAGGCCGAACAGCGGGTTGGGCACCGGGAGCGCGCCCGAGCCCAGCGCCCCGACCGCCATCAGCAGCGTGCCGGTGAGTCCCAGCCGGCGCGCGATGCGGCTCGGGTCCCGGGGTGGCACGCTGAGCTCGACCGGGCGCACCCCGTCGAGTTCCGGTGCGACCATGTGCCCAGCGTAGCGAGCAGACACGACGTGACCCCGCTCACCCGAACGGAGGCCGCCGTTGCCGCCGTCGGGCATATAAGCAACACTGGTGTTGTGAAAAGCTTCGAGCCCGACGGACGCACGCGTGAGGCGGTGGCACGCCTGCTCATGGAGCAGGGGCCGATCACCGCCGCCGCGGTGGCCGTGTCGCTCGAGCTGTCCGCGCCCGCTGTCCGCCGCCATCTCGACGCGCTGATCGCCGACGGCGAGGCCGAGGCCCGCCAGGCGTCGCGCCGGGGCCCGCGCGGCCGCGGCCGCCCGGCACGGGAGTACCTGCTCACCGACGCGGGGCGGGCCCGGTTCGGCCACGGCTACGACGACCTCGCCGTCGCCGCGCTGCGCTACCTCGCCGAGCACGGCGGGCAGTCCGCCGTCGCCGACTTCGCGCGGGGGCGCGTCGAGGAGATGCTGGGCGACGGGGCCGCGAAGGTCAGCGCCGTCGTCGGCGCCGATGCGCGCGCCGGCGTGCTGGCCGATGTGCTCACGGCCCGCGGCTACGCCGCGCAGACCCGCGAGGCGGGGTCGGGCGTGCAGCTCTGCCAGCACCACTGCCCGGTCGCGCACGTGGCCGCCGAGTTCCCGCAGCTGTGCGAGGCCGAGACGCTCGCGTTCGCGGAGCTGCTCGGCACCCACGTGCAGCGCCTGTCCACCATCGCGCGCGGCCATTCCGCGTGCACCACACACGTTCCTGCGGAGGCTCCCGAACTCCGCAGAGGGGCGACCACCACAACGATCCCGAGAGGGAGGCAGTCCGCACATGACGACCGCTCCTGAGCAACTCACCCAGGAGGAGACGCTCGCGACGCTCGGCCGCTACGACTTCGGCTGGGCCGATCCGGACGCCGCAGGCGCCACGGCACGTCGCGGCCTGTCCGCCGACGTCGTCGCCGACATCTCCGCCCTGAAGTCCGAGCCGCAGTGGATGCTCGACTTCCGCCTCAAGGCGCTCGACATGTTCGTGCGCAAGCCCATGCCGCGATGGGGTGCCGATCTGTCCGGCATCGACTTCGACAACATCAAGTACTTCGTGCGCTCGTCGGAGAAGCAGGCCGCCACCTGGGACGACCTGCCCGCCGACATCAAGAACACCTACGACAAGCTGGGCATCCCCGAGGCCGAGAAGGCCCGCCTGGTGTCCGGTGTCGCCGCGCAGTACGAGTCCGAGGTCGTGTACCACTCGATCCGTGAGGACCTCGAGGAGCAGGGCGTCATCTTCCTGGACACCGACACCGCGCTCAGGGAGCAGCCCGAGTTGTTCCGGGAGTACTTCGGTTCGGTCATCCCGTCGGGCGACAACAAGTTCTCCGCGCTGAACTCCGCCGTGTGGTCGGGCGGCTCGTTCATCTACGTGCCCAAGGGCGTGAAGGTGGACATCCCGCTGCAGGCCTACTTCCGGATCAACACCGAGAACATGGGCCAGTTCGAGCGCACGCTGATCATCGTCGACGAGGGCGCCTACGTGCACTACGTCGAGGGCTGCACGGCGCCGATCTACAAGTCCGACTCGCTGCACTCGGCCGTCGTCGAGATCATCGTGAAGAAGGGCGGCCGCTGCCGCTACACGACCATCCAGAACTGGTCGAACAACGTCTACAACCTGGTGACGAAGCGCGCCAAGGCCGAAGAGGGCGCCACCATGGAGTGGGTCGACGGCAACCTCGGCTCCAAGGTCACCATGAAGTACCCGGCCGTCTGGCTGATGGGCGAGCACGCCAAGGGTGAAGTGCTCTCCATCGCGTTCGCGGGCGAGGGCCAGCACCAGGACGCCGGCGCGAAGATGGTGCACATGGCACCCAACACGTCCTCGACGATCATCTCGAAGTCGGTCGCCCGGGGTGGTGGCCGCACGTCGTACCGCGGCATGGTGCAGATCAACGCGCGGGCGAAGAACTCGCGCTCGACCGTGAAGTGCGATGCGCTGCTCGTCGACACGATCAGCCGCAGCGACACCTACCCCTACGTGGACGTGCGCACCGACGACGTGTCGATGGGCCACGAGGCCACGGTCTCGAAGGTCAGCGGCGACCAGCTGTTCTACCTGATGAGCCGCGGGCTCACGGAGGACGAGGCCATGGCCATGGTCGTGCGCGGGTTCGTCGAGCCCATCGCGCGCGAGCTGCCCATGGAGTACGCGCTGGAGCTGAACCGGCTCATCGAACTGCAGATGGAGGGCTCGGTCGGATGACCGCCGACGTACGTCGTCCCGCGGAGGCGCAATCGTGACGACGGAAGTTGCCGGCCTCGCCCCCGAGCTGGCCGGCGCCAAGGAGGGCCAGGGCAGCAAGCCCCTGGCCTCGGCGAGCGAGCGTTTCACCTCCTATGACCTGGAGGCCTTCGAGGTCCCCGGTGGCCGTGAGGAGAACTGGCGCTTCACGCCGATGCGACGCCTGCGCGGGCTGCACGACGGCACGGCGTCCTTCGACGGATCGGCCACGGTCACCGTCGAGGGCGGCGATGCGGAGACCGTCGGCCGGGACGACCCGCGGATCGGCGACGGCGGCGTCCCCGCCGATCGCGTCGCGGCCGCGGCCTGGTCGTCGTTCCGCTCGGCTGCTGTCGTGACGATCGACGGCACCCCGGAGCCGGTCACCGTCCGCGTGACCGGCCCGGGGGAGGGCGTCGTCGCCGCGGGTCATCTGCAGATCCGCACGACGCCGCACGCGGAGGGCACCGTCGTCGTCGAGTTCAGCGGCTCCGGCACGCTGGCCGACAACATCGAGGTCGTGCTCGGCGACGGCTCGAAGCTCACGCTGGTCGTCACCGAGGAGTGGGCCGACGACGCCGTGCACGTCAGCGCGCAGCACCTGTCGATCGGCCGCGACGCCACCCTGCGCGCCACCTCGGTGGCACTGGGCGGCGACCTCGTGCGCATCAGCCCCACGGTCAAGTACCGCGGTCCCGGCGGCGACGCCGAGCTGGCCGGCCTCGGCTTCGCCGACGCGGGGCAGCACCTGGAACAGCGGCTTCTGGTCGACCACGCCGAGCCCAGCTGCACGTCCAACGTGATGTACAAGAACGCGCTGCAGGGCAGGAAGGGCACCACCGACGCCCGGACGGTCTGGATCGGCGACGTGCTGATCCGCGCCGCCGCCGAGAACACGCGCACGTTCGAGTTCAACCGCAACCTGGTGCTCACCGAGCACGCCCGCGCCGATTCGGTGCCCAACCTCGAGATCGAGACCGGCGAGATCGCCGGCGCCGGGCACGCCAGCGCCACCGGCCGGTTCGACGACGAGCAGCTGTTCTACCTGCAGAGCCGCGGCATCCCGGAGGACGCGGCCCGCCGTCTCGTGGTCCGCGGGTTCTTCGGCGAGATCCTGTCCCGCATCACCCTCCCCGACCTGCGCGAACGGCTGGAGGCGGCCATCGAGGCCGAGCTCGCCGTGACCGGAATCTGAACGGAGAAGTCAGCTACATGTCGACCTTGGAGATCAAGGACCTGCACGTCTCGGTCGCCACCGACGACGGCCCCAAGGAGATCCTGAAGGGCGTCGACCTCACGATCCGCGGTGGCGAGACCCACGCGATCATGGGCCCGAACGGCTCCGGCAAGTCCACGCTCGCGTACGCGATCGCCGGGCACCCGAAGTACGAGGTCACGAGCGGCAGCGTCACCCTCGACGGCGCCGACGTGCTCGCCATGACCGTCGACGAGCGCGCCCGCGCCGGGCTCTTCCTGGCCATGCAGTACCCGGTGGAGGTCCCCGGCGTGTCCACGGCCAACTTCCTGCGCGCCGCGGCCACCGCGGTGCGCGGCGAGGCGCCGAAGCTGCGCACCTGGGTCAAGGAGGTCAAGGGCGCGATGAGCGACCTCGACATCAACCCCGACTTCGCCGACCGCAACGTCAACGAGGGCTTCTCCGGCGGCGAGAAGAAGCGCCACGAGGTGCTGCAGCTCGCCCTGCTCAAGCCGAAGATCGCGGTGCTCGACGAGACCGACTCCGGCCTGGACGTCGACGCGTTGCGCGTCGTCTCCGAGGGCGTCAACCGGTACAAGGCGGCCGGCGACGTCGGCGTTCTGCTGATCACGCACTACACGCGGATCCTGCAGCACATCACCCCCGACGTCGTGCACGTGTTCGCGGGCGGCCGCGTCGTCGAGTCCGGTGGTCCGGAGCTGGCCGACGAGCTCGAGCGCAACGGATACGAGCGGTTCGCGACCCCGGCGGCCGCGGTCTGATGGATCTGCAGAAGATCCGGGCGGACTTCCCGATCCTCGCGCGCACCGTGCGGGACGGGAAGCCGCTCGTCTACCTGGACTCCGGGGCCACCTCCCAGCGGCCCCGCCAGGTGCTCGACGCCGAGCGCAGCTTCCTCGAGCAGCACAACGCGGCCGTGCACCGGGGTGCTCACCAGCTGGCCGAGGAGGCCACCGACGCCTACGAGTCGGCGCGGGCGCGGATCGCCGCGTTCGTCGGCGCCGACCCGGCGGAGCTGGTGTTCACCAAGAACGCCACCGAGGGGATCAACCTCGTCGCGTACGCGTTCAGCAACGCCGCAGGCTTCCCGGGCGCCGAGCGCTTCGTACTCGGCCCCGGCGACGAGATCGTGATCACCGAGCTGGAGCACCACGCCAACCTCGTGCCCTGGCAGGAGCTGTGCCGCCGCACCGGGGCCACGCTGCGCTGGTACGCGGTGACCGACGAGGGCCGCATCGACCTCGACTCTATCGAGCTCTCGGAGCGCACGAAGATCGTGGCGTTCGCGCACCAGTCCAACGTGCTCGGCTCGATCGCGCCGGTCGCGGAGCTGGTGCGGCGGGCGAAGGCGGTGGGGGCGCTCACGCTGCTCGACGCCTGCCAGTCGGTGCCGCACATGCCGGTGCACCTGACGAGGCTCGGCGTCGACTTCGCCGCGTTCTCCGGCCACACGATGCTCGGCCCGTCCGGGGTCGGGGTGCTCTACGGGCGCTCGGATCTGCTGGAGGCCATGCCGCCGTTCCTCACCGGTGGATCCATGATCGAGATGGTGCGGCTGGAGGGCTCGACCTACGCCCCGCCGCCGCAGCGGTTCGAGGCCGGCGTGCCGATGACCTCGCAGGCCGTCGGGCTGGCCGCGGCGGTCGACTACCTCACCGAGATCGGCATGGACGTGATCGCCGCCCACGAGGCGGAGCTGGTCGCGGCGGCGCTGGAGGGCCTGTCGGCGGTTCCCGGCGTCCGGATCATCGGGCCGGCCACCACCGAGCAGCGCGGGGGAGCGGTGTCGTTCGTCGTCGAGGGGATCCATGCCCACGACGTCGGGCAGGTGCTCGACGACCGCGGTGTCGCCATCCGTGTCGGCCACCACTGCGCGTGGCCGCTGCACCGCCGGTTCGGGGTCGCGGCGACGGCCCGGGCGTCGTTCGCCGTGTACAACACGGTGGACGAGGTAGCGGCGCTCGTCGAAGGCGTCCGGGCGGCTCGCACGTTCTTCGGGGTGAGCTGACGTGCAGCTCGAACAGATGTACCAGGAGATCATCCTGGACCACTACCGGTCGCCGCACGGCGCGGGTCTGCGCGAGCCGTTCGACGCGGAGTCGATGCAGATCAACCCCACCTGCGGCGACGAGATCACCTTGCGGGTGAAGCTCGACGGCGACACCGTCAGCGAGGTCTCCCACGAGACGCTCGGCTGCTCGATCAGCCAGGCCTCGGCGTCGGTGCTCACCGACCTGGTGGTCGGGCGGTCGGTTGCGGACTCACTGCGGATCCTCTCCGCGTTCCAGGAGATGGCGCAGGGCCGCGGCCAGGTCGAACCGGACGAGGGCGTGCTCGGCGACGGCGTCGCGTTCGCGGGCGTGGCCAAGTACCCGGCGCGGGTGAAATGCGCACTGCTCGGGTGGATGGCGTTCAAGGACGCCGTCGTCCGGGTGACCGATGCGAAAGAGGAGGCAACGACATGAGCGAGCTTGCGAGCGGATCATCAGCGCGGAGTGAGAGCGTGACCGATGACGTGGTGCGGGGCGCGGCGGGCATGCCCGAGCCGCCCGCGCGTGCGGAGGACCCGTCGGTCGACGACCTCGAGGAGGCCATGCGCGACGTGGTCGACCCCGAGCTGGGCATCAACGTCGTCGACCTCGGCCTGGTCTACGGCATCCAGGCCGACGGCGGGGTCGCCACGATCGACATGACCCTCACCAGCGCCGCCTGCCCGCTGACCGACGTGATCGAGGAGCAGGCGCGAGCGGCACTGACCACGGGCCCGACCGGGGGCCTGGTGGACGAGATCAAGATCAACTGGGTCTGGATGCCGCCGTGGGGCCCCGACAAGATCACCGAGGACGGCCGCGAGCAGCTGCGTGCCCTCGGGTTCCGCGTCTGATCGCCGCTCAGAACAGGCGCTTCAGGGCGGTCTCCAGGTCGGGGAGGGCCGCGAGGGTCAGGAGGAACGTCTCCTCCAGGACCTCCATGACCTCCGTGGCGCTCGCGAGCTCCCTGCTCTCCGACGGGCCGCCCACGTGGTGCGTGGCGAGGGTCCGGCCGCCCAGGTTGTAGCGGCGGTCCGGAGCGGGCCGGGCGGCCACCACGCCCGTGACGAAGTGCGATGCCGGGTGGTGCGACACGTACCAGCTGGCCATCGCCAGGTCGACGCGCAGCTGGGGTGCGAGGTCGAAGTGGTAGAGCGACCGCCACTCGGCGCCGACGCGGGCCTGCATCGTCCAGGTGCCGGCGTCGTCCAGCAGCCGGTACGGCTCGTGCGGGGTCGGCTGCTGGACGCCGTGCTCCAGTCGCAGGACCCCGGTCAGCGTCTGCCCGCCGAAGCCCACGTCGACGACGTGCGGACCGCCCGGCAGCTCGACGCGCAGCAGCATGTGGGTGCGCGGCGGTAGCGGGTCGGTGGCCGGGCTGCCCCAGACCACGCGGCCGGTGAGCACGGTGGTGCGGAAGCCGAGATCCTCCAGCGCCCGGCGCAGCAGGAGGTTCTGCTCGAAGCAGTAGCCGCCCCGGCCGCCGTGCACGATCTTCGCGGCGAGCGCGTCGTCGTCGAGGTGCACCTCGCGCCCGGTGAACGGGTTGAGGTTCTCGAAGGCGATCGCGCGCGTGTGGCCCGCGACGATCGCGCGCAGCGTCGCGATGTCGGGGCTGCCGGGCGCGACCCCGATGCGGGCGAGGTAGGCGTCGAGGCTCATGGTGTCGAGCTTCCTACCTCGGCCCCGGGCGCCGGTCAAGCCGGGTCGGCCGGGACGGCCCGGTGCCCACGGGTGGAGGTGCCGGCAGCCCGGCCGCCACGTCGTGCCGGGAGGTCACCGGCAGTGGTACGGCCGTCCGGCAGCGGAGGTATCACCCGATCGGGGCCGTCCTTTCGGCCGGCGGCGAGGGTCGCAGCACCGCAGGCATGACAAGCCGCGCCCGCAGCCGCCAGCCCGACCGCCCGAACAACGCCCCCATCACCGCCGCCGTGCCGGCGAGGTCGTCGCGCCCGCCGAGGTAGGCCCAGCGGTGCCGGGCGGGGAGGGCGAAGAACACCTCGAAGAAGCCCGGCACCTCGGCGGGTGGCATCCGCAGCAACGCCTCCAGCCCGATCCGGCGGAACCGGTGCACGGCCCGCGCCTGCGCCGGCCACACGACGTCCTGCGCCGCGGTGAGCCCCCCGGACGCCAGCGCGTCGGCGACGGCCGGGGCCAGGGTCAGCGAGGTCGCGACGCTGAAGCCGCTGGCCGGGTGCACGAGTGGGGCGGCGGCCCCGAACCCGACGACGCCCGGTGTGCGGTGGCGTGGCGCGTCGACCGGGAACCGGACGTGCTCGACCTGGGCGCCGCCGGGGACGGTGACGCCGTGGTGCGCGAGCCGTGCGTGCAGGCGGCGGCGCAGAACCGGCTGCGGGAGCCCGGGGCGCCGCGCGAGCGAGGTCTCCTCCAGCAGCACCCGCCCGCCGCCGAGCGGCACGGCGTAGAGGAACGTCGGCGGGCCGACCTCGCCGTGGTCGGCGCGCCAGTCCATGAACAGCGCCGTGCCGGGCGCCACGACCGGTGCTGCGGTGGCCTCGTCCACGACGACGCCGAAGGCGGTCTGCTCGGCGGCGAGCCGGCCCGGGCCCGGGATCCCCAGCGGCTGCCGGCGCCCGCCGGCGTCCACGATCATCCGGGCGCGCAACCGGCCGCCGTCCGCGAGCGCCACCTCGCCGGCTCCGGCCCACCCGGTCACCCGTCCGGCGCGCACGTCGACGCCCGCCCGGTCCAGCTCGCCGTCGAGATGGCGGCGCAGCTCGGGCACGTCGAGCACCGCGTACTCGCGGTCGAGATCCCAGGCCGAGCAGGCGATCGCGCGGCCGGTGGCGCGCGCGGCGACCACGGAAGAGGGCAGGTCGGCGGGCAGGTCGGCGGTCCACGCGCCGTAGGTGGCGCGCCAGGTCGCGAGCGGCGAGCGGTCGACGAGCACGGTGCCCAGCCCGCGCCGTCCGCACGCGGCCGCGAGTGCACGGCCCGCAGGCCCACCTCCGACCACGAGGACGTCGATCACGACAGTGCCCTCCCCGGTTGCCGACGATCGGCCCGTTCGCCGCAACCTACCCGTGGCACACCCTCTAGCCTGCACGTGTGGATCTCCTGGCGCGCGCGGGGCGGCGCGCAGGGCCGACCGAGTCCGGGGCGGGGCTGGCCGCGAGCCCGTTCCGGGTCGACCGCGACCGGATCGCCGCCTCGCCCTTCTTCGCCCGCCTGGCCGGTGTCACGCAGGTCGTCAGCCCGGCCGGGACCGGCCTGCTCGTGCACAACCGGCTCACCCACAGCCTCCAGGTCGCCCAGGTGGCGCGCGCGATCGCGGAGCGGCTGGCACCGGGACCGCTGGTCGAGGAGCTCGGCGGCTGCGACCCGGACGTCGTCGAGGCCGCGGCGCTGGCCCACGACCTCGGCCACCCGCCCTACGGCCACCTCGGCGAGCAGGTGCTCGACCGGCTCGCCCGCGAACGGCTCGGCCTGCCCGACGGCTTCGAGGGCAACGCGCAGAGCTTCCGCATCGTCACCACGATCGACCTGCACGGCCCCGGCGGCACCGGGCTCGACCTGACCGCGGCGGTGCGTGCCGCCGTCCTCAAGTACCCGTGGGCGCGCCGCGGCCATCCCCACCCGCACCCGAGCGCCGCCGCGGTGCCACCGCGCGGTGCGGGCGTCCGGCCGGGCGCGCCGGGCGCCGGGTCGGCCAAGTTCTCCTGCTACTCCACCGAACTCGACGACCTCGTCGACAGCCGCGCCGCGTTCGCCGGCGTGATCGGGCCGTGGCAGCAGACCGTGGAGGCCGCCGTCATGGACACCGCGGACGACATCGCCTACGCCATCCACGACCTGGAGGACTTCCACCGCGTCGGGGTGCTGCGCCAGGTCGGCGTGGCGGCGGAGCTGAGCGGCTGGAGGCAGGCCCGGCCCGCGTCCGGCCCGGGGGCCGACCTGGAGCGGCTCCGCCGCCGGCTCGCGGACAAGGACGCCTGGGCCTACGACGACGACGCGTTCACCGCGGCCGTCGAGCGGGTGGGCGACGACCTCGTGGACGGCCTGCTCGCCGTCTCGTTCGACGGCTCGATGGCCGCCGAGCGGGCGGTGGCGGAGTTCTCGGCGCGCTGGACGTCCCGGCTGGTCGCGGGCGTCGACGTGGGCCCCGACCCGCCGGTGCGCTCGGCGCACGTGGCGCTGGCCACCGCACAGTGGCACGAGGTGGCGGTCCTGAAGTTCGTCCACCAGCGGTTCGTGCTGCTGCGCGCCGACCTGGCCTCGCACCAGCGCGGCCAGGCCACGGTGCTGACCGGGCTGGTGGGGGCCCTGCAGGACTGGCTGTCGGAGGCCGGCACCGGCGGGCCCGGCCTGCCCCCGCGCCTGCACGACCTGGTGGAGCTGGCCCGGGCCGAGTACACGAGGCTCGCCCGGCCGGAGGACGTCGACCGGCTGGCGAGAGGCCGGGCGGTGATCGACTACGTGGCCTCCCTGACCGACGGCCAGGCGGCCGGGCTCCTGGACGTCCTGACCGGCCGCAGCGGCCGCCTCTGGACCGACGCAGCCGTCCTCTA